>JACAEP010000023.1 GCA_013388795.1 Chloroflexota bacterium | reverse complement strand
CACGACGCCCGCAACAAGGCTCTGCAAAACCCTCATTCACAAGTTTCCCACAGGGACTTCGCAAATCCCGTCGACGCCTCTAAAGAAAACAGACTCTTAAGGGAGTCTGTTTTTTTATCACACGACGCCCGCAACAAGGCTCTGCAAAACCCTCATTCACAAGTTTCCCACAGGGACTTCGCAAATCCCGTCGACGCCTCTAAAGAAAACAGACTCTTAAGAGAGTCTGTTTTTTTTACCAATGGATACCCGAATAAGTAAAACGAGGCTCTCTATGAATGAGACTCGTTTTTGTTTACTTTACACGCAAGAATCGGCGTTTACCGACTTGCAACACACCAGGGTGTGGGAAAACTGCATCACCACGTTCCAGCACTTCCCCATCCAGGCGCACGCCCTTCTGGTCAATCAGTTGGCGCGCCTTGCTTTTACTCTCTGCCATATTGGCTGCAAGGATCACATCCACAACGGTCTGACCAGATTTAAGTTTGTACTCTGGCATTTCATCCGGGATTTCCTTTTGCTGAAACATCTTGATGAAATGATCTTGAGCCGCAACAGCTTCCTCATCAGTGTAGAAGATGCTGGTAATTTCCTTTGCCATTTTCATCTTCGCATCACGCGGATGCAGGACGCCGGCTGCCACATCGGTTTCGATCTGCGCAATCTCATGCGGGCTGAAACGAGTCACAAGCCGCATGTAGGTTCCCATCGCCGAATCAGGAACAGACATTAACTTTCCAAACATATCGTCTGCCCCCGTATTGATCGGTACAATATTGCCCGTAGACTTGGACATGCGCTGTGTGCCATCGGTGCCGGGCAGAATGCCTGTGATAATACCCACCAAAGGCTTTTGACCCAGCGCCTCCTGTAATTTTCGGCCAGCCACAATAATATTGAATAATTGATCCGAACCGCCCACCTGAATATCCGTATTCATCGCGGCGGCATCATACCCCTGCATCAAGGCGTAGAAAGTTTCATGCAGATAGATCGGCTCGCCTTTATCAAGCCGCTTGGCAAAATTCTCACGCGCCAGAAACTGCTGGACCGTAAAATTCTGTCCAAGCCGTATCAGATCAACCAGACTTAAATGAGACAACCACTCACTGTTATAGCGAACCTTGGTCTTTGTCTTATCTAAAACACGGAATGCCTGTTCGGCATAGGTTTTGGCATTCTCGGCAACTTGTTCCTGGGTCAAAATAGGTCGCGCCTTGTTCTTATCCGAAGGGTCGCCGACCAACGCAGTGTAATTCCCAATGAGGAAGGTCACTTCATGGCCTAAATCCTGAAACTGGCGCAATTTGCGCATGGAAATGGTGTGACCTAAATGCAAGTCTGTCGATGTCGGGTCATAACCGCAATATACGCGCAAGGGGCGCTTTTCTTTTTCCGCAAGCTTTAAGCGCTCGCGCAATTCAGCAGCCATGGCTTTTTGCAGTTCTTCGTCGCCATAGTCGGTTCCCTGCATCAGTAACTCGACCTGTTCCTCGATGGTCATTCGTTTCTCCTTATGCCAGACCTCTTTAGGGTCATAATATACAAACAAAAACGCGCCCGCGATGATGGGGGCGCGTTCATATCACACCACCGCGGCAAGTTATGGGTGATAATAATAGCAGCGACTGGTGAAAAATGTGCCGGCCATATTCGGTATTATACATCAAGAAATTTATTGCGACAAATTGAAAGGGAAACTCCACGGGCCGTACAGCGTATAGAATTCTTCACTGTAAACAAGTTGTTCCGCCTGTTCTTGAGACATCTCGGCAGGCTTGGAAAGGATTTGCATGGTCATGACACCGTGGACATCCACACAATCAACGAAAACCCCCGTTCCCCGCTCCAGCATGGCTTGTTGGATCTTGGGCAGATAAACATCGCAGTAATCGCCGGGCTGGGGCAGCGCAGAAATCGCTTCAATGTTGAGAACCGCATTGGTCAGATCGGCGTCGGGGGGAACAACAAAGGTCAATGTATCACAACGCAAACCTGGTTGCGCGTTTGCCGGTTCTTGAATGGTACGCAAGGTCGCGCCATATTCCTGCAAAACCACGCCGTTGTAAGACAAACTCGCCGACCAAATCGTCCAATCGGATGCATCGGGCAGGGTAAAACAAACATCGGCATTTACATTCTTGCCTTCCATCCATGCGCGCTCCATATTGACATTGATTCCGGCAGCCGTCTGTTGTGATGTGCTGACGTTTGCTGCCGCCGTCGGGTAAGATGGATCAATGTACGCCGTGGCAGTGGGAAGCAATTCTGGAAGAACAACTTGGGCATCCTGAGCAGGGGCACAAGCAGAAAGCAACACCAATAAAACAATGAGAGGTTTTTTCATGGACTTTTTTCTCCTTCGCCTTAGCCAAACAAATCTATCAACGCCTCGCGCGGACCCGGAAACTGGAACGTGTACCCGGACTCAAGCAAACGCCTAGGCTGGGAAAACCTTCCTTCGAGGATCAAGACGCTCATTTCACCCAAAACGTTCCGCATGAAGAATGCAGGAACAGGAAACCAATAAGGACGATGCAATACATTGGCAAGCGCCTTGGTAAAATCAGCCAGGGAAGTTTGCGCAGGCGCAATCATATTATAGACGCCGTGCGCGCTTTCATTTGCCATCAAAAAACGGACAGCGCCTACCCAATCTTTGATATGAATCCACGGGAAGGCTTGTTTGCCAGAGCCGATGGGGCCGCCAACGAATAATTGCACTGGCAAGGCGATCAATTTCATGATCAGACTATCTTTGGAAAGCACAGGGGAGGTGCGTAAAACCAGCCTGCGCGCGCCACATTCTTCGACAGATTGGGTGGCGCCTTCCCATTTGACGGTTAGATGGGCGAGGAAATCGTCGCCAGGCGCAGTGGATTCATCGGCCAGATCGCCTTGCAACCCGTAATGATTGATGCCGGAAACTTGCACAAAAAGGCTTGGGCGGTGAGTGGACTCCCGAATGGCTTGAGCAAGCGCAAGTCCGGGCAGGATGCGTGAATCTTCAAAGGATTTTTTCTTTGCGGCAGTCCAGGGCCAGGCGGCAGTGTTTCGTCCTGCAAGGTGAATGACCGCGTCCATTTCGTTGATGAGATGCCCCCATCCATTGGTAGTGCGCGCGTCCCATTTTATAATTTCAACGTCAGACCGTTTTGTATCGCTGCGCGAAAGGATAAACACTTTGTACCCCTCTGCAAGAAAGGATTGGGTCAGGGCGGTTCCGAGCAAACCCGTGCCGCCAGAGATCATGATATTCATATTTTCTCCTGCAATGATATGTCAATGGGCGTTTAAGCCGATTTAACATTCTGGATGTATAATCACGCGAGTTACCGGAACCTTATGAACGAACCCGTGCTGGTGCTCAATGCAAACTTTGAGCCGATTCATGTCTGTTCGACACGACGGGCAGTCACTTTGATCCTTGCGGGAAAAGCCGGTATGATCGCAAACGGACGCGGACACATCCGCACTATTTCACAGCTTATTCCTCGTCCATCGGTTATTCGGCTTGAAACGCAAATTCATCGTCCGCGCCCACGCGTCAAATTAACGCGCCGCGAAGTCTTCAGGCGTGACAATTATACCTGCCAGTATTGCGGCAAGCATGAGGGCAGCCTAACAATCGACCATGTCATTCCGCGTCACATGGGCGGTAAACACATTTGGACGAATTTGGTCACAGCGTGTTCATCGTGCAATCATCGCAAGGGTGGGCGCAAAGTGGAGGAGGCGCATATGCATCTTTTGCACATTCCACATGAGCCGCCCGCCAATGCGGCGTATATCTTTGGCAAGCATCTGTCGGATAATCAGGAATGGGCGCCGTATATTTCCGGCTGGTAAATTCAAATCCCCTTAGTGAGGGGATTTCTTAAAACTCCAGCGCCATGAAATCTTTGGCAAGTTGAATTTCACCCGCATAGGTCTTTGATGCCTCGGAAACCGGGTCGCCTTTGGCATACCGGCCAGTGGGATAGTGAATGAGATACAGTCGCTTCACTTCGGCTTGTGAGGCAATGCAGCCCGCCTGCTCCGCCGAAGAATGCCCAGGCGACTCGCCGGTCGCTTCGTGAATGAGAACGTCTGCTCCTTCACTGA
Source organism: Chloroflexota bacterium (assembly GCA_013388795.1). Lineage (GTDB taxonomy): Bacteria > Chloroflexota > Anaerolineae > Anaerolineales > Villigracilaceae > Villigracilis. The sequence continues at coordinate 34,840 of JACAEP010000023.1, read as the reverse complement.
GGCGCACAACCTCATCACAAGGCTCGGTATCACAGGAAAATGCCATCACCTTTCGGCTTTGTGGAAACTCCACCCGCAATCCAATATTGGGAATCATATGGCGAACCGGCGAAGCGTGAATGAGAAAGTCGGGGCAATCGAGAACAAGGGTTTTCTCACGAGTGGGGATGCGATAAAAAACAACTGGAAAAAAATCAGGCCATTCCGACCAGTTATAAAAGCCCATTAAGCCTTCCACCCGGTCTAGGGTGTAATGCAAACCATAGATGTTAAGCGGTTTCTTTCTGCCCATCAGCCACATACCCATGAGCAGCAACGGCAGCCCGGAGACATGGTCGGGGTGAAAGTGTGTGATGATGATATCGGTGAGATCATTGAAATCAAGCCCGGCTTGTTCGAGTCTCAGAATTGGGTTGCTGACCGAATCAATCAGCGCCATCCGCTCTGAGCCGACAATGGCCATGTGCGTATTCTCGCTTTGCATGGTAGGGATCGCGTTTGATGCCCCAAGGATAATGACTTTTGCCATGCGCACATGTTAACCCAAATTGCAACAATTGTTAATTGCATTTTCAGTTTTCCAGAAACCTAACGGGCGATCACTCCCGCCAGGAAGATCGGCGTGATATATGCCTCGATCACCGCCGCCAGCGCCAGAAATGGGACAACCAACCCGATGAAAATCTTCGCCCAATCAGCCATCAGTTCGATCAACACCTCGCTCATCGACTTACCCGTTTGCGGTGTGACAAGCGCCGCCCCAATGTACAAAACCACGGCGCTGCCAACCAACAGGGCTGGCAATTCAAAAATCCCGTGTGGCAAGACGCCCGCTAAAAAGATGGGCAACGGCGCAACGCCAAGGAGTTCCAGCACGCCATACACACCGCCGATCAAAGAAACATTGATAATATAGATCAACACGCCCAGTACGCTAAAAGAGGCCAGTCCTGCCAAGAAGATGATCGCCATCACGCGGGTATTGTTCAGGAACAAAAAGGGGGCGTCCATCCTCTGCTCCCCCAGGCTGGAAAGGTCGGGCAGACCTCCAATACTTTCCTCTAATTCCACAAGGTCCTCGGCAGAAGCCGCAGAGAGCGTGCCTGCAATGTTGATAACGACCCAATCATAACTAAACCAGGCGGCAGCAACTGCCAGAAGGACCATTAATAGCATGGCTGGCATGGCGCGGCGAAAAGAGGAAGCGAATGCCTTTCCGTACCACTGCGCCACATTGGCTGCGCCTTCGCTAAAACTGGCCCAAAACGTTTTCACCATCCATTTGAAATTGAGGGTATCGATCTCGCGTCCTAGCAAATACTCCCGTTCGAAATGAGCGATTCCCACGCGGATCAACAACAAAGCAATGATCACCACGCCAAGAATTGCCAGCCACAAGACACTCTCATTGCCCCAAAATAAAAGCACCGCTTCGCCCTGCATCAACAGCGCCACCGGGATCACAATGAACGAAGCAAGCAAATTTGCCGCCTTCACTGAAGTGGATTGGACCGAGATCACAATCGCGGCGCTGACCATCAAAAAGGCATGAGCGGTCGTTAACAACATAAGCTGCAGCATCACAGATGCCTTGGGCAGTTCCAATCCCTGCTGTGATGCCAACAACAAATACAACCCAATCGATGTGTAACTTGCGAGCAGCGGAGTAATGACGCCCACCAGCAACTTGCCAAAATACAACTGCCAGTCATCAAAAGGCGCGGTCAATAAAGGCTCGATGGTGCCGCGTTCTTTTTCACCAACAAACGACTCCAAAGCCACAACCAACGAAATGGTGATCGGAAAGAATCCGATGATCAAGATCGAGAACGGCACGAGCCGGTCCAGCACTAAATTGGCGTCAAAACTGTTGAGGAAATCCGCCGTCTGACGGGCAAACTCATTCATCAAATACGGGAAACACAAGGTCAGAATCAACATGGGCATCAGCACACGCCAATCGCGCAACTGATCGCGCAATTCCCGCCGGGCAACCAGCCAAACAGGCCGAAGTTTATTGAACATACTCTTTTCCTTTTGCAGCCGCCATCACTTTCAAATACACCTGTTCCAGTGTGCGAACCTCTTCCTGAAACGCCACCACAGGCACGGATATGGAAGCGAGCCGCTGCAACAATTGTGGATTCGAAACCTGCGGCGCATCCACCCGGACTTTGAGACTGGTCGCGGTTTTCTCAAGCAATTCCATCCCCTGAGGCAGTTCCAAGCCGCTGGCGTCCCATTCGCTGGCGAAGCGCACAGAGTATTCAGGCGAACCAAGCACGTTCTGCTTCAGTTCATTGAGCGACCCTTGAATCAGAATCTTTCCGCGATAAATAATTGCAATCTTGTCGGCGAGCAATTCCACTTCGGTGAGGTTGTGTGAGCAGAGCATGATCGTCCGCTGAGTGGATTTGAGGCGGGCAATTTCATCCCGCACCAGCCGCGCGGACTCTGGGTCCATGGCGGAGGTGGGTTCATCGAGAAGCAAGACACTGGGTTCGTGCATCATTGCGCGAGCCAATGCCAACTTTTGGCGCATTCCTTTCGAGTATTCACCAATACGGCGTTTTGCAGCTTCTGCCAGCCCAAAATATTCCAATAAATTTTCCGCGCGAGTTTTTCGCAGAGACGGGTCGAGGTGATAGACCTGCCCGAAGAAGTCCATATATTCCCAGGCGCTCATGCGCATGTACAAGCCGTGATGCTCGGTCAATACCCCCACCGAGGCGCGGACGTCATCTCCATTGCGGGCAACATCATACCCGGCAACCCGCGCCGAGCCGCGTGTCGGTTTTAGCAGAGCCGTTAACATTCGAACTGTGGTGGTCTTTCCGGCGCCGTTTTGACCGAGCAGCGCCAAAATCTGCCCAGCTGGCACTGACAAATTAACACCATCGACGGCATGAAAATCATTGAACTGCTTGCTTAGATCATTGGTTTCGATCATGGGGATTTTCCTTCTGTTAATAGAAAAAGGCTGATTTCATTTTATTACCCATCCCCCGTCTGTTTTCTTCTCAATATCCTTACAAAACTCTGGCAAAGCGACGGTAGGCCAAAATCCCCGCTGATAGGAGAAAAAGCAGGGCAAAAAATAATTGATTGATATTTACGGCGTGGACGAGGGCAATATCTAGGCGAAGGATTTCGAGCAGACAGCGTATGAAAGAATAAAATGAAAGGTACGTCAGAAACAAATCGCCGGGGGTGAGGTTTGTTGAAAATCTTCCGCGCGCGAGCCACATTAACATGACGGCACAGCCCAAGACCAGCAAAGACTCATACGCAAAAAGGGGATGATAGTACTCTATCTGTTCGTACCCTTGCAGGCGATGCTCTGGCTCAATCAAGACCGCCCAGGGAAGTGTGGTCGGCAATCCGTACAGTTCTTGATTGAAATAATTGCCAACCCTGCCGATGGCATGTGCCAGCGCCAGCCCCGGCGCAAACGCATCTGCGATATCCCAAAACGGAAGTTTATCTCTGCGGGAAATCACCCATAATGCCAGCGCTCCCCCCAGGATGGCGCCGGGAATGCCAAAGCCGCCGACCCAAAATGCGAGGATATCCAGCGGGTTGGAAAGATAATGTCTGGTCGTGAGACCCAGTTGAATGGAAGAAAGCGGCGGGGTGAACACATGCCAAAGACGCGCGCCAATCCATGCCCAAATCAATAATGGAACGAAAAGGTAATAGATAATCTCTGTCTCTTGAAAGCGCCGTCTGGCTTCGAAAGCAGCCAGCAAAGCGCCACAGGCGATTCCCAAAGCAATCAGCAAACCATTCCAACGCAGCAGAATGGGTCCCAGAGAGATGCCATCCATTAGGCAGAATGTTCCCGGCTCTGCCGAATGCGCTCACGTCCTTGTACGCGGACGTGTAAAATGCGCTGATAGGCTGTGATATTCGCCAGAACAGCAATAAGACAGACTGCAATAAATGGCTGATTGAACGCCAACAAAGGAATCAATACCATGTATCGCTCTAGGCGTGTAAGGATGCCCACCTTGGCGGTAAAACCCAGCCCTTCCGCACGGGCTTTGACGTAAGACACCAACACCGATCCAGCCGCCGCAATAAACGACACCACCACACCCGGGTAATCACTTTGTGTAAGGAAGTAATACAACAAGCCGCCAAAAGTGACCAGTTCGGCGTAGCGGTCGCTGACCGAATCAACAAATGCGCCGAAATCGCTTGGTTAGCCGCGTAAACGCGCCATGGTGCCATCGAACGCATCCACAAGCGCCGAAGCCAGCAATACGAATGCGCCGATGGTCAGATTTCCCATGGCGATCATATATGCGCCGATGGTCGTACCTAACAATCCAAACAAGGTGATGGTGTTGGGAGAAAGCCCAAGACGGTTAAGAAAGTGACCGATGGGGTCCAGAATTCCTTTAAAAACAATTCGCGCGCGATCGGAAAAAGTGAGTTTTGAGGCCATGAACTATAAATAATATTCCTTGATCGTTTTATTTTTCGTCATTCAAATCTTCCTCTGCATCTTCGCTGATGAGCACTTCCCGCTCTTTGCCGCCGCCTTGTGATGGGCCTACAACCCCCATCGTTTCGAGTTGGTCGAGCAGGCGCGCCGCGCGCGGATACCCGATCCTTAACCGGCGCTGTAACATGGATGCCGAAGCGCGCTGCTGCTGGCGGACAATGGAAATCGCTTTTTCCACCAAACCATCGTCTTCATCTTCGGCCGGCTCTTTAAGCAGCGTCTCCCAGGGCGGAACTTCCACGGCATCGGCATCCCAGTTCTTTCTCCAGGTGTCGATGATTCGTTCGATCTCCATATCGGTAATCATCACACCTTGCGCGCGGACAGGGTTGCCCACCTCGGGGTTGAGGAAGAGCATGTCGCCGCGCCCCAGCAGGGATTCTGCGCCTGTGTAATCGAGGATGACGCGGCTATCGGTTCCAGAGGCAACAGCAAACGCCAGGCGCGCCGGGAAATTGGCTTTGATCAGGCCCGTCACCACATCGGTCGAGGGACGCTGGGTTGCCACCACAAGATGAATGCCCGTGGCGCGCGCCATCTGGGCAAGGCGGACAAGATTGTGTTCCGTCTGATCGGGCGCAGACATCATCAAATCAGCGAGTTCGTCAATCAGCACAACAATACGAGGCAAAGGTTGTCTATCCGCAGAGCGCGAGACCTTTTTGTTATAGGAGGTCAAGTCACGGGCATGCATCGACTCAAGCAGGCGGTAGCGGTGTTCCATTTCGACCACCACCCAGCGCAAGACGCCGAGGATGCGGTCGAGGTTGGTTTCGACCTTTCCATATAGATGCGGCAAGCCATTGAAGCGGATCAACTCGACCATTTTTGAGTCGATCATCACCATGCGAAGTTCTTCGGGCGTGTTGTTCATGGCAAGACAAGCCGCAATGGACGTGATACACACCGATTTCCCAGAACCGGTTGAACCTGCAATCAGCAAATGCGGCATACGCGCCAGGTCTGCGACCAGTGGATTGCCGGAAACATCCCGCCCAAGCGCAACCGCCAGCGGCGCGCCAACTTTGTAGAATACGTCACTTTCAAGCAGGGCGCGCAGGCGGACGACGGAACTATTTATGTTGGGGACTTCTATACCGACGTAGGGTTTTCCGGGAACAGGCGCTTCAATTCTTAGACGCTGAGCGGATAGCGCCAAGGCAAGGTCCTTCTCCAGTGAGGCGATTTGCGCCACACGAACCTTCATCTGCTGGGCATCTTCTTCTTCATTTCCCTTTTTGATGAAACCAGGCTGAACAGCAAACTGTGTCACCGATGGCCCCACCCGATACCCGATGACCGTGGCTGGGATGCCAAACTCTGACAGAGTCTTCATGATCAGGCCCGCCGTCTGGTTGATGGTACGTTCATCAGCGCGGACGGTTGAGTCGCCCATCAAAATGGTGAGCGGCGGCAGGTCCTGGCTGCGTGGAGGGGGCTTGAGGGTCTTGTCTTGTTTTTTCTCGGCTTGTTTCAATTGAGTGCGAAACTCAGGCGGAAGAGGCTGTGCACGTTTCTTTGGTTGGGCCGTTCTGGGAGTCTCAGGTTGGGTTTCTTTTTTCTCTGCGGCGGGCGTTGGTGTGGCAAGCGCCATGGGGGCTTCATCGCCAGCCAGTTTGATCAGCCAAGCCTCCAGCCAGGCCCAAAAGCCCAGGCTGGTTGCCGCCGCCAAGAACCATAAACTCACCAGCACAAGTGTGCCGGGAATTTGCCCGGTGGTTTCCCATAACAAGCGTACGATGCCCCACCCCAAACGTCCGCCATCCATGCCGGATTCGGCCCGGAAGAGATCATTGCCTGAGAAAACAGCAAACAGGCCCAGGGTTAAGAGAGAGGCGAGTTCAAATGCTAGAATCCGGCCCCAGCGCAAGGGTCTCCATTCGCGTTGAAGGAATTGAATTCCAAGATATGCAGCCGCGATAAGGATGAAGATGCTGCCCCACCCAAACCAGGTGCGCAGGATGTTGGCAATCGGTGTCAGGAGGCGTCCATCCGTCCAGCCCCATAGCGCGAGGAATGCCATGAGTGCGAATGCAATCAGAGCGACGCCCAGTGTGTCGCGCACGATGCGCCCAAATTGAGAATAAAATCGCGCCAGCCACTCAAGCCAGTCGTTGCGGGGTGAAAGTTCTTCATGCTCGAACCGTCTCGAGCCGGTGGGGCGGAAGTGGGACATGGACTAGCGCAGCCTCATGCTAAAACCCAGGCGATGATGAGCCGGGTCGAGATGCAAGACGCGTACCTGAACAGACTGCCCCTCAGTAAAGATATCTTTGAGCAGAATGCCTTCTTCATGCGGAATCTCGGAAGCATGCACGAGACCTTCCACGCCAAATTGGTCGAGACGCGCAAAAATGCCATAGGAGAGAACGCTGGTCACTGTGGCGGGATGTATCGAACCAATGGGAAATTCTGCAGCCGCATTTTCCCAGGGGTTGGAAAGTAAACGCTTGATACTCAAGGCCACGCGACAGCGTTCCGGCGCAAGGTCAAGGACTTGCACTTCAATGTTTCCGCCAAGTTTGACTAGTTTGGAGGGGTGGGTTACGCGTCCCCATGAAAGTTCTGAAATATGTACTAATCCTTCCACGCCGCCAAGGTCGACAAAAACGCCGAAATCCGTAATGTTGGTGACGGCGCCATGCACACGCTGCCCCGCATGGAGGGAGCGAAAAAGCTCGGCACGTTTGCCAGGCTCGCTTTGCGCAGCCCGTTCTGAAAAGACCACGCGGCCATCTTCTGGCACACATTCGATGACTTTTAAACGCAGGGTTTTGCCGATGTATGGTTCAAGGTCTGTATCTCGGTTCAGGTTTTCACGCCCTGCCAATTCGATCAAATGTGAGAACGGCACAAAGCCGAACAAGCCATTTCCTTCCACAAGCAGGCCCCCGCGGTTGTAGCCGGTCACTGCCAAGTCAATGATGCGGTCATTTAGATACAACTCTTTTATTTGCCCCCAATTGACCTGCGCCGCCTCGGCCTGTTTAGCGGATTCTTTCCCTGCCTCCTGTTGGACCTCGGGTTTGACCGCCATTATGCGCGAAGGCGCTGCCGAATAGCGGCTCTCTTCCGCCAGCACCGATTCCCACCAGCCTTCGTCTATCATTGGCGCAGATGTATCATATTTCATTTTTGCAACCGTCATAACATTCTCCTTGTAAAGTTCGCCGTACCCGGCCCTCCACAGCCTGCATACGGGATGATCCGACGAATTGATTTCTATAAAAAATAGACAACCTGGTTACTTCCCCAGTTGGTCAACTTCCATTGCAAGAATGGCTTTGGCCACTGCTTCGATGGCCACGCGTTGTTTGCGATACAGGTCTGCTTCTGACATAGCCAAGCGCGAGGCCACATCGCGCACTTTGCGGCCTTCGATGAATTTCATTTCCAGGATATTGTACAAGATCCATTCGGTCGTAAACTTGCGGTCGCCTCGCGGGCGGATTTCATCCACTGCGCGGCGCAGGAGCGACCGCAGCGCATTGGAGACGTTGCCGTCCTCGCGTTCGGCAAGGTCACGTACCACTTGTAATTTTGTGAGCGGGTTATTGGTAAACTTTGGCCCGCCCCAATAATGGGTTAAGGCATCACGGACCCAGTTCGCCAGATCGGTCTCCTGCGGCAAGGGGGCATGAAGCAGATTGGCATTGGTGTCGTAGCGGCTGGCTGCCCGCATACGTTGAATCATCTCGACTTGCGGCTGAAGGTCGGCCAGGGAGCGGAAAACACGTTGCTGCAATTGCCGGTCTTCCAAGGCAAGCGCAGCGCGATCTGCCAGCAGCCAGAGCGCTTCACGCTGGTCGGATTCCATTTTATTCTTATTGTCATTCCGCGCAACGCCAAGCAACCCCAAAAGCGGCGGGAGTTCGTCTCTATCCATTTCCGGTCTGCGGCGGGAATAAAGCGGCAGTACCCAAAAAGCGCCCCACTGAAATTCATGGCGGTCATCGCCATTGAGCATTTCAAGCGCCTCGGTCAGACTTTCCTGTTCCAATAAAGCGCGATTCCCTGCCACCACAACGGGGAGAAGGTTTTCGTCATCCAGGGCGGCCACAAAAGCCGAAGGGGATTGCAAATGATCGCGCACAGCGGCAAGGACAGATTCCAAAAATTGCTGAAGGTCGCTCTGTGTCAGCAGGCGTTCCTCCACGTTTTGGAGCAGTTCCAATTCGTTGCGGTCGCGCCCATAGAATAACCAGCGCTCCCAAAGGGGGGCGGCAAACGTAATAGCATGCTCGATCAACAAGACCGAGGCCACCACGGTAAAAGGAACAAATGCGCTGTAAGGCGTGCCGAGCCATTCACCGCCACGACGCACCACAGTCATCAATGCCAATGTGGCAGAGGCGGTCACGGGTCCGCGCATGATCCATTTGAACAGGCGGCTTTTGATCACACGGTCGGGCCACGAAACCCCAAAGAATGCCACGGCGTAGGCCATCATGACCACCAGGGATCCAACCAACAGGTTGATGACCGTTGCCCCGCCCCAAAAAAGGAATTCGTGTTCTGCCGCAAGCGAGTATCCAAACAGCAGATATGGGTAGGAACCCAGCGCTGGGGCGGTTGCGCCAGCCATGAGGTAGATCATGCGGCGTCTGCCTGAACGGGTCAACATCAGGTTGTAAGCGCGGTAAAAATTAACCCCGGCCCATACCATGGCCGTCACATAAAAGATGGTAAAAATTTCAGTCCAGACTGTGCGCTGAAGGTACGGCGCAGGGCGGCCATCCGGCACGATTGGGCCAAGCAGAAACCCAAATGCCAGCAAGCACAGGAAAAAAGCCGAAACCATGTACACGCCGCGCACCGCAATACGTCTGCGTCCGCGGGAGGGGCGCCCCGCCGTGACCAGCAATGCGTCCGAAAGATGCAAATAAGCGGCCGGTAGAAATACCAACCCAAACCACTGCAATCGCATTAATAAATCCAAAGCTGGTATCGAGACGGTATTATCTTGAAGAGCCTCGGCAGTGAATACGAGTACCACGCAAAGAAGAATCAACGCAAACGAACGAGCCACCCTGTCGCGCAAATTAAATGAAAGCGAATATAAAAACAGTGAAAATGCCGTAATGGCGATTCCCGCCGTCAAGATTTGATTGATCATCTGGAGCCCCGCCAGGAATGTTTCCGGCCAACCGTTAATCATGCAGCCCTTCCAATAAAAATAGTACTCAAGGCGGCAAAGCGCCTATCACTATTTCAATACTTTTGCAAAAAACAGCGCAACATCCTTATTGAGATAGTACTGGTCATTATACCCGCAGAATTCAAAACCAGATTTCTGCGCGAGGCGGATCGCGGGGACATTCTTCGACTGCGCCTCGAGGATCAGACGCTGATGCGCTCGCGACTCCGCCCAGGACTGCCCAGCCGCCAGCAAAGCGGATGCCACGCCTTTGCGTCGGTTCGACGCATCCGTCACCAAATCCATCACCCACACCGTGGAAGCGGTTCCCCGTTCCAGCAGGCTGATGTATCCCACCGGGTCGCTTTTGACCATGGCGGTATACATCATCGAGCGTTTGATCCAATCATCTGCAAGCGAAAAATGATTATGTGGATATGCCACTTGAATGGAACGCGGCAGGCGCACTTCACGAAATGTCGTGGAAACCTGCCCTGTATCCCGGCGAAATTCCAATTGCCAGACAGAATCACTTATGATGGAATGGTCAAAGCCCATCAGGCGGGCAAGGTCGTTTGCAACCGTAGGGCGGATTTGAATATCTGGCATTGATCTGATTCTACCTTTTTATTGATTGGGCAAGACCTGTACAGGCACAACACACGGTGCAAGAGCCTGTCCTTGATTATCGATCACCACCAACCGCAATTGATAATCACCGGGGGGTAGCGCTGTTGTATCCCAGCGTCCCAAAGGACCTGCATTGACAACCGATCGTCCGGCAGCAATGGTTGCCCAGGTATCACTTCCTCCCGGGGCAACCTCATACTTAAAAAAACCAAAATTTGGAATATTAACCGTACCTATCAATTCTATGATGCCTTTTATCTCTTCTCCCGCTTTGGGAAAGGTGATTTCAATCTGCCCGGGGGCGCATCCTGCAGAATTAGGCGGCGCCCCTTGCGATTGCCCCGCAAATTGCGTCATCAGTTCGGCAGAAAGTGTGCCCGTCGGTGTTGAAATGAAATCCGTTGTGGGTGTAGGGAGAAAAAAATCTGCGGGCAGCCCGGGAATGACAAAGGAGGCGATAAAAAAGTTTACGCAAAAAAAAACGACGATCAACCCAGACATAACTGCAGAGCGCGCAAGCCGGCGCCCGGAAAATTCCCGTTCCAGGCTAAAGACGGCCACGCGCCATTCATTCCACGAACGAAAAAGCCAGCGAAAGGAAAACAAAGCTCCAATCGCCAGCACAATGTAAATCAATGCCTCGTAGGTGGCGAAGAATTTGAGAAACGCAACCATCAATGACCGTGTTTAGATTCCGCGCAGAACGCCGCGAATGATGGTTTCGATCTTGGGTGTAATCACGCGCCCCGCTTCGATGACTTCTTCATGAGTGGTGATAGTAGAGCCGTCGAGGTTGGCTTTGTTGCTAATACCGGATAGTCCTAATACGCGCATATTGCCATGGCGCGCCACAATCACCTCAGGCACAGTAGACATACCCACCGCATCTGCTCCGGCAAGGCGGAGGAAGCGCAGGTCTGCAGGAGACTCAAAGGAAGGTCCGCTCAGTCCGGCGTAAACGCCTTCCCGCAAGGTCAGGTTATTTTGTTTTGCCACGCTGCGAGCCAGGTCAAAATAGGCGCGATCATAGGGTTGGCTCATATCCGGGAAGCGCGGTCCAATTTCATCGAGATTGGGACCCATAAGCGGATTCAAGCCAGACATCCCCATGAGATTCAACTGATCAGTGATAAGCATGACATCGCCAGGGGAGAAATTCTCGTTCACGCCGCCCGCCGCATTCGTAACAAATAAACTCTGCACGCCCAAACGATGCATGACTCTGACAGGCAGGGCGACCTGCCCCATGGTGTAGCCTTCATAATAGTGGATGCGCCCTTGCATGACGATGACGGGTTTTTCTTCCAATTCGCCAATGACAAAACGCCCAACATGCCCATGAACTGTGGATACAGGGAAGGTTGGCAGGTCACTGTATGGAATAAAAATCGGTTTCTGGACAGAGTCCGCCAGCCCATTAAGCCCCGAGCCGAGAATCAATCCGACTTGCGGCTGGATGGAAATTTGTTTTCGAATCGCATCCGCGATTTCATCGATCTGAGCAAGAGTAATAAAGTTTTGCATGTAAGGTACCTTTTTTGGATTGCAAACGGCGCATCCCCTGATGGCTTACCAATTTGCGAAATGATTATAACAGAAATGAATTTTCAGCCTTTGTACGCCGCTTTGGAATTGAGGTAGAAAAAAATTATTTCTTATGCTATCCTCAGCGCAATGAAACACCCTGATGAGAAGAATTTCCATATCTTTATTTCTCTGTTACTGGAAGGGATTGGAGTGGGGTTAGCGCTCGTGCCGAGCCATCTTGGCGTTGCGAGCGGGTTGAAGTCCATTCTTTGGCACGGGCTGGCAGGGATGGCTTGTTTTTTCACGGCGCTGGCGCTGCAAATCAGCACAGTTTGGGAATTGTCCAGGAAAAAAATGTACGTCATTCGGGGGACGGCGGTCGTTCTTTTGATCGTGGTTGGCTCCATGCTGGTCGCCAATCAACAGCGGCTTGGCGCGTTGGCGCTGATCACGGCGGGCATTTGCCAGTTGGCTGCCATGCTGCCCATCCACGAAGAATTCAAACAAGCCAAACTTTTCCACTTTTCGATTGGACTGGTTACATTCGTCACAGGAATCATCCTGCCCTTCGCAGGGTACGACATTCCACAGCCCTATATTCCGGTTCTGGCTTCAGGCTTCTTGATCACCGCATTCCTTGGGGGCATTCCCCTCGACATGCCGGGCATTTGGAATGGAAGGCAATTCCACTTGTTTCAGGCGCTTCCATGGAGCGCACTCGCCATCGTCATCGCGGTTACCGGCAAGGATAACCTGATCGCGCCCACGGCAGCGCTTGCCATGCTGGCGCTTGAACGGATCATCCCCTGGAAGCAGTTGTCTGTACCCGAAGATGATATTCTCAGCCGCCGGGTGATCATGATCGCCCTGGGCGTGGAAATGAGCCACCTGATCTTTCTGGGAACCCTGCTGTTTGCAATCGACCCAACCTATTCCAATGAAAGCGCTTCCCTCTTGACAGCGCGGGAAGCCGCGCTTCTCTTTTTCATTCTATTCTCGGTCATGATCTATTATTTGACAACCACAGTGACCATGACCATCAACGCCCTGATTGAAGAGTTGAGCAATGCGCATGAAAAATTGGAGGGGTTTCCTAGTGAAGCCCTCCCTCCCCACCGCTGGGGACGAAGGCTGGACCGGTATATCCGACCGTTCATAATGACGCCGGAATTGATCCGCAGCAGATTACAAACTGAACAGGTCAACCGACTGACACGACAGTCTTTGAATGAGAAAAAGCGAAATTCGCAGCTGCAATTACTGCTTGAACTCAGCCAGCAATTGGAAAATCAACTCGATCAGCCCGTCTCTGCGCAATTAGCCGTTAATACCCTGGAACGGGCTCTGAACTGCGGGCTGGTCTGCATCTTTCTCCACGAACCGGAAAGCCTGGAGTTTATGCTGATTGCCGCCGCCGGCAGGCAGACCCATTTGATCCCAACAGGATACCGGCAGGAATCCTCCAAAGGCGCGCTGGGGCGCGCCTTGCGCCAGCGAAAAACACAGATCATCAACGACATCCGCATGGACCCGGACTATATTCCCTTCAAAGACGAGAGCAATCTCTCGGCAGCGGTAATCCCCTTAAGTTACAATGGTCATATTCACGGCATGATCGCAATTAGCCATGAGAAGGTCAACGCGTTTAGCGGGCTGGAAATTGGACTGGCGGAAACCGTTGCCGCAGAATTGACACGGGCATGGGAGCGTTCAGGATACCATCAACGGTTGACCGAACTCATCCAAACCGGGAGTCAACTTTTTTCCGCCCCGGACCCGGAGACGACCGCTCATGAAGTCGCCTCCATTTCACGTAACATTCTTAAAGCCAAATTTACCTACATCCACATTCAACTCGGGCAGGAACGCGCGTTTATCCAACACGCCTATTCAGGAAAAGCGCCCATCCTGCTAAATTCATTGATGGAGTCGAACCAGTCCGAAAAACTAATCCAACTGGCGCTGCATGCCTCCAAGCCCTTTCGCGTGCGCGACTGCCGGAAATATGACAAAACCGCAGAACTCTCGCTTGATAACCCAAGCATGCGGAGTCTGCTGGTCATCCCAATCCGCTGGCATCATGTCAACATCGGCGCGGTCTTTGCTTTTGGAAAACAACACGAGGTGTTCTTCACCGAAAACGATGAATCACTGGCAGAGTTGCTCGCCATCCAAGCTAGCGGAGCCTTTGAAAGCGCCTGGCTGCAACAGGAACTGCGCGCTTCTGTTCGCATCACGTCCCTGCTCTACCGGTTAAGTAACCAGATCATTCAAGCAGAAAATATCGAAGACGCCGCTTCAGACATCGCCCAAACCGCCCACAGGCTTGGCAAGAACCTCGCCACAGGGATCATTCTCTATTATCCTGAAAATGAAATCATTGCCGAAGTCCGCATTGACGAAGGCGAGCCAAAAAGCGAAGCAAACCACCCCATGGAGTTGATCCGCAATGCCATGGATTCAGGCCAATTGATCTCGTACTTCACCGGGGAATTTATTCTTCGCACTTGTCTGCCCATTCAAACGCCCATCCGCTCATACGGCGCGATCTGGATGGACGCCATAGACGATCCAAACAAACCAACAAACCCGAAAGAAATACAAGACCTGGTCAATCAGGCTGCCATCGCCCTGGAGCGTTCTCTTCTGTTGGTGGAGTCGCGCCGCCAGGCAAAAGAGATTAAAGCAGCCTACGATATGCTCGAAGCCACCTATGACCAAACCCTTGCTTCCCTTTCATCGGCGCTGGATGCCCGCGACCGTGAGACAGAAGGTCACAGCGTGCGGGTCACCCACCTCGCCCTCAAACTGGGCGAGCAACTCGGCTTCCCCCCTGAGCAGCTCAAAATCCTTGAACGCGGCTCACTCCTGCACGACATTGGCAAGATCGGCATCAGCGACATCATCCTGCACAAACCGGGTCCCCTCCGCGAAGATGAATGGAAGATCATGAAATTGCATCCCGACATCGGCGCGCGCATTGTAGAAGGAATTCCATTCCTCGAAGACACCATCCCCCTCATCCGCTGCCACCAGGAACGTTGGGACGGCACAGGCTACCCCAATGGGTTAAAGGGTGAAGAGATCCCCGCTCTGGCCCGCCTGTTCTCCATCGTCGACGCTTTCGACGCGCTCACCAGCGATCGTCCCTACCGCGCCAAGATCAGCGTCGAAGAAGCGCTTGCCTATCTACAAGAACAAGCGGGAACCTTATTCGACCCCGCCATCGTAAGCTCCTTCGTAGCCATGATCCGCAAAGACCCCTCGGTCATTCTCGTCACCCAATAAGAATCTGCCGGTCATTCACCCGGCAGATTCTTCACTCAACACATCCGCAAATGCCTTTGCGGTTTTCTCCACACCCGCATCATCCACCCAATAATGCGTCACCAAACGAAACTGCCGCGGCGCAGACCAATCCACCAGCACGCCATACTTTTTCATCTCCGCAACGACTTGACTCTCCGTCAGCTTGACCGAGTCATCCAGCCTGAAATACACCATATTGGATGAAGGCTCCGCCTCCAGCCTTAATCTCGGAACCTGCTTCAGCGCTTCATACAGATTCCTGGCCCGAGCATGATCCTGCTTAAGCCGCCCCGTCATCTTCTCCAGCGACACAAGCCCCGCCGCCGCAATCACCCCCGCCTGGCGCATCCCCCCGCCCAGCATCTTACGCAGACGGAGCGCCTTCGCAATAAACGCCTCCGTCCCCGCCAGCATCGACCCGACCGGCGACGCCAGCCCTTTGCTCAAACAGAACATAACCGAGTCCGCAGGAGCGACAAGTTCTTTGATATCCACATCCAACGCCGCCGCCGCATTGAAAATCCGCGCGCCATCAATGTGAAACTTCAAGTTATTCTCTTTTGCCAATTGAGCAACCTGCTGGGTATAGTCTACGCTCAAAACCACACCGCCACACATGTTCTGAGTGTTCTCAACGCAGACCAAACGCGTAATGGTGCGATGCGAATCATCGGGTTGAATCGAAGCGCGGATGTCTTCGAGACGAAGCGTTCCATCCGTTTGATTCGGCACGGGATGTGGATATACCCCACCCAGCGCCGCCATCCCGCCTGCTTCGTTGACATAAATATGCGACTTATCCCCCACGATGACTTCTTCACCGCGCGCGCAGTGCGTCAGAATAGCAATAAGATTGCCCATCGTACCCGAAGGGACAAACAACGCCGCCTGCTTGCCCAACATCTCCGCCGCTTTTTCCTGCAGTTTATTTACCGTCGGGTCATCCCCATACACATCATCCCCCACCTCTGCCTCCGCCATCGCTTCGCGCATCTCCGGTGTAGGTTTGGTGACAGTATCGGATCGCAGATCAACAAAATCACTATTCATAGCGTCTCACCTCGTCAAGCACGTTTTTCAATTCTTCCGGCAATGCAGCTTCAAAAGTTCTTGGCTGTTTTTCGCCCGGCAAAATAATCTTTAGCCTGGCTGCATGCAAAAAATGACGGTCAATCGGCAATGTGACCGAGCGCCTGCCATAGACTGAATCCCCCACAATCGGGCATCCTAAAAACTGACAATGCAAACGAATCTGATGCGTGCGCCCGGTATGCGGGTGGAATTCCAGCAAGGTGTGATGTTTGAATGACTCAAGCGTCTTGTATTCGCTGACGGCTTCACGCCCTTTGCCCGGCGAAACGATTGCCATCTTCTTGCGGTGGCTTGGGTCACGCCCAATGGGCGCTTCGACGCGCCCCGCTGGTGTGGGCGGCTTGCCATCTACCAAGGCAAGGTAGGTTTTTTCCACTTTACGCAAGCGAAATTGGTCTTGCAGCCAGTGATGAGCGCGTTCATTTTTCGCAAGAATAATTAAGCCAGAAGTTTCCTTATCCAGCCGATGCACCAAACCGGGACGTTCCTCCCCGCCAATGCCTTCCAGTCCCGGGTCGTAGCCCAGAACTGCATTGACCAGCGTGCCAGAATCATGCCCCGCCGCCGGGTGAACCACCATCCCGGCTGGTTTATTGACTACTATCAGATCGTCGTTCTCAAAAACAATATTTAAGGGAATATCCTCTGCCACCAAGCCGCTGGGCTGCGGCGGCGGGATACGTACTTCAATCTCATCGCCATCTTCGATCCATTGTCCCGCCTTTCTGGCAGGGATATTGTTGACCAGGACGAACCCATCTGCAATTAAACCCTGAATCCGCGCGCGCGAAAATTCCGGCAAGTGTAAGACGAGAAATTTATCCAGCCGGTCTGGAGTCTGCTCGTCAAAACGGAAGCGCTCAAGGCGGTCACTCATGTGTGGTTTCCGAATCAATTGTCGGCGCAAGTTGCGAGGCGCGATGTTCTGTGATCCACAAAAGGACAAGCAGCGCCACACTGATGTTGATACTCGCATCCGCCACATTGAAAATGTAGAACGTGCCGACTGAAACAAAGTCCGTCACCGCGCCAATGAGGAGGCGGTCGATCAAATTACCCACTGCGCCGCCGAAGTACAAACCCGCCGCCACCCACATCCAATGGTTGGAATGTTCCAGGGTGAAGACGTAGTACAGAACCCCCAGCGCGATCAATGCCGTTAGCGGAATGAAAACATAATTTGCGTTTTGAAACATGCCAAACGACGCGCCGGTATTTTTGATGTGCAACAACCGCGCATACGGCGAAAGCCAGTCTAGCCCATCGGGCAGCCACGACGTATTGAGCGGAATGTTTTGGATGACCCACCACTTCGCGAACTGATCGAGCGCAATCACCGCGCCGGCAACGAGAAATAAAATTAAAAAGCGCCGGGTACGAGGCGGCTTTTTATCCTGCAAATTCATTTCTTCGTTTATCAACTTTGCCGACCTTCCTCAACGATTTTAGTGTTGGGTTCGCTAGCTGCCTTCAATTTCTCCGCGCGTTCCTTAAGCCAGACATCCAACAACAAGACTGCCACGCCGACAGAGATGGATGCGTCGGCAATGTTGAAGACGGGAAACGCGCCAACGGAAATAAAGTCGGTCACTTTTTGCATAAGCAGCCGATCAATAAGATTGCCCACTGCGCCGCCTAATTGCAAGCCGAGCGCCAATTTTATCACCCAGCCTTCATGTTCCGTACGCGGGACGTAATACAAAATCGCGCCAATCACCATGAACGCCAAAATGGTAAAGGCCACATTCCCATTTTGAAACATGCCAAACGCCGCGCCGCTGTTATACCAATGCACAAAACGCGCATACGGGCCGAGCCAGTTCAACCACTCTGGCAGCCATTGTCCCCCGTATTCGATGTTTTCACGGACCAACCATTTCGTCCACTGATCGAGCGCAACGGAAACGCCCGCCACGCCAAGCAGGATTAAGTAATCTTTTGCTTTGGAATTCAACACACACCTCAAATCAAAAAGTGCGCCTATTGTACCCCACCCACAAACACCCTCGGCACGCGCGCGCTGATGTTGGTCATCACTTCATATTCGTTCGTGCCTGCCCAATCTGCCAGTTCCTCCGGCGCAATGCCGCCGCCCAGCAGCGTCACCTCATCCCCCACCTTCACATCATCCACGCCCGCATCCACCATGAACTGATCCATGCAAATGCGCCCCACTTGCGGATACGATTTGCCATTGATGATGACTCGGCCTTGATTCGTCATCCGGCGAAAGTAGCCATCGGCATACCCGCATGGGATGGTGACCACGCGCTTCGGACTCCCTTCGACCTGCCACAACGACCCATAGCTGACAGCACGCCCAGGCTGTGTGAGCTTGCTATATGCCACGCGTGATTTCCATGTAAGCGCTGGCTTCACATCAACCATCCGTGAAATATCGCGCCCTGGATAAACTCCGTAAAACAAGACGCCGGGGCGAACCATATCCAAATGACCTTCAGGCAGATTCAGAATTCCGCCAGAGTTGCAAAGATGTCGTATGGGCGGAACAGGCAAACTATGTTTTGCATAGCAATGCAGAACCTCTTGAAAACGTTCCAATTGTTGTTGCCCAGTGACAACGCGCTTCGGCAAGCCGCCCAACTCCACTAATTCAGAGTTCGCCAAATGAGTATAAATCCCTTCTATGTTCAAGTGGCTGCATGCAAATGCTTTCAAGATGAATTCTTCCGCTTCATAATGATGCACCCCCACACGCTCCATACCCGTATCTACCTTCAAATGGACTGTCAGTCGCTGACGGGTAGACTCAGCCAGCTGGTTGGCAGCCAGCAACAAGTTGAGAGATGAGGCGGTGAGAGTTAAGTTATGCTCAAAGAATAAAGGCAATTGCTCGATCAATGTTCCACCGGCAACCAGAATCGGTTTTTTGATTCCGAGCTGACGAAGTTGAATGCCCTCCTCTACAAGGGCAACGCCAAGCATATCGACATACGGTTCGATGAACGGCGCAACGCCTTCGATGCCGTGACCATAGGCATTGGCTTTGACCATCGGCATGACTTTCGCGCCATGCACATGAGCGCGAATCGATTCGATATTTTTTTTCAGTTGTGTGAGGTTAACTTCAAGATAGGTTGGGCGCATGAGGGTTCCTAAAAAATACAGCGGATGGATTTGCCACCCGCTGTATTTTACTCGTTACGCAGCGGTTCTAAATCTTCCCCGCCACAAAATCCAGCACATCGATCTTGGTGAGAATGCCCGTCGGACGGTTGCCATCAACGATGATCAGCGCCAAGCCTTCTGTCAGAGAGTGCATGGCGTCATCCAATGACGTGGACGGGCTGTAGACGGCCCCTGCCTTTTGCACAAGCGGATCGATCGCTTCGTCGTTGCTGTGATTGTGTTCTTCGAGCATGTGCTTGAGCATATCCACTTCTTCGATCAGCCCAACCAAGTCGCCGTCTTTATCCACAACGGGCAATTGTGAAATGGCATTTTGGCGCATGATTAATTCCACCTTGCGGATGGAGTCGCCTAATGTTGCCGTGTAAAGCGTTTTGTTCTGTTTGGCGATCCATAAATCTCCAAGAGACATTTCGCCAAATTCCATGCTGAGGAAGCCGAACTCGCGCATCCACTTGTCGTCGTAAAACTTGGAGAGATAACGAGAACCTGAATCAGGCAAAATGACAACAGCGAGGCGGTCGCCGCTCAACTTTTTGCAATACTTGATCGCTCCAGCAATCGCCGAGCCGGAGGAGCCGCCCGCGAATATCCCTTCCTGGCGGACGAGTTGACGCGCCCACAAAAATGATTCGCGGTCGCCTGCGCGCTCAATCGCATCCACCACGCGAATATCCATGGTGGATGGCAGAAAGTCTTCGCCGATGCCTTCCACTTTGTAGGTCTTAGGATATGCGCCGTCAGGGATCACGCCATTGTTCCGCCAGATCTCGGTGAGGATCGAGCCTTCAATGTCCACACCGACGATGGTGATGTTCGGATTTTTGGATTTGAGATAACGCCCCACGCCAGTGATAGTTCCGCCAGTGCCAATGCCGATGATGACATCGGTCACCTTGCCGTCGGTCTGCTCCCAAATTTCGGGTCCAGTGGTCATGACATGCGTTTGCGGGTTATCGGGGTTGTGGTATTGATTGGCAAGAATGGCATTGGGCGTTTCGCGCACGAGCCGCTTCGCCACTTCATAATACGAGCGCGGGTCTTCCGGCGCGACAGCCGTGGGGGTGATGACCACGCGCGCGCCATAGGCGCGCAGAAGAAGAATTTTTTCGTTGCTCATCTTGTCTGGCATGACAAAGATGGTCTTATAGCCCTTCAGCGCGGCAGCGATAGCAAGCCCCACCCCTGTGTTGCCGGATGTGGCTTCGACGATGGTGCCGCCGGGTTTAATCTCACCGCGCCTCTCTGCCTGCTCGATAATGTTTGCGCCAACCCGGTCCTTGACCGACCCGCCGGGATTCATGATCTCCAATTTGGCGTAGAGCGGCACGGGCAAGTCTTTGCCAATGCGCTCCAGGCGCACGAGCGGAGTTGCGCCCATAGCCCCCAAAATATTATTGAAGACTCGTTTTTCCTTTGATTCGGGTAACACAATCATTCTCTCTCCTTGGTTATAAGATAGTCATGCGTCAGATCTCATGCATGTTACTCACCCTACGCGCGCCTGCGGTTTCCCTGCGTGGTGACCACAGACGGCAGTCCGCTGTTCTCACGCGTAAGCCGGTCGTCCGCGGCCCATTGGGGTTTGAAGCCTGGCTGAAAAGCATAAACTGCGTAAAGCGAGTTTAATGAAACGCTTCGTCTTGGCAAATGAATCCTGTTTGCCCAAAAGCCATTGCGGCATGGCCGGCACAGGGGGTACACTTTCAACCTTGTTCTGCCAAGGTGGTTATCTTCCATCACCTTGCTCCAGTATTTACATTATAAGACAAGAAAAGGCAGACGCTATTTCCAGCGTCTGCCTTTGGGCGGATTGCTTCAGGCTGCCAAGAAAACCGAGGCTATTGCACTGTGAATGTCACAGTGGCGTTGGGCGCATTGTTGAAGAAAACTTCCACTTTGTAAGTACCAGCGGGCCAGCCGTCTGCAGGCGGTTCAAAGTAGAAATAAACATAATCGATCGGATCAGCGCCGACGGTAATGGTAGATTCGTCAATGAAGAAATTCGGGTCCACGCCAGGCACATCTTGCGCGTACCAGCGTGAGGTAACAGTATTACCTTCCACCGCATTGGCAAGGTCACCCACCACATATACGGTATCGAATGCGCCAAACGTGGAAGTTAGTGAATTGCCTTCCTGATCCGATGAAGTGCGGACATTGGACAATGTTGGTTCGCCCAAAGCACAGGCAAGCTGGGCAGCAAACAACATGATGACAGCCAGCAGGATGGATAATTTCTTGTTCATTTTGCATTCTCCTTTGAAAGTTAGGCAGCAGTTGTTTCCGCCAAGTTTTGCGATTATACAGGAATACAGACCAAACCACATCCCCTAAAAGCGCTATTGCACCTCAATGTAAATACGCTTGTTAATAGCGCCCTTACTCTTGTAATCGGTCACTTTGATAACACCCACTTCAGACGTGTTTGCCACATGCGTCCCGCCGTCGGCTTGCAGATCCAGCCCGACAATTTCCACTGTGCGGACTTGCAAGATCCCCTCAGGAAGCAGGTTGATCTTTGTGCGAATCAAATCCGGAATTTGGAATGCCTCTTCCCTTGGGAGGATTTTGACTCTGATCTCGCGGTTCTTCCTCACCTCGGCATTGACCGCCGCTTCGATCTCGCGGACAAGTTCGCCGCGCATCGACTCAAACTCGAAATCCATGCGCCCCTTGAGCGGGTCCATATCGCCGCCGGTCACTTTTGCGCCGTAATCGCGGAAGACGGTTCCGCACAGGATGTGCAGGGCGGTATGAGTGCGCATCAGCTGGTATCGCCGCACCCAGTCCAACGTCCCGAAAGCGGCAGAATTGGGCGCAGGCAAAGGCTCGCTCCCGCCGAGAAAGTGCAGAATGTCATCCCCCTGCTTTTTGACTTTTTCCACGGAATATTTCACGCCATTTACTTCGAGCGTGCCGAAATCACAGGGCTGCCCGCCTCCGCCGGGGTAAAACGCCGATTGGTCAAGGATGACCGCACGAGCAGCCGCATCCACCGAAGCAATGACTGCCGAAAATTCTTTGAGATAGGCATCGGTTTGGTAAAGTAATTTGGTCATGTCCGAATTATACACGCGCGTTCAAAGGGAGAGGTAAGCCCTGAACAAGCGGACTGATAAAATTAGGATTGGATTAGAAGTCTTGCGGCTGCTTGACTTTGGTCTTTCATATATTGTATAGTATTCTGCGGTAATTAAAAAAGGCACTGCCATGTTTTGGCTGTGTCTTTTCTTTGCGACAATCCCATTTATTAAATTTATCCTGAGGAGTAGCAATGATCAAGGTTAGTGGTCTCACAAAAGACTATGGGGCGCGTCGCGCCATTCACAATCTCAATTTCGATGCCCAACAGGGCGAGATTGTGGGATTTTTAGGTCCCAACGGCGCGGGCAAAACGACCACCATGCGCATCCTGACCGGGTACATGCCGCCGAGCGACGGCGAGGCGCTTGTAGCCGGGTACGATGTGGTGGAGGAATCGCTGGAAGTACGCAAACGCGTCGGCTATTTGCCAGAGTCGGTGCCGCTCTACCATGATATGGCGGTATTCGATTATCTAAAGTATATGGGCGAACTTCGCCACATTCCAAACGTGGATGACCGTGTGGACGAAGCGCTGGATATGGTGGGCCTGTACGATCGCGCGAACGGATATATTGGCAACCTATCCAAAGGCATGAAACAGCGTGTGGGGCTGGCTCAGGCGCTTCTACACCGCCCCGAGGTATTGATCCTCGACGAACCGACCATCGGTCTCGACCCGGGGCAGGTGGTGGAGGTGCGTGAACTGATCCGTGAGATCGGCAAGGAACGAACTGTATTGCTTTCCACCCACCTCTTGAATGAAGCCCAAAATCTTTGCGACCGGGTCTTAATCATCAATAAGGGGAAGATCGTCGCCGAAGATACGACCGAAAACCTGCAAGCCCGCCTGCTCGGCGCGGAACGTGTCGTCGTGCGCGTGCGCGGCGAAGCGGACGAACTTGCATCCTCCATCAAAAGTGTGAAGGGCGTGCGCAAGGTGGAAACCCTCGAAGACGGCGGCGTGGAATTCGAATTCGCCTCCGGCAAGGACCTGCGTCCCGAAGTTGCCCGCAAGGTTATTAAAGACGGCTACGACCTGCTCGAACTGCGCCCTCTTGGCATGAGCCTGGAAGAAATCTTCCTCGAACTTACCAGCAACGAAAGCAAGAGATAATCCCATGAAAAACATTTGGACCATCGCAAAACGCGAATACGACAACTACTTCAACGGGCCGCTGGCGTATGTGGTTATGCTGGCAGTCATTTTGCCGTTGAGCATTTACTTCAGTCTGTTGCTTTTTTACGCCCAGCAGCAAGCGCTTTTCAGCGGCGGTATCGTCCCTGAGATCGGAACCGTCAACGGCTTGTTTGCCTTTCTAATGATCTTCCTCAGCCCGGCGCTGACCATGCGCCTGCTCTCGGATGAAGCCCGCATGGGCACGCTCGAACTCATGCTCACGGCTCCCATCCGCGACGCAGAATTGGTCGTTGGCAAATGGCTGGGGTCCATGCTGTTTGCATTAACCCTTCTGGGTGTTACTCTTATCTTCCCAATTGTGCTTAACAACTTTGTGGAGCCAAACATCGATTGGCTGGCGGTGATCTCCTCCTACCTCGGTTTGATCCTGCTCTTCGCCACCATGCTGGCGCTTGGGGTGGGCATTTCTGCCATTTTCACCAACCAGTTCGCGGCGTTCTTCGTCACACTGGGGGTTGTGTTCTTCCTTTACTTCCTGATCGGGCTTCCCGCCAGCCTGCTTCCGCAAAGCGGCGAGGTATTGAACTACCTCAGCATCAATAACCATTTTGACCAGATGAACTCCGGCGTCGTCACGCTCGGCGGCATTGTGTATTACCTGAGCCTGATCGCGTTCGGTCTGTTCACCGGAACCACTGCAATCGAAATTCGGAGATGGCGCTAACATGGCTGGAAAAAAGAAAAATCACAACGCAAAATATGCGCTGATCGGGCTGGTCGTGGCCCTGATTGCCTGTATTGCCACCGGCTTGCTGGCCTCTGCCAACCTGCTCGGCGTCATTGGCATGTTCACCCTGCCGGAAGAAAACCAAAACGTAGTAGACATTGCCCTGCAAATCAGCATCGGCTTGCTCATCATCGGTCTGGCATCCGCGGCGATATTGAACCCCGATGCGGTGCGCCGCTTCGTCACCGGGCGCCAAGCCCGCTACGGCTCCAATTCGCTGATCCTCACCATCGCATTTGTCGGCATTCTCGTTGCCGGCAACTACATCGTCTTTAACAACACCGACCTGCTTGGTTCTCCCTGGGACTTCACCGAAGACAAAACCAACACCCTCGCAAAAGAAACCTTGCAAATTCTCGCCGAATTGGACGAGCCGGTTGAAGCCATTGCCTTTTATTCCACCAACTCGAACCGCACCGGCGCAGAAGAACTCTTGGAGAAATTCAAGAACAACAGCAACGGAAAATTCACCTACTCCTTTGTCAACCCCGATCTCAACCCGGTGGCGGCCCGCGAAGCAGGCATCACGGGCGACGCCAAAATTCTGCTGCAAATGGGCGAAACCAGAGAAATTGCCGACTTCGCCACAGAGACCGAACTTGCCCGCACGCTCTTGCGCGTGATGAACCCTGGCGAACGGACAGTTTACTTCCTGCAAGGGCATGGCGAAATCAGCCTTGAACCCGGCGGTGAACTTGCCTACAGCATCGTCAAAAGCACACTCGAAGCCAAGAACTATACCGTCAACACCCTTAATCTGTTGACAAACCGCGAAATTCCCGAAGACGCGCTGGCCATTATTGTTGCCGGCCCGCAAAAACCCGTCAGCGAAGCAGAAGTGAAATTGCTCAAGACCTATGTGGATAATGGCGGCTCCCTGGTGGCGCTTCAAGACACGCCGCTGCTGACAGATCTGGGCGCAGCCGAAGACCCGCTGGCTGCCTACCTCACTGAAGATTGGGGCATTACCTTCAACAATGACATCGTCATTGACGGCGCCAATCCAGACAATCCCTTCGCCGCCGTTTCCTCCATGTACAATCCAGGGCATCCGATCACCCAGGGGCTGAACCCAAACCTGATCACGCTTATGCCGCAGGCGCGCAGCCTGACCATCGCCGCCACAAAAGAAAATGTCACTCAGACCTGGCTCATTAGTACGGCAGAAAATTCTTATGGTGAAACCATTCCGCTGAACGGCGCCGACACACCCGTCTTCGAAGAAGAAACCGATGTGCCCGGTCCGCTTTACCTCGGCATCGCCGGGGAGAACTCCGCCACCACAGGGCGGGTGGTCGTCATTGGCAACTCATTCTTTGCCATCGACAACAACTTCGATGTGTACGGAAACGGCAACTTCTTTATCAACTCGGTGGACTGGGCCGCCCAACAGGAAGGATTGCTCAACCTCACCACACGCCCAAGCACTCCACGCACTTTCCTGCCGCCTGCCACGGTCTGGCAATTCCTGCTGCTGGTGCTTGTGCTGGTGGTCGTCATCCCCGGTATGATCGTCTTCTTCGGCGTCTCCACCTGGCTTTCACGCCGCAAACGAGGATAAGGCATGGCTACCCAAACAACAAAAAATACCAAAAGAACCAAGCCTGTTCGCGCAAGAAAAACCACCCAGCGCGCTGCAGCGGAGCCCAAACGCCCGGTAAAGTCTGCGTTTCGCCCCACCACATTCATCGCACTGATCGCGCTTGCCGCAGTCATCGGCGCCGCCATTTACTTGAATCAACAGGCAGAAACCGCAGCAGAAGCAGAGTCCACACCGGCGGCTGAGGAAAGTTTTCTCTTCGCGCAGGATGCAATCGTGAACAGCATCGAGGTTAAGCCAGCAGAAGGTCAAACCGTTGCGCTCGAACGAAATGAGAAGAATGCCTGGGTGTTGACCCAGCCTGACGAGGTCGAAGCAGACCAGGGCTTGTCTGAGGCGGCGGCGTCCCAAATCACTGCCCTGCGGATCATTGACCCCATCGAAAACACCAGCGACCCATCCATCTTCGGGCTGGACGCCCCCGCCTTCATCATGACCATCGGCTTCGAAGACGGCACAACCCGCGTTTTGGAAATTGGCGACAAAACCCCCACCAACAGCGGTTACTACGTGCGCACCGATGACGGCAAGATCTATGTGGCAGCCCTGAGCGGGATCAGCGCCCTCACCAACCTGGTGACGACTCCCCCATACCTGAACACTCCCACTCCCATCCCGACAGCGACAGCGACATCAACGCCTCTCCCCACAGCCACACCTGTTCCTGCCACCGAAACCTCGTCCGCGCCGGAAGCGTCTCCGACGCCATAAGCAAGCGCCCGCCCGTTTGTCCTCCCTTGCCGGCGGCAGTGAACATCCCTGCCGTCGGCAATTGCATGTTGGCGAAACAAAAGTAATACAAAAACGTTGCAAGACATCTGATAGGCATAAGCCTATTGCTTTTCATTAAGAAAACGTGTATTCTATTTTTGGGTTGTAAGACAAATACTTATTGAAAGTTGGATGCGTGAATGGATGTAGATAAGATCCTGATCAACGAAGATGACGAAGAAGAATATTCTGCAATAGCGCGATTGATCGAACTGGGGCGGCAAAAATCTTTTGTAACCCTCGATGATATTTTGCACTTCTTCCCCGAAGCCGAGCAGGATGTGGAACAGCTGGAAGAAGCGTTTTCGGCGCTCCTGAGTGCGGGCATTCCATTTGTAGAAGAAAGCATGATGCCCGAACCCACCGAAGATGAATTGGTGGCTGTGGAAGAAAGCGGTGAAGCCGAACCCGAACCCGACCTTGCCCTCGACGACTACCTTGCCAACATTGACACAGACGATACCATCGGCTTGTATCTCAAAGAGGTCAGCCGTGTGCCGCTGCTCACTGCCACGGAGGAAGTTCAACTTGCCCAGCGCATCGAGCGCGGCCGGTCTGCCCGCGAAGAACTAGCCACAGGGAATGCCTCTCCGAAACGCCGCCTCGAACTGCGCCGCTTCATTGAAGACGGCTGGGCGGCTCGTGAACACCTCATTACGGCAAATTCGCGTTTGGTGATTTCCGTCGCAAAAAAATATATGGGACGCGGCGTGCCCTTCCTTGACCTGATCCAGGAAGGCAATATCGGTCTCATCCGCGCCACCAAAAAATTCGACTACCGCCGTGGTCACAAGTTCTCGACCTATGCGACATGGTGGATCCGTCAGGCTGTGACCCGCGCCATCGCCGACCAGGGGCGCACCATCCGCGTGCCGGTCCACATGGGCGACCAGATCAACAAACTCCTGCGGGTTCAGCATCAGTTGACGCAGCGCCTTGGGCGTGAACCGAGTGTGGAAGAACTCGCCGATGCGCTGGATGTGCCCCCCAAGAAAGTGGAAAACATGATCCAGGTGGCGCGCCGTCCGCTGTCGCTCGAAACCCCAACAGATGACGAAGAAGATTCGGTGCTTGGCGATTTCATCGAAGATGACGAAGCCCCTCCGCCCGACGATACCGCCACCTACAATCTTCTGCGCGAACATCTGGGCGAAGTGCTCAACGGATTGCCCCCGCGTGAAGTGCGCATTTTGCAGCTGCGCTACGGCTTGCTCGACGGTCAAGCCTATACCCTCGAAGAAGTGGGACGCAAAATGGGCGTCACCCGCGAGCGCGTCCGGCAGATCGAAGCGCAAGCCCTCAGCCGCCTGCGCCACCCGTCGATTCGCCGTAAACTGCGCGATTATTTGGGCGAGTAAAAACAGAAACCAATATACAAAATGGGCAAGGTATTTGCCCATTTTGTCATTAGGGGCGCCATGCTTCCGATAAAATTCTCATTCACTCCTTACGTTCTGCCAAAACTCAGCGATATGCTTTTTATCGCCATTTTTGCAAGTGTCCTGCTTTATGGCCCCCGGCTCTTCAACCTTGATGGCGACCTCGGCAGGCATATCGCCATTGGTAACTACATGATACAGGAAGGGACAATACCGGTCCGAGATGTATTTTCGCACAGCATGGAAGGCGAGAGTCTCGTTCCACATGAGTGGATCGCCCAGATTGCATTTGCCATCTCAGATCGGTGGCTGGGATTGAATGGTCCAGTATTGTTGACGGCGATGATCATTAGTTTGGCATTTGCAATCAAATTCAAAGAGTCAACTGAGCGCGGCGCGCCGCTGCTGATCGCGGCGGTTATCCTGGTATGGGCGGCAGTTGCGTCGAGCATCCATTGGCTGGCGCGCCCGCATATCTTCACACTGTTGTTCCTTTCGCTCTGGTCTTATCAACTGGAAAAACTTCACACGGAGAAACCCATCTGCCTGATATTTTTCCCAGCGCTGATGCTGCTCTGGGCAAACACACACGGCGCTTTCATAGCTGGGTTCGTGGTATGGGGCGCGCATTTCTTTGAATGGATGGTTCAAACGCGCAGAGAGGTTGTGGATTGGAAAAAAGGCAAACAACTCGCCCTAATCGGCGCGTCCTCCTTCGCTGTGACCTTGATCAACCCATCTGGCTATCTGCTGTGGACGACGTCCATTGGCTACATCCGCAATAGATATCTGACCAGTCACACTGTCGAATACATGCCGCCCAATTTTCAAGACCCCGCCATGTGGCCATTTGCTTTTATGATCGTTTATGGGTTGCTCAGCCTTAGCGCCCGCAAAACACTGCCTCTGCGCGATGCGCTTTTGATGGCAGGCTGGACGTTTATGTCGCTCTTCAGCATGCGTAACATTCCTTTATTCGCAATGCTTTCCGTCCCAATATTTGCCTATCTTCTTCATATCCAAACCAATTCACTCACCGCTCTAACACGCTTTCAAGATCGATTAAGCAAAGTGGAAGATCAACTCAAAAGCGGCGTTTGGTCTGCTGTGGTAGTCTTTGCATTAGGGCTGAAGTTGACACGTGGCGTCTCACTCGATACTGCACAAGCCGGGAATCGCTATGACCCAGCCGTTTTCCCCGTCCAATCTGTGGATTGGCTGCTGGCAAACCCACAAACCGGCAATATGTTTAATCATTTCCCGTGGGGCGGATACCTACTTTATCGGGCCTATCCCGACTACCGCGTCTTCATCGACGGGCAAACTGATTTCTACGGAGAGTCTCTCACCCGTGAATATGAGGCGGTGATCTCTCTTTCACAAGGCTGGCAAGGCATTCTCGAAAAATACGCCATAGACTGGGCGATCGTCGAGTCAAACTCTCCACTTGCAGAAGCATTAGCGCAAAATGGTTGGGAAATTCTATATAAGGATGAAACCGCAATCATCATAAGAAAATAAAAAAGGGTCACGAAGAAAAATCTTCGTGACCCTTTCGCTTTTCAAAGAAATTTACAACACCGAATCCAAGATCAGCGCCAGAAAGATGAACGCCAGATACATGCTCGACCAGCGATACATCGTCCACGCCACCTTGTTGCCGCCAACCCGGAAAACCCGCCAAGCCGCATAGAACAGAAAGGCGCCCAAGACCGCAGCCGAAACCAGATAGATCGTCCCAGCCAGACTGAAGATGGGCAGCAACATCGTAACAGCAATCAACTCAACGGTATAGATCAAAATCTGTTTGCGGGTCTTCTCTTCGCCTTCCACCACCGGCAGCATCGGCACACCGGCGCGGGCATAATCATTCTTGCGGACAATCGCCAGCGCCCAAAAATGCGGAGGGGTCCACATGAAGATAATAGCAAAGAGGATCCACGCCGCGAGGCTCAGCTCGCCTGTGGCAGCCGCCCAGCCCACCATCGGCGGAATCGCCCCCGCGCCGCCGCCAATGACGATATTCTGCACGGTTGCCTTCTTCAGCCAGACGCTATAAAAGAACACATAATAAAAAATACCCGCCAGCGAAAGCAGCGCGGCAAGAAAGTTCACGTACCCCGCCATCACATAATAACTGATCAGGCATAATGCCAGCCCATACGAAAGCCCCTCTGCCGGGGTTAAGCGCCCCTCTGCCAGCGGGCGTTTGGACGTGCGCTGCATGTTTTTATCCAGTTCGCGGTCAATGTATTGATTCAACGCGCTCGACCCAGCCGCCGCCAACGCGCCGCCAAACAGAGTCCAAAACGTCAGTTCTGCCGAGGGCCAGGCTTTGCCGCCCGCCGCCAACCCGCCATACGTCGTCACCAGCAATAACGCCACGATCAACGGCTTGGACAAAACGAAAAAGTCTTTTACGCGCTGCCGCCAATCGAACGGATAATCTGCAACCCCATCCTTTTCAAGCATACCCGAAACAAAGGCCAGCGTTGCCAGCGAGATCCAAAGCGCAACCGCCGTCAATGTGTGGAGAACCACAATATGTGTGGGAAATTGTCGTGTTACCTCAATGGCGCCTACAAACGCCTGTCCCATGAACAGGACGCCTGTCACGGTCGTCAATGGGAGGAGAACTGTATGGTGACGCTGCTCATGCCATGCTTTGCGCCAAACTGAGATCATCACCAATGAAGCAATGCCCACCAATGCCAAATGCACTAACTTTAAGTAACCTAGCGGAGCAGTTGGAACACAAACGGGCCACCCCAGGCAGACAAACGTCGCGCCGGTGATTGTCACCAAGCGCCCCACCACCGTCAAAGAAAAGACAGCCAGTACCCATAACGCCGTCTGGCGGGCAAAAGAGGTCTTCAACGAATATTTCATCTGGTCATATCCTGTTTCCGCAAATAGAACGGGTAACCCAAAAACAAAATCGCGGCGAACGCGAACCATTGCAAAGCATACCCGAAATGCGGGCCTTCCGTCAATTCAATAACTGGCTGATAGGGAATGGGCGGTTCGGTATCTTCACCTGCATTGGGCTGAATAAAAACATCAAGGATGGGGTACGGCATCTGCGACGAGATCATCCTCACGTCGAGATTATTCCACACCCAAAGCGGCTTCCCGTCCGCAGGCAGCGCATCAGCGACTCCGCCAAAGGCTGGTTTGCCCTGCCCAAGCCGAATCTGCCCTGCGACCGTTACAACCCCCGGCTCATCATACACGCGCCAGTCTGCGGGTTGCGAGTCGCTTTCGGCGGGAATCCAGCCGCGGTTCACCAGAACAGCCCCGCCGTCAAAAAGAAGCGGAGTGATCAAATGAAAGCCATACATGCCATCGTTGTATTGATTCCGCAATGCCATCTGATTCGCAAAATCATATTCGCCTGTGACCGTCAC
Organism: Chloroflexota bacterium; assembly: GCA_013388795.1. Taxonomy (GTDB): domain Bacteria; phylum Chloroflexota; class Anaerolineae; order Anaerolineales; family Villigracilaceae; genus Villigracilis. Next base: position 3,316 of record JACAEP010000023.1, on the reverse strand, counting down.
CGCCCGCCATTCCATTGTGTCGATCTCTTCAGGCAGGGTTGTGTTTAAGTCCAATGGCTCGCTGGCGCGCATGCTGGCGACCTGCGCATTAAAAGCGCGGCGCTGCTCCAGCCTGTCCAACTGCCAGATGCCGAGGCGTACGCAGATGCCTGCGCCTGCAATGACCAACAAGGTGGTGAATAACCACTGGAGGGAAAACATCTTATGCAGAATCTTCATTGTTTTCCTTTTTCTTTTGCGAACCGACCAAGCCGCTGTACACAGCAAACATCGCGCCTAACGGGAAACCCGCAAAGAAAATACCAGTGATGCGTGTGCGCCAGGTGACCGGTTCCTGCACAGTGACGCCAAGATAATTTCCGGTTTGAAACGAACATTCGAAGATCATATTTTGTTCTGATTCAAGCGTCAAACTTGCCGAGGCATCCGCCGGAATCCAGAGCGGGCCCAGTTGATGATTCTCATTATCCTGATTAATCACGCGCAAGGTATCGCCCACCACAAAGTGCAGGTCGCGTGGAATATCTGGCGCTGCCTGCCCAGCCCGAACCCGTTCGCCCGTCCCTGCGGGAATGACCAACTCAATGATGCCTGGCTCGCGGTTTTCTTTTTTGAGGAAAAAATACGCCAGTTCGGTGGTGATGCCCGCCGTAACCAACCCCAACAAAACCGAAATCAAAATTCGTTTGAGTGAAAAATTCATGGCTGATCCTGTTTTAGCAAAAGTTGAATGTCGTGCGCGATATCCTTCACTGGAGTTTGATAGGCGTATGACAGGCGCATCTGACCCTGCGCATCTATGAGAAAAAGCCGCGCAGTATGGTTAATGATGACCCCAAATGCCGAGCCGCTTTCAACGGTTTCGCGCGCGATCGAATAGTTTTCCCAGATCGGCTCGAGTTCTTCCAGCGAACCGCTCAAGCCAAGGAAGGACGGGTAAAAATTGCCAGCATAGGCTTGAATGCGCTGGGGCGTATCGCGGTCTGGGTCAACAGAAACAAAGACCACTTGCACATTTTGGGCAGCGTTCCCCAGTTCATTCATCAATAATTTCATTTCTGCCAATGTGGTTGGGCATACATCCGGGCAGGAGGTATACCCAAAGAACAACAGCACGATCTTTCCGCGCTGGTCGCTCAGACGGAATTGTGAGCCGTCTGCCTTTGCCAGGGAAAAATCCGCCGCGGGCGGAAAAGGTTGGCCATACAACGTTCCGCGAAACGAAGGCGGGCTTTGAAACGCAAGGGATAGAGTTGCCGCCGTTCCCAGAACAATCAAAATGCCAACCCCCATCCACAGCAATTTTTTATCCATAACTCACCTGCTCTTAATCGTCAAAAAATCCGCCGCCTTGCGGCGGCGGAGATGTTCATTCTTATTTGACTGCCGTGCCGATCAAATAGAGGGCTGGGTAGAAGAAGATCCACACCAGATCAACGAAGTGCCAATAGACAGCGGCGGCTTCCACCGGAAAACGCTTCTCCGTCGTATACACGCCTTTGCGGGCATTATTCCAGACGATGAAAAGGAAGACCAAGCCGGTAAATACATGGAAGGCATGCATGCCGGTCATCATGTAAAACACGCCGCCCATCGGACCAGCCGCCGGGTTGCCGAAGTCAACCGTCAGCCCTTTATGAGCGGCTTCGGGCCATTCCACAAACACCACGCCGAGGAAAAATCCCAGCCCAAGGATGAACGTGATGAGGGTGTTGTTCATGAAGCCTTTGACATCACCATAGGACATGGCGGTCTCACCGCGATTCATGAAGAAGGATGAAACGAGCAGAACCGCGGTCACAGCCAGGCCGAGAAACTGGTCGAGCGCTTCGGGGCGGGTCAAGCCAAGTAAATTAATGCGGGCAACCAACAACCCGGCAAATACGAAGCCATCGGAAAGCAGGAATAACCACAAGCCAAGCCTGTTCGTCCCTGATTTATACGCATACGAATGCGGGTCGTCGCCGCCATCGTTCTCGTTCAATTTGTAAATGTGCATGTAATAGTACATGACCAGGGCTGCTTTGATGACCGCCACCAGCGCCAGTAAGGCAACCGACTCGAATGTTACCGCAATGAAAAACTCGATTAGGGTCAGGACTGCCAGATATACAAAAATCACCACGCCCTGACCCAGAGCGGACGCTTTATCTCTTAAGTGTGCCATGTAGTTTTACTCCTCGCCTGATTTATCGCTTGCTATTGGCGGGCTCAATGAACTTGACATAACCGCCGTCATTCAAACCGTAATCGTAGGGCTCGCCCACCACTTCAAAGGGCTTTGTGTAATTGTGGGCGGGCATGGGGGAAGGAACCTGCCATTCGGGCGAACGGGAATTCCAAACATTGCCATCGGCCTTTTCGCCGTTCTTGATGCTGTTGAAGAAGTTGTAGAAGAAGACCAGCACCGAGAGGGCAATGGCGAAAGCGGCAATCGTCAGAATGAGATGCGCGCCGTCAATGCCGAGCGCGGGGTCATAGTCTGCGATGCGGCGGCGCATACCGATCAGCCCGATGTACATCATACCGAAGGTCAGCACAAAGAACGAGGGCGTCATCAGCCAGAAATGGATCTTTCCAAGGGTTTCGTTCATCTTGCGCCCGGTCGCCTTGGGGAACCAGTAATAAATGGCAGCGAAGAACGGGAAGACAAAACCGCCAAAGATGGTATCGTGGAAGTGCCCCACAATGAAGTATGTATCATGCAGGTGCAAGTCGGTGGAGACGGTGGCGTTGGGAGGACCTGAAAGACCACCCATCAAGAATACAACGATGGCGCCCAATACAAACAGCATTGGCGTAGGCGTGGAGATTTTGCCTTTCCACATGGTTGCCACCCACGAGAAGAACTTGACACCGGTAGGCACAGCAACCAGCAGGGTGCTGTACATGAACGGCACGCGCAGGTATTCATTCATGCCAGAAGTGAACATGTGGTGCGCCCAAACCACAAATCCGACGAGAGCAATACCGAGGGACGACATGGCGATCCAGCGGTAGCCGTAAAGCGGCTTGCGCACGAAGACCGGCAGCAATTCAGAGATCACGCCCAAGCCGGGCAGAATGAACACATACACTGCCGGGTGCGAATAGAACCAGAACAGGTGCTGGAAGAGCACCGGGTTGCCGCCTTTGGCGGGGTCAAAGAAGCCCATGCCAAACAGGCGTTGGAACATCACAAGTTGGAAGGACAGACCAATGAACTGTGTGGCAGTCAGGGCGATCAGCGAGGTGGCAACAGCCGCCCAAACAAAGATGGGCATGCGCATGGCGGTCATCCCCTTGGCGCGCATACGAACAACGGTGACGAGAACGT
>JACAEP010000113.1 GCA_013388795.1 Chloroflexota bacterium | reverse complement strand
GCCGAAGATACCCCTGCCACGGCATGGATCTTTGGGCAGATCGCAAAAGAAGCGGGCTTGCCCGATGGCGTGTTGAGCATCATGCAGGGATTTGGCGAAGAGGCGGGTGCGCCATTGGTTGCTCACAATGATGTGGGCGTGATCAGTTTCACCGGCTCGACCGAGGTGGGGCGCGTCATCAACCGTTCGGCGGGGGAACGCTTCGCGCGCATCTCGCTGGAACTGGGTGGGAAGAATCCGCTGGTGGTGTGTGACGACGCCGACTTGGAGAACGCAGCCAAGTGGGTGCTGCTCTCCGCGTTCAGCAATGCGGGACAGCGTTGCGCTTCGACCAGCCGCATCATCATTTTTGAGTCGGTGTATGAGAAGTTCCGCGACATGCTGGTGGAGAAAACGAAGAAGTTGAAAGTTGGCATCACCGATGATTGTGATTTTGGCGCAGTCATCAACGAAGGACAGTTGCTTGGCATGGTCTCCACCGTGGAAAAAGCCAAGAAGAATGGCGCGACTATTCTGTGTGGCGGTGAGCGCATCACCGATGCCGAGCATAAAGATGGTTACTATATGGCGCCGACTCTCATTGAGAACGTTGACCCACATGATGAGATTTCGGAATGTGAGTTGTTTGGACCCGTAGCCTTGTTGTTCAAGGTAAAAGATTTTGAACATGCGCTTCAAATGGCGAATGATACGCCGTATGGTTTGACAGCCAGCATTCACACAAAGAGCATTCATCGCGCAACTCGTTTCTACGATAAAGTGCAGACGGGCGTGGCAGTTGTCAATGCTGGGACGCACGGTTCCGAGCCGCACATGCCGTTCGGCGGACGCAAACTTTCAGGCAACGGTTCACGCGAACCGGGCACCGAGGCGCTCAACATTTATTCCGAATTGAAAGATGTGTACATCAACATTGACCCGGCGCAGGTATGAGCAAAAGTAATCCTTCGATCATCGCCTTGATTCCTGCGCGCGCCGGTTCCAAACGTGTGCAGGGAAAAAATATCCGTCCGCTGGCGGGGCATCCGTTGATCGCCTACACGATCTGCGCCGCCAAGCAGAGCGGAATTTTTACGGATATTCTCGTCTCTACCGACTCGGAGGAGTATGCCGCGATTGCGCGGCAATATGGCGCGGAAGTTCCCTTTCTGCGTCCGGCTGAAATTGCTGGCGATCTTGCGCTCGATATCGAATGGCTGGATTTCACGCTTCACAAACTGAAAGAGATGGGACGTGAATATGATTGCTTCAGCATCCTGCGCCCGACCAGTCCCTTTCGTTTGCCTTCTACCATTCAGCGGGCGTGGAATGCGTTCAAAGGCGAAGAAGGCGTGGACTCGCTCCGGGCGGTAGAGAAGGTCAAAGAACACCCCGGCAAGATGTGGGTGATTCGCGGCAAGCGTATGATGCCGTTGCTGCCATTTGGATCGAAGGAACAGCCCTGGCATAGCACGCCGTATCAGGGACTGCCTGAAGTCTATTCGCAGAATGCCAGCCTTGAAATTGCATGGTCGCGTGTGGTCTTCCATGGGCGAACCATCGCAGGTGAAGTGGTCATGCCGTTCGTTTCGGAAGGTTACGAAGGCTTTGATGTGAATCATCCCTACGATTGGGATTTGGCGGAACGTCTCGTGGCAAGTGGAGAGGCGCAACTGCCAAAGGTAGAGAAGATTTTAGATAATTAGCCTGTAAAAAATGACCACAGACGATAGACCGCAGTCATCCGTCGGCGGTCTGCGGTCAGATAATCTGGGAACAAAACTGAACCCAAAGAGGAAAACATGGTCGAACTAAAATTGATCCCCGTGGAAGAATTCAAGCGTGTGCGAAATTCATCCGCCGACAAATATAAGAAACTTCAGATCATTGCGGATATGTGCCGCGCCAACACGCTCACCGAAGTGAAGCGCGCCGGGTCGGGGCATCTTGGCTCGAGTTTTAGCGCGATGGATATTGTGGTGTGGATGTATTACGAAGAGATGAATACGCTCAAGGTTGGCTTCGATAGCCCTGACCGCGATATTTATTTTTCGTCGAAGGGACATGATGTGCCGGGCTTGTATGCGGTGCTTCATTCGCTTGGCGAAATTCCTGACCACATGCTCATGTCGCTGCGCCGCCTCAATGGATTGAACGGGCATCCTGATATCGGCAATCGCGGCATGGAAGCCAACTCAGGCTCGCTTGGCATGGGCATCTCGAAGGGGCGCGGCATGGCGTGGGCGAAGAAATACAACAACAACGGCGGGCGTGTGTTTGTAATGACCGGCGATGGCGAGTTGCAGGAAGGTCAGAATTACGAAGCCTTGCATGTCACCGCGCATCACAAGGTGGATAACCTCACTGTGATTGTTGACGATAACAAGGTGCAATCTGATAAACCTGTTGCCGAGATCATCGATCTTCGCAACCTTGTCGAAAAATTTACTGCTTTCGGTTGGCATGTCATTCGCATTGATGGGCATGATTTCCGCTCCATCGAAAAAGCCATTGCCGAAGCCAAGCAAGTCAAAGGCAAGCCGCAGATCATCATCGCTGATACCATCAAGGGGCGCGGCATCTCCTTCATGGAGCATCCCGTCGCGCTTGAAATTGGAAAAGGACTCTATCCCTGGCATTCGGGCGCGCCGGATGATGCCGCCTTCGAGGCAGGTTATTCTGAACTGATTCAGCGCATCAATGCGGGCCTTGCGGCTGTGTCGCTAGACCCGTTGCATTTGACTCCCGTTGAGCCGGAAGCCAAGACCGCGAGCCCGTCCATGTTGGAAGGCGAGCCTCTCAGTCAGGCGGCGTTGGATCGCCTTTCTGTGAAGCCGACCGATGAATATGTTTCGCGTGCGTATGGTCAAGCCTTGGTGGAACTTGCCGCCACGCGCAAAGACATCGTTGTGCTTGATGCTGACCTTTCTTCCGATTGCAAAGTCCGCGATTTTGAAAATACCTATCCCGACCGCTTCATTGAAAACGGCATTGCCGAACAGGATATGGTTTCGATGGCGGCGGGTCTCGCCCGTCAGGGACTGTTGCCTGTGGTCAACTCGTTCGCTAGTTTTCTTGCTTCACGCGCCAATGAGCAGATTTATAATGCCGCGGGCGAGAAGTCCAAGATCATTTATGCCTTGCATTACGCCGGTCTGATTCCTGCTGGTCCGGGCAAGTCACACCAGTCCCTGCGCGATATTTCGCTCTTCTCCGCGCTGCCAAATTGCACCATCCTGCAACCATGCAGCGCTGAAGAGACTCGTATGGCGATGGATTACGCCGTGAACAAAACCGACGACGTGATTGCCTTGCGCCTCATCATTGGACCGAGTCCGCGCCGGATCACGCTCCCGGCTGGGTATGAGTT
>JACAEP010000344.1 GCA_013388795.1 Chloroflexota bacterium | reverse complement strand
GACCGTTTTCAGTTCCATCGATTGCCTATACTACCAGCGTGGAGCGGCTCATCCTCGATCGGCTGGAACGCGCGCCGCACGGCCGCGCGGGCTTCAAGCAACTGGTCCGCGAACTCGCCTCGCGCGGCGCGACGAGACAGGGGGTGGAGAGCGCGCTTGAAAGACTCGCCGAAAAGGGCAAGGTCATTGAGCTACGCGGCGGGCAGTATGTGTTGGCTTCAAGGACGCAGGAATACGCCATCGGCCGGGTGAACATGCACCGGGACGGCTACGGTTTCGTCATCCCGGACACGCCGCCCGCGGGGCTTAAGGGCGACGTCTTCATTCCGCCCGGAGCGGCCGGATGGGTGATGCACGGTGATCGCGTGATGGCGCGCATCACGCACTCCGGCCGAGATGGCCGCGCCGAAGGCGAGATCGTCAAAGTCCTCTCGAGAGCGCACCCGACTGTTGTCGGCGAGTTCCGCTGCGGGCGCCGTTCGAACTATGTCATCCCGCGCGAGTCGCGGATCCAGCAGTCCATTCTGATCCCGGACGGGATGGAGATGCCGCGGCAGGACGCGGCGCCGGACCGGATCGGCGCTCCACGCGACGCCTACACCGGGCCGGAAGACCTCGACGGCGTTCTCGTCAATGTCGAAATCGTCGAGTATCCGGAGGGCGACGGCGCCATCGTCGGCCGGGTGATCGAAATCCTCGGCCGTGAAGGCGACTTCGGCCTCGACGTCGAGATCATCATCCGGAAGCACCATCTGCCGCACCGCTTCCCGTCCGCTGTCCTCCAAGAGGCCGAATCGATCAGTCCCGTCATCTCCGCCCGGGAAACCGCGCACCGGCGGGACTTCCGGCATCTGCCCTGCGTTACGATCGACGGCGAGACCGCGCGCGATTTCGACGATGCCGTCTGGGTTGACGAACTGCTGAACGGACATTTCCTGCTTCACGTGCACATCGCCGACGTGAGCCACTATGTGCGGCCGGGCACCGCCATCGACCACGAGGCCTTCAGGCGCGGAACCAGCGTGTATTTTCCGGACCGCGCCGTGCCGATGCTGCCGCTGGAGTTGTCCACGGGCATCTGCTCGCTTCTGCCGGAGAGCGATCGCCTCGTCATGTCCGCGCTCATTGAAATCGACCGCTCAGGCGACGTTATCGCGCAGGAGTTCTGCCGTGGAATCATCCGCAGCGCCGAACGGATGACCTACACAAACGTCCACCTGATTCTCGAAGGCGACGCCGGACTGCGCGAGCGGTACTCCCGGCACACGCGGATGTTCGAGCGGATGCGCGACCTCGCGCTGATTCTTAACCGCCGGCGCATGAGGCGAGGCTCGATCGACTTCGACCTGCCCGAGGCCCTCATCGAACTGAACGAGGAAGGGCTCATGACCGGCGTCCGCCGCGCGCCTCGCAACATCGCCCACCGCATCATCGAGGAGTTCATGCTGGCCGCGAACGAAGCGGTCAGCCGCCATCTGGAGTCGCATCTGGAACAGTCGATCTTCCGGATTCACGAGCGTCCCGATCCTTCGCGCGTTCTTGAATTCGAGGAGATCGCCGCCCGCTTCGGTTACTCGCTCGGTTTCGGCGCGTTTCCCGTTAAAAGGTACCCGGTGATGGAGCGTCGGCGCGACGGCCGCAAAGAGCGGCGTGACATCGTCCGGGCCGACGAGCGCGTTCAAGTCACCTCGAAGATGTACCAGAAACTCGTCGACCGGCTGACCGGCAAGCCCGAGGAGCGGATTCTCAACTACCTGATGCTGAGGTCCATGAAACAGGCCCGATATTCCGCCGTCAACGAAGGCCACTTCGCTCTCGCCGCGGAAACCTACACTCACTTCACGTCCCCCATCCGCCGCTACCCCGATCTGGTCGTGCACCGGCTTCTGGGAGGCTTGCTGGACGGCCATCCGGCGCAAATCGACGACCTCGAGGGCGTCGCCGGCTTCTGCTCGGAGACCGAACGGCGGGCCGCGGAGGCCGAACGCGAGCTGGTGGAGTCGAAGAAGGCGAAGTTCATGGAGGAGCGTGTCGGCGAGGACTTCAAAGCGCTGGTCATCAGCACGACAAAATTCGGTTTCTTCGTGGAACTCGACGAGCACTTCGTGGAGGGGCTGGTCCCCCTCGATCTGCTGCCGGGCGAACGGTGGAGCTATCGCGAATCGACCCGGTCGGTGATGGCCGAACGCAGCCGGCGCGAAATCCGGATCGGCGACCACGTCGAAGTGCGCCTCGTGCGCGTGGAGGCGTTCGACAATAAGCTGGTGTTCACTCTCACCCCGCCTGCGGCCCCGAAAAGAAAGCGGCAAGACCGGTGAAGCTCCTTGCATGCCTCCTTCTGGCAGCCGGCGCCGCTGCGCAACAGCCGCAGAGAATCTATATCGCGCCGGACGACCACACCGATTACATGTGGACCGCGGACGAGGAGACCTACCGGCAGGTCTATCTCGAGATGATCGACTACTACCTCGATCAGATGGACAGGACGGCGAAAGATCATCCCGATCATCACGCGCGCTGGAACTGCGACGGCAATCTCTGGATGTGGACGTATGAGAGAAACCGCACGCCCGAACAGTTTGAGCGGTTCCTGAACCGCATTCGAGACGGGCACATGAGCGTGCCGCTGAATGCGGCGGCCTCCTGTTTCGGCGCGACGCCCGCGGAGGCGGTTCTTCGAGGAATGTACTACGCGGGGAGGATCGAGCGCCGGCATAACGTGCGGTTCCCTTTGGCGGTCGCGATGGAGAATCAAACGCTGCCCTATGGGCTGGGCGCTCTTTGGGCCGGCGCCGGGGCGCGCTACAGTTGGCGCGGCATCTGCGGTTGCGCGAGCCGGCTCCTGCCGGTGCGGCATACCTTGAGGCAGCACGAGATCTATTGGTGGCAGGGTCAGGACGCGAGCCGCATCCTCATGAAGTGGAATTCGCTGCTCCGGGAGGAAGGAAAGGAAAAGAAGCAACTCTCCTCCAACAAGTGCATCGGCGGATACGCCGAGGCGTTCGATCCGCTGGCCTCGCTCGACTTCATCGACTCGAACGAACGCTTCAAGCAGGTGTGGCCTTTCAACGTGACCGGCATCTTCGGCAAAGGATGGGACCGGCTGAAGACGATGGACGACGAAGTGGTGCGTGCGGCGAAGCAGCGGTCCAGACCGGGCAGGCGGGTGATCGTCTCGAACGAAGAGGACTTCTTCCGCGATTTTGAAAAGACCTACGGGCGGGAACTGCCGGTCTTCTCCGCGGCGTTCGGCAACGAGTGGGATCTCTACGTGGCTTCAGTTCCGGAGCTTGCGGCGCGCGCCAAGCGTGTTACTGAGAAGCTGCGGACCGCTGAAGCGCTCGCCACGCTTGTCAGCCTGAAGAGACCGCCGTTCCTTCGAGGGCGCGAGGCGGCTCGAGACCTGGCGTTCATGAATCTCGGGCTGTTCTGGGAACATAACTGGACCGCAGACGGCCCCATTCGGAGGGAAACCCGGGCCGCTTGGGGAAGCCGGATTCTCTCCGAGGTCGAGCAGTACGTCGATTCGCTCGAAGCGGACGCGGCGCGGGCGCTTGCAACGATGATTCCCAAGCCCGGAGAACATCCACGCTTCTACATATTCAACCCGTTGAGCTGGACGCGTACGGACACCGCGGATTTTCCGTACGAGGGTTCGGAAGAGATCACGGTGGTGGATGTGGCGTCGGGGCAAGCCGTCCCGTTCGAGTTCGTGCAGCTCGACTGGCGGCGTTTCCTCAAAGGCCGCAGACACCTGCGGGTGCTGGCGCGCGACTTGCCGCCAGTGGGTTATCGAGTCTACGAAATCCAACCGCGCAAAGGCGCCGCCCAGGAGCCGGCCGTGACGGGGCGCGAGGGCGCTTTTGAAAACGCTCGCTACCGGCTGAAGGTCAACGCGAGGGGGTCCATCGTGAGTCTGATTGAAAAAGCCGGGAACCGGGAACTGGCGGTCCGCCTGAACGATCTGGGCGACGCGCTTGGCGAACTTTCGCTCGAATCCTCGGGTGCGGTATCGGCCACGATCAAGGCGCAGATCCGCGCGCCACTGGCCCGCACCACGCGCATCACGATCTACCGCGACATTCCGCGCATCGACATTTCCAATGAGATCACCGAGAACTTCGCCGGCGTACTGGCCTGGGATTTCCACTTCAATTTGCAATCGCCCGACGTCTGGCATGAAGAGACGGGCGCAATCATCCGTGCTCGCCTGACGGCGGAGGGAGGGCACTACTCACCGGTCCACTCGCGGCTCGACTGGCTCTCGATGGGCCACTTCGCCGCCATTTCCGGGGACGGCGGAGCTGGTATTTCCATCTCGAGTCCCGACCTTTCATTCATGCGGCTGGGCGCGAGCGAAGTGGCCGGCGGCGTTTCGCGGCTCGATACGGCGACGCCGCTGATCTCGGTCCTCGCCGGCGGACAGGTGGATGGGCCGAGGCTCGGCATCCCATCGCAAGGCGGTGAGAAGCACTTCCTGCAGAGGTTCTCCCTCCAGCCCTTCACGCGCTTCAATCCGGCGGATTCAATGAGGTTCGCGCTGGAACATCAGAATCCTCTACGGGCGTCTGCCGTGACGGGCGGCACGGGATATCCGGAAAGCGTCTATTCATTTCTGTCCTTAAAGAACCCCGACACGCTGCTGTGGGCGTTGAAGCCCGCCGAAGAGGGCGTCGAACGCGGAGTCATCGCGCGCGTGTGGAACGTGTCTCCGGAGCCGCGCCGGATTTCCTTGAGCCTCGCAGACACCGTCGTCCGCGCCGAAAAGACCACACACATCGAGACGGGCCTCGGCGCCGCCCACGTCGAGAAAGGAGCGCTCGAGGCGGATGCGGCGTCGTCACAGATGTTGACGTTCCGCCTACACACCCGCCAGAGCCAGCGCGCCGGCGCCTTGCGGAATGATGTCCCACCACGGCGGCGCGCCGTCAAGTGAAACAAGACCTCCGCCGTATTCGTGATTGAGCCGCCATTCGGGTTCGCGCGCCCACCAGCTCTCGTCTTCAATTGTGAGCGTCGCGCAGAAGTCGGCGGTCAGATTCAGCGGATTCAACACGATTCCCGTCACCTCAAAGCTGGCGCCTGCTTCACGGAGCCGCCGGTATTCGGGCGATTTGGAGAAGCCGGCGCGATGCTCTTCCATGCCGAGCAATTCCTCGAGGAGTTCCTGAATCGCCGTATGGCGAACGGTCTTGCCCGGCATCGCCATGCCCGCCGGCACGACATGCAGCTTGCCGCTGCGGATGGCGAGTTTCGAGAGCGCACGCCGGGCGATCAGCGCTCTCCAGCCTGAACCCTGACGGCGGCGAACGACGAGCGATACGCCGAGCCCGCAGGAGTTTTCCGCCTCGCCAAGAGTCACCGCGCGCCATAAACAAAGCCGAGATTCGAGCTGGCGCCAGCTCGGACGCTTGCCGCGCTCCGTGAGTTCGCCCAGCGTGGCGAGGAGCTCCCACTCCAGCGCATGGCTCGTATCGAGCATGTTGAAGTACTTGTCGGGACTGGCGGCGACGGTCCCGCTCCAGACGTCGGACCAGCGGAGAATCACCCCATCGTGACTGACAAGGCCCCATCGCTGGTAGACGGGGCTCAGAAGGCGCTCTGGAACGCTCGTTGGCGGGGAGTCCACCTGCTTCAACTTGAGCCCGCGCCTGGGGATGATCAGAGCCGGATACTTCGCCCCGCGCCATGTCAGCAAGCCGTGCGCCCGATTCTGGGCGTCAAGCCACTCCATCAACAACGGGCTCTTCAACCCGTCTCCGCATCTCGCGTTGGCGCGTTCAGGATCGCGCATCAATCTTCGAACTGTCGCGTATGGATCATTCACTAAAGGAAAGGTACCACTCCCGATTCGGGCAAGCCCGTCCGAAACGGAGAAATTCGTGATAATTCTTAACCATGGCCCCCGAGAAGCTGCCATACAAGCCCAATCCTCGCGCGCCGCGCGCCGTGCTGCCTGTTCTTGAGCCGCGCCGCCGCGCATCGACGCCCGAAGAGGTGGCTCTCGGCTTCACTCCGGAACAGGCGATAGCCGAGGCGCAGCGCTGCCTGCAATGCGCCAAGCCGGAGTGTGTCAACGCTTGTCCGCTGCACATCGACATCAAGCGGTTCATTCGCCGGCTGGCCGAAGGCGACGCCGTCGGGGCGCACGAGGTCATCGGCGAGCAGAGCCCGTTCCCCGGCGTCTGCGGACGCGTCTGCCAACACGAGCTGTTTTGTGAGGACGCCTGCGTGACGGGCAAGAAATGGGATCCGGTGGCGATCGGCAGTCTCGAACGATTCGCCGCCGACCACGCACGGCTCCGCGCCCACGAACTCAGTCCCAATGGGTCGAAGAAGCCTCAAGGGCCGAAAGTCGCGCTTGTCGGCAGCGGACCGGCGTCGCTCATCGCAGCTTACGATCTGGTCCGGCTGCACTACCGCGTGACCATCTTTGAGGCGCTGCACAAACTCGGGGGAGTGCTCGCCTACGGCATTCCGAACTTCCGCCTGCCCCGTGAAATCCTCGCCGAAGAGATCGCGCGGCTCCAGAATCTCGGGGTCGAGTTCGTCCCTGACTTTATCGTCGGCAAGACCGCTACCATCGAGGACCTGTTTGACGAAGGCTATCAGGCCATCTTCGTCGGGACTGGCGCCGGGTTGCCTTACTTGATGGGCATCCCGGGCGAGAACCTGACCGGCGTCTACACGGCGAACGAGTTTCTGACGCGAATCAACCTCATGGAGGCGTACAAGTTTCCCGATGTTTCAACGCCCGTGCGCGTTGGGAAACGCACGATCGTGGTGGGCGGCGGCAACTCAGCGATGGACGCCGCCCGCTGGGCGCGCCGCTTCGGCAGCGAAACGATCGTCCTGTTCCGGCGCGGACGCGCCGAGATGCGAGCGCGCCTGGAAGAGATCGAGCACGCCGAGGAGGAGGAAGTGCAATTCCACTTCCTCGCCGCGCCGGTCGCGTTGTACGGCGACGAGAATGGTCACGTCCGCGAGATGGAGTGCATTCGGATGGAGTTGGGCGAGCCGGATTCGAGCGGGCGCCCATCCCCCGTGCCGATTGAAGGCTCCAATTTCCGCATCATGTGCGACACTGTGGTGGCCGCCATCGGCCAGGCGCCCAATCCGACGCTGCAGAAGGCGACGCCGCAACTCATCACCAAACGCGGCAAGATCGTCGTCAACGAGTCCGGGGAGACTTCGCTGCCCCGGGTCTACGCCGGCGGCGACGTCGTCCGCGGCGGCTCCACGGTCATCCTCGCCATGAAGGACGGCCGCGCGGCGGCCGAAGCCATCCACGAGGCGCTTTCCTCATGAACCAGATCCTTGCTAAACGGCCGCTCGCCCCCGAGGTGACCCTATTCGAAATCGAGGCGCCGCGCATCCAACGCCGTTGGCAGCCCGGCCAGTTCGTCATGGTGCGGCCTTTGCCAACCAGCGAACGAATCCCGCTGACGCTGGTGACAAGCGATGCGGTCCGGCAGTCCGTCACCATTGTCGTGCAGGCGATCGGAAAGACCACTAAAGAATTGGCGGCGCTGGAAGCCGGCGACGCGGTCGCGGACTTCGTCGGCCCTCTTGGCGAGGCGGCATCGACGACAAAGGGCGAACGCGTCGTCTGTATGGCCGGCGGGGTCGGCGTGGCTGAGCTGCTACCTGTCGCTAAAGCTTTCCATGACGCCAGCAACCATGTCACTTGTCTTTGCGGCGCCCGTTCGGACAACTACCGGATCCTCGATGCCGAGTTGAGGGAAGCCGCCGATGTGGTCGAATGGGCCACCGACGATGGCAGTTTCGGCTTCCATGGCAATGTCGTCCAGATGCTGCTCGCGCGGAATAAACCGGGCGACTTTACCGTCGGCCATGTTATTGGGCCGATTCCGATGATGAAGGCCGCCGCCGAGGCGACCCGCTCCTGGGGCCTCAAGCTCTACGCCTCGCTCAATCCGGTGATGATCGACGGCACGGGGATGTGCGTCGGATGCCGCGTGACCGTCGGAAGCGAAGTGAAGTTCGCCTGCGTCGACGGGCCCGAATTCGACGCGCACCTGGTGGACTTCGACGAGCTCGCCCGGCGCAATAGGGCTTACCGTGACATGGAGCAGGAAGCGCTCCAGCATCAATGCCGGCTTCAGAAGGTCGAGTAAACGTCAGCGGCCTTCGCGTTTTTCCCAGCCTTTCCTGAACAGGGAGATGACGTTCTCCTGCGCGTACGGATGCTTCAGGATCTCCTCGATGTTCAAGTCCATGCCGAGCCCCGGGCGGTCTGGGATCTCGATGTAACCGTCGACGACTTCGACGTGGTTGGTGACGATCTCCCTCTCCCATGACTCGTTGAACTCGTCGAAGATTTCGTGGATGAAGAAATTCGGCAGCGAAGCGTTCAACTGCACGCAGGCGGCTGAGCACACCGGACCCTGCGCGCTGTGCGGCGCGACCATGCCGAGATGCGTATCGACGAGATCGCAGATTTTGCGAGTTGCGAAGAGACCGCCGAGATTCAAAGGCTCCGGCTGCACATAGGTGATGAGACCGCCTTCGAGCAGCTCGGCGAACTGCTGCTTATTGGAGAAGCTCTCGCCCGTGGCGATGGGGACCGTGCTGCGGCGAGCGACTTCAATGGTCTCTTTGATGGTGAGGTGATCGGTGGGCTCCTCGAACCACGTCGGCCGGTACCTGGCCATCGCTTCAGCGAACTGAACGGCCGTGCCGACGTTGAAGCGCCGGTGGCCTTC
>JACAEP010000022.1 GCA_013388795.1 Chloroflexota bacterium | reverse complement strand
TCGGGCACGTCAACGTCAGCGTGGCTGTCACCGTCCCGGGTGGATTAATGACCGTCGTCGTTAAAGATGCGGACGTTAAATCCCTGCGCCAGATATCCGGCGAAATCAAAGAAATGGCAGGGCGCGCCCGCGAAGGCAAAGTCAGGCCAGAAGATGTGGACGGCTCGACCTTCTCCACCTCCAACCTCGGCATGTACGACGTGGAAGAATTCATCGCCATCGTCAACCCGCCTGAAGCGGCGATCCTGGCAATTGGCTCAGCGAAAGAAGTCCCTGTTGTAGAAAGTGGCGAGTTGAAAGTGGGTTGGAGAATGAAAGCCACCATCTCCGTTGACCACCGCGTCAGCGACGGCGCCGAAGCCGCCCAGTTCATGCAAACACTGGCAGAGTTTCTAGAAAATCCGGTGCGGATGTTGGTGTAGCCCTTGCAAACATGAAGCAAAAGCCCAACAGCACAAGATTCAGTCACTCAACCACTGACGTGCGCGTTGAACCCTCCCCAAAAAGCGTTTGCGAATATTGACAACCGGCCGCAGACTACAGACCACAGTCTATCGCCGGTTGTCCTGTGGGCGCAAGAATTCTTTTGATATTCTCTGCCGATCTCAGTTGTAAAAAATGCCCATTCGTTCCCAAACAACGCAACAAACCCTCCTCCTCGCCATTATCACCATCCTCGCCTACGGGCTGCTTCTGCCCTTTACCGGCTTTTACTGGGACGACTGGCCCTTCGCGTGGATCGCGCAATTTCTCGGCCCTGCTGAATTCATTCCTGCCTTCATGCCTTTCCGCCCATTTTTGGGGCCGGTCTTTTACCTAACAACCAGTTTGATTGCGCCTATACCGCTTTACTGGCAGGTCTTTGCCCTCATCATACGCTTTCTCATTGGCATCACTGCCTGGTGGATGTTTCAACAAATTTTTCCAAACCGCAAAACCCTTCCCTACCTCGCCGCCCTCCTCATGCTCGTCTTTCCTGGCTACAGCCAACACTGGGTTGCATTAACGCATATCAACCAGGAGCTGATCCCCTTCCTTTTTTATCTGCTCTCCTTCGGCTTCACCTTCAAATCCATCCGCACTCAAAAACAAACAGATATAACTATCGCTCTGCTTTTACAAATTTGCGGCATCTTCCCCACCGAATACTTCTTCGGCATCGAAGGCATTCGGTTTCTACTTCTTCTTTCGGTCTTACCGGGCACACTTTCCCAGCGGGTCACAAAAACCCTAAAGGTCTGGCTGCCCCATCTACTCCTCTGGGTTCTCAACGCCGCCTGGCTCGCGTTCTACTATCGCTTCGGACCATACAACTCCTACGAAGTCGCCGCCGCATCAACCCCGAACATACTATCTTTCTTAACACAAGCGCTGGATGCTCTCTGGAAGGCCGGATTCTTCATTTGGATTCAAGTCCTCGTCCTCAGCGTCTCCAGCCTGCCCGCGCCCGCCTCTCTCCTGACCCTGGGCTTGGTTGCGCTATCTTTCTTTTTCCTCACCAGATTCCTATTACGCTCCGCGAAGCCCGATGAGCCAAATGAAAAAGCCATCCTCATTTACTTGATCCCTACCGGCATTCTCGGCATTTTGCTGGGGCGCCTTCCATCGCTGGCGGCAAACCTTCCGCTCACCCTGCAATCCTCCTATGACCGCTTCATGATCTCGATCATGCTCGGCGCGACGCTTTTTATCATCGCCATCCTGGAATTGCTCATAAAAAACCACCGCCTGCGGATCATGACCTTTTCCGCTTTAATCGCCCTCGGTATCGGACAGCAATTTTTCAACGCCAACATCTTTCGCAGAGATTGGCAACAACAGGGCAATATCTACTGGCAAATGGCATGGCGTATTCCTGCTCTTAAGCCAAACACCGTCCTGCTCACCCATCAAATGCCCATTGACTATGAGACCGACCTCTCGTTCACTGCTCCCATCAACTGGATGTATGCCCCTGAATACACTCGATCTGACCTGCCGTATATGCTTCTTTATACAGAAAAAAGGATTGGCGGTTCCACCTTGCCGTCCCTTGAAAGAGATGCAGCCATTCAATACCCATACCGCACAGTGAATTTTGAAAGCAGTACATCCAATGTCGTGGTCATTTACATGCCGCCAAACGGATGCTTGCGCGTGCTCGACCCACAGCGTGGTCATACGGATATCTACGACAATATTGCCGAGCCCTTTACCCAATCCATCCCACTCTCAGACCCAAGCCGCATCATCATAGAGGGCAATCGCTCCGCTTTGCCGATGTTCTTCCCCGAACCTGCCGCAAATTGGTGCTTCTACTTCACACAGGCAGAGCTTGCCAATCAGCGTGGCGATTATTCCGCAGCGGCGCAGCTTGGAAATGAAGCATTCCACTCCGGCTTGCGTCCATCAGACCCGCGTGAGTGGCTGGTCTTCATTGAAGCGTACGCCATGAATGGCGATCGTGAGCGGGCATTGGACATTTCACAACAGGCTCTTAAAAAAGACAGCAAGATGCTCAAGGCGGTCTGCATGGTTTGGGAGTTTGCGAAGGCTCAAGGTCACGCAGGAAGCGCGCAAGATTTTGAGGCCGCCATCTTGTCTTTGAATTGCAGCCCGTGACACACGGCTTGACGCTTTAAAGTTCATGTGCTACCATCTTTTTTCAGTATTGGAACGAGGAGAAGATAATGAATCAAAAACATCGTAGTGTGCTGGTCATGGTGATCGTTATGATCATGGCTGTTTTAATGTCATCCTGCACACAATCCCTTTCGTCTGCCCCTGTCGCCACGCCAACCTTGGTAGCAACGGGGTTGTTCGTTTCTCCTGTGGCTTCAGTGGAGAATCCCATGGAAATGATCGAACAATTTGCCAAGCAGACGCAAGCCGCCCAAACTTCTGCAGCGGGCGGAGTAACGGCAACCGCTGGAACGCCGCAAGCGGCTACAACCGACAATGCCGCAATTCCAACAGCAACCCCCACCATTGCGGCAGCGAATGCAACTCCGACAAATGCAGCCGCTACGCCTGTATCGGCGGCAACGTCTGTCCCTGCAGCCACATCGGTCCCGCCCGGCTCGCGCCCTGCCACATACACATTGCAAGCAGGCGAGTTCCCCTACTGCATTGCGCGCCGTTACAATGTCGATCCGGATGCTCTTTTACAAGCCAGCGGGCTGACTGCCGCTCAGGCCAACAGCCTTGCCGCTGGAACGGTGCTGACCATTCCGCAGAGCGCGGGCGGTTTCCCCGGCAATCGCGCCTTGAGGTCTCACCCTGCCACTTACACCGTCGCGTCTGGTGATGAGACCTTGTATAGCGTGGCTTGTCTTTATGGCGATGTTGATCCGAATGCCATCGCCTCTGCCAATGGCATCTCTGTCTCTGCCAAACTGACGGTTGGGCAGAACCTGCAAATTCCGTAAACAAAAACTGTCAAAGCCCGGGTTCAATGCCTGGGCTTTTTTTATTTTCAAAAAGGAATACCCATGCCCTCTTTTGAACTGCTCAAGACCGAAACCCTGCTGCAAGGACGCGCCTTGAAAATTCGACGCGACACGCTGAAAACCCCCGACGGGCGCGAGACCAAATTCGAGATCGTCGAACACGGCGGCTCCGTCGTCATTGTGCCAGTGGATGGCGACGGCAACCTGCTATTCGTCCGCCAATACCGCCACGCCGCAGGCATGGACATGCTCGAGCTGCCCGCTGGAACCCGCGATGGCGACGAACCCTTTGAAGAGTGCGCCGCGCGCGAGATCCGTGAAGAGACCGGCATGGAGGCTGGTACGCTGAAACACGTCGGCTCGTTTTACCTCGCGCCGGGCTACTCGACCGAATACATGGGCGTCTTTTTGGCGACAGACTTGAAGCACAATCCGCTTGAGGCAGACGATGATGAATTTTTATCGGTCGAAAAGATTCCTGCCAAAGAAGCGCTGGCAATGGCAGAACGCGGCGAAATGCCCGATGCCAAGTCGCTGGCCGCGCTGCTGATGGCGAGAGCGTATTTGTAAATGAATCTCCTGATGATCCTCATCGCTGGTCCGTACTGGTCTGGCGCCAATAACGACCCGGAGAAGAAACCGGCGATGAGGGTTGCAACGAAATATTTCATCCCATTACAGTGCGCCTGCTCGATACATGCGATGCCGTTCTGCGCGTGGGCGGCGCATCTTCAGGCGCTGCTCTCTGATGGTTAGCACAGCACAAGAAAAAGGCGCAGAAATCTTTTATTTGTTGGGTAAAATACCAAATACATAGGGCGGGTTTGCAACCCGCCATTTGCAAAATTATCCAATAAAACTTACCAGGCGAAAAGCCTGACCTACAAGAGCAATCAAAATCCATCAAAACACCTCGAAACCATCGGGGTGTTTTTATTTCCACCAATCCTATCCAATATATGACATCCCGCGGGGGGATATATGTCATATATAACTAACGTAATTCATCCCGCAGGAATACACTTGACCACTGAGAAAGTGTCTGAAAAGTCGGTTTTCGTCAACTGCGGCGCGTATTCCGCGCTCGCTAGCGCAGGGGCGACGTTCCAGAAGGCCGCTTCCGCAGCAGGTTTCAGACACTCTCTGAGAAAACACAAGGCGCGACTGCCTTTTTACAGGAGCCAATAATGGAAAAGAACATCATCATGATCGACGGAAACGAAGCGACAGCCTCTGTTGCTCACCGCACAAATGAAGTGATCGCCATCTACCCGATCACCCCATCTTCCGGAATGGGCGAATTCTCAGACGAATGGTCTGCCAAAGGCAAGAAAAACATTTGGGGAACCGTTCCGCTTGTGGTCGAAATGCAGTCGGAAGGCGGCGCGGCGGGCGCCGTTCATGGCGCGCTCCAAACCGGCGCGCTCACCACCACCTTCACCGCCTCTCAAGGCTTGCTGCTGATGATCCCAAACATGTACAAGATCGCGGGCGAACTCACCAGCGCCGTCTTCCATGTCGCCGCGCGCGCCATCGCCGCCCACGCCCTCTCGATCTATGGCGACCATCAAGATGTGATGGCTGTCCGCCAAACAGGTTGGGCAATGCTCTCCTCCGGCTCGGTGCAAGAAGCTCAAGACTTTGCCGCCATTGCCCAAGCCGCCACCCTCAAAGCGCGCGTACCCTTCCTTCATTTCTTTGATGGATTTAGAACCTCCCACGAAGTGAACAAAATCATCCAATTATCGGATGAAGAACTGCGCCTCATGCTCGACGACGACCTGATTCGAGCCCATCGAGCCCGCGGACTCAGCCCAGAGCGGCCCACCCTGCGCGGCACCGCCCAGAATCCCGATGTCTACTTCCAAATGCGCGAAGCGGCGAACCCCTACTATGCGGCTGTCCCTGCCATTGCGCAAGAAATGATGGACAAGTTCGCCAAAATCACCGGGCGCCACTACAACTTGTTCGATTACTCCGGCGACCCGAATGCCGAACGCGTCATTATCATCATGGGCTCCGGCGGCGAAGTTGTTGAAGAGACTGCCAATTACCTTGCCAAGAAGGGCGAAAAAGTGGGCGTGTTGCAAGTCCGCTTGTACCGCCCGTTCTCGGTGGAGCATTTCATCAAGGCGCTGCCCAAGAGCGTCAAATCCATCGCCGTGTTAGACCGCACCAAGGAACCCGGCGCGACGGGCGAACC
>JACAEP010000150.1 GCA_013388795.1 Chloroflexota bacterium | reverse complement strand
TCGGTGGAGCCTTTGATCGCGCCGGTGGAAATCTCGCCGCCATTGACAGTGGTCTGCACCGCGTCGAAGTAGCCCGCGCCCACGAACGCCTGATGCTTAACCGCGCGGAAGCCCATGGTCTTTTCCATTTCAAACTCGCGTTCCTGCACCTTGACGAAAGCGCTCATCCCGTTGCGGGCATAGCCGTGCGCCAGGTCGAACATGCTGGCATTGAGGGTGTGGAAACCCGCCAAAGTGATGAACTGGAATTTATAACCCGCTTCGCCCAGTTGATCTTGAAACTCGGCGATCTGTTTGTCGTCCAGTTTGCGCTTCCAGTTGAAGGAGGGCGAGCAGTTATAGGCAAGCATCTTGCCGGGGTATTTGGCATGGATGGCTTGGGCAAACTCACGCGCTTCACCCAGATCGGGGGTGGAGGTTTCGCACCAGATGAGGTCAACGTATGGAGCGAATTCAAGCGCGCGCGCCACTGCATATTCAAGCCCATTGTTGACAACCAGGAACCCATCTGAGGTGCGTTCTCCGGTGAGGTGCTCATGATCCACACGGTCAATGTCGCCGCGGATGAGCGTGGCAGATAAGGCGTCGGTGCGGCCAATGAAAAGGGTGGGAACCCCCATCACGTCGGCGGCGAGGCGGGCAGCGATCAATTTCTGAATGAAATCATGCACCGGCACAAGGACTTTTCCGCCCATGTGACCGCACTTCTTCAACGACGATAACTGGTCTTCGAGGTGGATGCCTGCGGCTCCGGCTTCGATCATGGCTTTGACCAGCTCAAAGGTGTTGAGCGGACCACCGAAGCCTGCCTCGGCATCTGCCACGATGGGCGCAAAGTATTGCACTTCGCCATCGCGTTTTTCCATGTGCTGAATCTGGTCGGCGCGGATGAGGGCGTTGTTGATCTTCTTCAACACGGTCGGCACACTGGTAACAGGATACAGGCTCTGGTCGGGGTACATGGTGAGGGCGTCGTTGGCGTCGCCTGCCACCTGCCAGCCGCTGAGGTAAATGGCTTTCAAGCCTGCCTGCACCATTTCGACTGCCTGGTTGCCGGTGAGCGCGCCCAGGGCGCGGATGTATTTTTCCGTGTTCAATAATTGCCAGAGGCGCTCGGCTCCCATGCGCGCCAGCGTGTGGTCATGCTGGAAGGTTCCGCGCAGGCTGTCCACTTCTTCGGCGCTGTAGGGACGATGCACACCCTGCCAGCGGGGATCTTCTGCCCATTCTTTCTTCAACTCTTCGACGGATTTGGGTTGGTATTTGTGAAACATGATTTTTTTCTCCTCGGTGATTCAGTCTAATTTTTCATACGCGGGCAGCGTCAGGAATTCGGAGAACCTGTCGGCGGTGACCAGTCCGTCGAACAGGCTGATCGCGTCTTCCATGCGGCTGTTTGCGTATGTCTCTGCCCCGAATTGGGCTTTGATTTTTTCGATCTCGTCCGCCAAAAACTGGCGGTACAAGTCTATGGACACTTTTCGTCCGTCTGCGAGGGCGGCGGTGGGGTGATGAATCCACTGCCAGAGTTGGGCGCGGCAGATCTCGGCGGTGGCGGCGTCTTCCATTAAATTATGGATGGCGACTGCTCCCGAACCGCGCAGCCAGGCTTCCATATATTGCAGGGCGACGTTGATGTTCAGGCGCATACCGGCTTCGGTGATCTGCCCGTTGGGGATGGTGAAGTTGACCAGGTCTGCGGCAGTGGTGTTCACTTCGGCTCGCAGCTTTTCTTTTTGGTGCGGCTTGTCTTTCAATATGCCATCGAAGACTTCCTTCGCCACAGGCACCAGGTCGGGGTGGGCAACCCAGGTGCCGTCGAATCCGTCGTTCGATTCGCGCAGTTTATCCTCGCGGACTTTGGCAAGCGCGAGGTCGTTCACTTCTTTATCTTTGCGGTTGGGAATAAATGCCGCCATGCCGCCGATGGCGTGCGCCCCGCGTTTGTGACAGGTCTTCACCAGCAATTCGGTATAGGCCCGCATGAAGGGAACGGTCATGGTCACCTGGGCGCGGTCGGGCAGGAGAAAGTCGGGGCGGTTGCTGAATTTTTTGATGGCGCTGAAGATGTAGTCCCAGCGACCGGCGTTGAGCGCCACGATATGCTCGCGCAGTTCGTACAGAATTTCATCCATCTCGAAAGCGGCGAGGATGGTTTCGATCAGCACGGTCACTTTGATGGTTCCGCGTGGAATGTTGAGCGTATCCTGCGCGAAGTTGAAGACGTCATTCCATAAACGCGCTTCGAGGTGACTCTCCAATTTGGGCAGGTAGAAATATGGCCCCGTGCCGCGCTTTCGGAGGCGATTCGCATTCAGAAACAGGAACAAGCCAAAGTCGAAGAGAGAGGCGGAGATGGGGTTTCCATCCAGCGTGATGTGTTTTTCATCCAAATGCCAGCCGCGCGGACGCACAAACAAGGTCGCGGGATTTTCATTCAGCGTATAGGTTTTTTCGGATGTGGTCAGGGAAATTTTACGCTCGATGGCGTCGCGCAGGTTGAGGTGACCCTGGATGAGATTTTCCCAGGTTGGCGCATTGGCGTCCTCGAAATCTGCCATGAAAACTTTCGCCCCTGAATTGAGCGCGTTGATCGCCATCTTGCGCTCTGGCGGACCCGTGATCTCAACGCGGCGGTCTTGCAGGTCGTCTGGTATCGAGCCGACCTTCCACTCACCGGCGCGGATGTGCGCGGTCTCGTCGAGGAATCCCGGCGAGACTCCAGCGTCGAACATCTGCTGACGTTCAACTCGCTTTTGTAACAACTCGCGCCTGCGGGCGCCGAACTCTCGTTCCAATTGTTCGACAAAGGCAAGCGCTGCGGGTGTGAGAATCTCCTCGAATTCAGGAGTGGTCTTGCCGTGAATGTTCATGCGCACCTCCTGCGGGTGAATAGGGACGGCAATCAATTGCGACAGGATACGAATGTAAGGTACACGGTAGTTACAAATTTCACTTATTGTATGGAGAAGCGGGCGCAATGCAAGGGAATGAACCTTAATAAAACGACCAACGGTAGGGAGATTCCTATTTTCTTTTAATGCATCCATGAAATAACAAATGCTACAATCTTTTCATGAACACAACCCGTCCGCCCTGCTAAGTCTTACTCCCCTTAATTCGTAAAAAACCTACGCCCGACGATCTCGACGGCGCCTGACGACGCGACCGTCTTTTTGCATTTAAACGCGCCCGCGCCCCGCCCACTCCAATGTGTCGCTCTTCAACAATTCGACACATTGGAGGTTTCAAATGGAAACGATTCGGGGCAGAATGTCCCTTGATTTGGATTTGACTGATTTTTATGCGCGGCTCGCAAACTACAACCGCCTCATGCTGGACCTGGGAACGGGCGACGGCAAATTTGCCTTGTGCCACGCGGAGAGTTTTCCCAGCCACTTCGTCATCGGCGTGGATTCGTGCCGCGAGAATCTGCGCGAACATTCGCGCGCCAGCCTGCCGAACCTGCTTTACATCATTGCCAGCGCGCAAAACCTGCCGCATGAATTGCATGGACGGGTTTCCCACATCACCATCAACTTTCCGTGGGGAAGCCTGCTCGAAAGTTTGCTGATGAATGATCCATCTCTCATGCGCGGACTTGAATCTGTTTTGAGTCCGAAGGCTTCGCTGGATGTGCGCTTGAACGGCGGCGCATTATCCGAGCAAGGCTGGACTCTTGAAGACGGCTCGGAGCGTATCCGCGAGAGTCTTGCGGCGGCTGGCTGGCGAATCAGCAAACCTGTGACGATGGATTCACGCGCCTTGCGAACTTTCCCCAGCGCCTGGGCAAAGCGCCTTGCCTTTGGGAGAGATCCGCGGGCGATTCACATAAGTGGATATCTATAAAGAATCAAGTCGCGCCCGCAGGCGTGACTTGATTCTTAAACTTGAGCCCTCAGTACACTTAAGATCGTTTTGATCAAGATTGAATTATTCCAAGCCACCAGCAAAAGAAGTAAAACCAACAACCATTGAAACCATCTCCGATCCGCCAAAGGTTGCCAAGCCAAACCCACAAATAAGACCAGGGCATAGGTCCAGTTTGCGGAATAGAGAAAGAATTCTTTTCCATAGCGAAGGTGCAGCAGGGTGTTAAATGCTAAACAACCCGCCAATGCAATGGATAGACGCAAGTGTGGATTCTTTTTGAGGTTCAGCACGAACAGCGCTCCTGCAAAGAGAAGAAACCCAAGCCACACCCATGCAGTAAAACTTTGAATTGGTAACTCATACTGGCTTAACTCGTCGATCTCCGGCTTGAAAAAGCGAAATTGAATAAAGGGGATGTCCTTGTCATAGAAGATCGGCGCGGGCGCGATCACGTTTTGAAAGAAGAAAGCGCGTATGAGCGCCTGAATGCGAAGCCCATTAAGAGGGAATAGATTTTGCCGTTCTGCCAGCAGAGTGGACGGCACGAAGAAGAAGGGGTGAGCATCTGGGTAGAGCAGGTTGTTCAGCAAGGTGAGCAGGACAAGAAAAACGATCACCGTTACCCCAAAGCGGAACATTTGCTTGATATTCGGCCTGACCGTGAACAATGCAATCACATTCTGGGCGAAGTTGGTATAGGTAATGCCAATCGTCGCCAGACTGGCGCCCATGAGCGCTGGCAGCGGGCGGTCTTTGATCAGGAGAACGTAAAACAGGAGCAAACTCGCGGCAAGAAATATATAGGATTCGAGCAGCGATCCAAAGATCAGGTGGGAGGCGCTACATCCCAACAAGGCGGCGATGAGCGAGGCATAGACCGAGTTACCGCTCGCATGTTTGATGAACATCCATGCAAGGTACACACATGCAGCGCCGCCCACTGCCGCGAACACATAGGCGCTCCAAAGTTTGTCTCCTTTTAGGAATACAGAGATCAGATCTACAGGCGGGCGGAAAAGCAGGATCATGAACGGATGGACGGAACGCCAGTAATAATCCTGCCAGGTGTCGGTAGTGAGGCGGACGCGATAATTGAAGTGGTCAGCGTCGAAGTAGATGTCGTCCACGTCAAAGCGCGGATCGTTGAGCACAGAAGCGAACAACAGATATAGTACAAAGAAACCAAACGCAAGCGAGAGCCCGGCAAGGTTTTGACTGATATAGGCATAGGTTTTTGTATGCTTAAGCCGGTTATAAAGCCCGCTGAACTTCAACTGAAGATGGAGCCATATCTGCCATGGCAAAGCGGCCAGGCTGGTGAACAAAAATATTTCACGGGTAGATTCTTCGATTAAGAAATAACTTGCAGGAAAAAGCGATACGCGCCGATTTGCATGGAACAGCCAGGCGATAAAGATGGTCAGGAGCAGGAACAAACTAGCGTGAACGAGCGCATCAGAAAAACGTTTGCCAGTCACGCGCCGAATTCTGCCCATGAGAAAATATCCGCCGATGCTGAGTGTTCCCTGCAAGAACAAAGTCAGCAAGATCACTTCAATTGGGTTGGAATAGAAGGCGTCCAAAAAACTGATCAGGACGGCGCTAAAGATAAACGAGAACAGCCAGGCGCCGGCGGCGCGGAGAATTCCTCCCGCCTCAATACATTTTTGGATGAATGGCGCTGCAGGAGTAACGATGAGAATGAAAAGGATGAACAGGAGCGGCAGGAATGAGTAATGAGTTGCAGGAATAAGAAAAAGGGTGGAAAAGAGGGGGTAGAGGAAGATCAGCCAACGGGTTTGGGGAGAAGCATGTGCGAAGGTTGTTTCGAGAGTCGGAGAAATTGCCAGCAGACAAACAAAAACGGCAAGAGCAGGGACAAGTGTGATAAACGACCCATCCATAACCGAACGGGAGGAAAGATCGAAGAAAGCGCCGACCCGCGTGAACGAGATGACAAGGCTTGCGACAAGGCCGACAAGGATTCGCCGGAAAATCGTGAAGCGAGACTGGGGCATGCGCGGGTAAAAGGCGGCCGTCACTTTGCAGCGTGATGAGCGCCGGATGGGTTATTTTGCAAGATCGCGCAGAAGTTGAAGGAATTCGGACCAATCCTCATCGTCCATCCAAATGTCGACGTTGTCAAAGGAGACGGCATACATACCATCGTCATTGGGAATGGCTCTGGTGAGCTCCGGGATGGAGGCGAGCAATTCATCCCATTCCTCCATAAAGAAGTTGACGGTTGCGCGCCCCAATTGCAGGTAGTAGGTGGTTTCGCCATCGGGTTCGTCTGCCCGCCAGGCCATATAGTTTTCGGTTTCGGCGAGGGTTTCGGTGCGAGGGTCTTGTGTGTTGCTCATGAGTTCTCCTGTGGGTGAATTCGAAAAGCCTGGCGTAGAGAAAAGGCTTATTTTTTGGCAAACAGTTTCCAGTTCCGCAAGAAGCGTCGAATGGTCACCACAAGACGGGAACCAGGGGGAGGCGGCGGCTGGGTCGCCTCTTTTTCAGGAAAGGGATCCAGGTCGAACATTTTTCGTATGATGTAATTCCAAAGCAAGGTCACTGTAGCAAGAATGGGAGCGGCCAGAACCACTCCTAGAATGCCAAAGAGATTGGCGGCGATGATGGCGGCAATCAGCACAGCCGCGGGGTGTACTTTGAGAGCGCTCGAAAGAATGCGGGGTGAAACAATGTTGTCGAAGATTTGGTCAATGATGAGCGCAATGAGCAACACCAGCAGGGTGTAGTACAGATCTGAAAGCCCAAAGATGGTGTAGGTTTGAAAATAGGCAACTAACACCAGCACTGCCCAGTTGACGGCCGGGCCGATGTAGGGGACAAAACGCGCCAGCCCGGCGAGGATGGCAATGCCAAGGGCATAGCTGACGCCCAGTGTGCTTAATATTATTTCATAGATAAAGACTGTGAGCGTAAAGATAATGATCTGACCGCGCAGGAAGGCGTTCCATATGCGTCCGAGTTCGCGACTGAGGCGGGCAAAGTCTTGGCTGTATCCGGGGATGTCCACATTGATGATCTGGTCACGCAATCCGCGGCTTTCGGCAAGCATGAAGTAAGAGACCAGCAGGACGATCACGGTCCAGCCGAAGAAATTGGCGGCCCCTCCGGCGACTGTTCCAAGCAAGGAGCCGGTCTGGCTTAGAAGCGGTTGTATTATGCCCAATATTTGACTGCTGAGTTCGTTCAGATCGAGTTGGCTGAAGTCAAACCGAAATGGACCGAATTGATATATCTGCCCGCCAGCCTGTTCGATTAACTCTGGCAGGGTTTGGATGGCATCTTCAACAATGGTGATCAGGCTTTGGATTTGTTGAACCAGCCCAACCCCGCCCAGGGCCAAGAGCCCAATCAACAGGAGGAAGACCAGGAGGTAGATTACTGAAACAGCCACCCCCCACGAGAATCGCAGCCTGCGTTGGAAAAAATCTGCAATGGGATGAAATAAAAAGGAAAGCATGAAAGCCAGCACAAGCGGTGTAATGATAAATTGGAACTTAACCACCAACGCGCCAGTGATGGTGACAATGGTGAGGGCGATCACCAGTTTTGTGTTTGTCCCCCATTTGGGAGAGGGTGAATTGGGTGTCTGTTCCATACGGTGCGTCCTGACAGGCTTTTGGTTGATTCTATCAAAGAAGCGGGATTTTACAATGAAATAAAAACACCCCGCGACTTTGATGTTCGCGGGGTTGAAGGACATGGTCGCATTAACAGCCGGAGATAAAGGGGAAGAGCACGCACCAACGGTAGGTGGCATCCACCCACCAGAAGAACCCGGCGCAAGCACAAATAAGGAGCAGCGCCCCAATACCAATAAAAATCGGCAGCATGTTGGTTTTCTTTGGAGCCGCAGGAGCGGAGGCATGGGCAGCTGGCGGAGGAGAATACGAAGGCGCAGGCGCGGAATACGCAGGAGCCTGGGCCATCTGTTGGGCCGCTTTGCGGGAAACGGCGACCGTTGCTCCAGGGTCTGCTGCAATCGCATCATACATGAGGACGATCTGCTCGCCCAAGGAGACGACATCGCCCGGTTTGAGCACCACCGGGCCGGCCAGGCGCTGTCCGTTCACAAATGTGCCGTTGGTGGAACCAAGGTCTTCGAGAACAAATTTCCCGCCTTGAAACATCAGGCGCGCATGCTTGCGGGAAACTTCCGCATCATTGATTGCAACGCCGTTTGTGGAATCGCGCCCAATGGTGAGCTGTTCGCCTTCAAGCGGAAAGGTGACGCCTGGGGTGGGTCCTGATCGCATAACAAATTGAAACTGTGCCATGTGCTTCCTCCAGATAATTTCTTATTGCGTGCCAAGTTTACAATCTTCAAACGAAAAAGTCAAACCGTACTTCTTTCCCAGTTGTTGGCGGTCTATTTCTTTCCCTTTTTAAGCGCGGGCTCGGGGGCAATCTCACGCGGAATGGTCTTGGTCGTACGCGGCAGATGGATCATGAAAACCGTCCCCACGCCCATTTTGCTTTTTATCTCGATACGTCCGCCATGCCCCTGTACGATCTGTTTGCAAATGGCAAGTCCCAACCCGGTGCCGGAAGCGCGCGTTTCATGTTCGCGGACGCGATAGAATTTCTGAAAAAGGTGCGGAAGCGCCTCGTCTGGGATGCCAATGCCTGTATCTTGAATTAAGACCATGACATTATTCTCCTGCACTTCGGCGCGCAGCAGGACGCTCCCGTTGGGGCGGTTGTATTTGATGGCATTACTAAGCAGGTTCAGAAACACCTGCTTGATCTTGTCTCGGTCAGCCTCTACCAGGGGCAATCCCTCTGGCGATTCAACTCGCAGGTGAATATTATCTTCAACCGCTTTGGTGGACATGATATCTTTGCATTCATACATCAAATCTGCCAGGCTGAAGATGGTCTTGCGATATTGCACACGCCCTGATTCAAGCCGCGCCAGGTCGAGAAAGGAGGACGCCAATGCATTAAGGCGCATGGTTTCGTTATGAATATTTTGAATGATCTGGTCACGCTGGTCCTGCGACATTTCCGGTCGCAGCAACAGATAGGTTGCCGTACTGAGCGATGAAAGCGGCGTTCGAAGTTCATGCACAAATTCAGAGATCAAGTCGGACTGTTGGAAGAGCCGCGTGTTCTCTATCGCAACCGCCGCCTGCGCCCCCAACACCAACAACAGCGACTCGTCCATTTCCGTAAACTTGCCGCGATGTTTGTTCAGCGCTTCCAGCACGCCCACGATCTTGTTTTTTGTAATGAGCGGGATGCCGAGCAGAGATTGGGTGGATAACCCCGTGATCGCCTCCACATTGGAATAAAAACGGGTATCTTCATGGGCATTGGTGATTCGAACCGGCTTGCGGTTGGTGACGATCCAACCGGCGATGGAACCGTCCAACGGAACGGTGATGCCCCGCCGCGTGGATTCATCCATGTTGGTGGAAACTTGAAAATACAACTGACGGGACGCGTCATCATAAAGAAGGATCGAAGCCGCTTCCGCGCCGCTGATCTCAGCCGCAGCATGCACAATGCGTGAGAGCAGAATATCCAAGTCCAGCGTAGAGGCGAGATCGCGCGAAATGTCAATGAGGCGGCGGTAACTGTCCAGTCGTTCGGTTTTGATTTCAGCCATTGAGAACTCTCTCTGTAATTGCCGGCAGGGTTGCCGCAGCGTCTTCCAGCAGGACTACATCCGCGCGGACGTTCAAGTACGTCGGTACATTGTTGATAATGATCAAGTGCGCCCCGCGATCCAGGGCTTGCATGGGCAGCCCAGCCACAGGCAGGACTTCCAACGAGGAACCTACTACCAGCATCAAATCACATTTTCGCGCCTCGCGCTGCGCAGCGGACCATGCTGCCTGGGGCAACTGCTCTCCGAATAAAATCACGTCTGGCTTAAGGACTTGGGCGCACTTGGGGCAGCGCGGAATTACACCCGTCGCAACGAACGTTTCAATATACAACTCTGCCCGCACTTGATGATAACACTGGGTGCAGGTTAGCGTTTGCATGGTACCATGCATTTCTATGACAGATTTGGAACCAGATTTCTGATGAAGAACATCAATGTTCTGCGTGATGACCGATTTGATGTAATTTTGCGACTCCAACTCTGCCAGCGCCATGTGAGCCGGGTTGGGTTTGGCTTCAAACATCTGACGCGCCAGCGGACGAAACCACTCAAAGAATTGGCTCGGATTCATCCGAAAGGCGCTCAACGAAGCCACTTCCATCGGTTCATCCCGCGACCAGAGACCCGTCCCTGATGAACGAAAATCGGGTATCCCTGACGGCGTGGAGATGCCTGCCCCAGTCAGAGCGACAGCGTGCCGGGATTGGCGGAGCAACTCCGCGGCAAATTCGATGCCTGTCTGAGTCTGAGGAGAAATCTGACTCATTTTGCTTTTTCACGTTCCAAGATGGCATCCGCCATTTTTAGAAACTGCTGAGAATTCATATTTGCAGGTTGGGCAACAACTGCCGGCGTATGCAAGCGCTGTGCCTGCAATAATAATTCCGGCATGGGGGTTAGCGTTGTGGTGATGGAATGTCCCAATTTCTCCTGCACCTGCGCCCAGGGAATCTGCGCCTCTGTACGTTGACGATTGTTTAGCAACACCGTTACGGTTTGCATGTCGATCTTCAGGCTGGAGAGCTCTTCGAGCAGCAGCCGGGTATGATGAATGGAATTTTGCAGTCCTTCCATGACGACAATTCGTTCATTGCAAAGGGCAAGGGTTTTTTGAACCGTAGAGGAGAGACCCGACCCAAGGTCCAAAATAATGAAGCGCGCCAAAGAAGCCAAACGCGCAACAAGCGCCTCGTAGTTCTCCACACGAGAAGAAAGATCCACATCACGCGGGTTGTCCGAAGCGGCAAGAATTTTTATGCCAGAACCATGCGCCGCCAGAGACGACTCAACCTTTTCGCGCGTCACCTCTACCACTGTTCCACGCAGAATGTCAGACAGCCCTCTTTGGGAGGGCAGCCCCAAATCCATGCCGATCATGCCCTGCCCGGGCGTCAACTCGGCAAGGATGACGCCTTCCTGAGTGCGCGTGTATAGAGCCGCCGCCAGATTCATGGCAACCGTTGAAACGCCCAACCCGCCGCGCACAGAGAGCGCGCCAATCACATAGCCATGCTTCTCTGTTAAAGCAGTCTTGATATCTTCCGGTTTTTTAGCCGCCGCGCTTGAGCGCGCCAAGAGAGCCTTGACATGCGATTGAAGTTCGGTGGGATGCGTAGGCTTCGTCAGGTAATCATCTGCCCCAACCTCAAAGCCGGTTACTTTGTCATCCAATTGATTTTTGGCAGTGAACATAAGAATCGGAATCGAAGACGTGGCAGGGTTCTTCCTCAGGCGGCGGGTCACTTCAAAGCCGTCCATATCCGGCATCATCACGTCGAGCAAGATCAAGTCTGGGCGCTCTTCGAACGCTTTTGCCAAGCCCTGTGAGCCGTTTGAAGCCGCACTGACCTGATACCCCTGCCGTTGGAGCATTAACCCAACCAGCCTCAGGGTATCTACATCATCATCCACTACCAAGATTTTCTCAGCCATTCATACCTCATCGCAGGGTGTTTCGCATGGTTAAACACTGCCCTAAAATGGAATACAGCCCTTGTATCAATTATAACGGACAAGTCTCCAACTTTCACGGTGAGGTCGTGCTATAATGAAATCAGCAATGGGACACCCGTAGCGGGAGTCTTTTTGGGGATGACAGGCTTCGACGGGAGAGGCTGGTCCCGGAATGCGAGCCGAGCGCGCACCGACCTCGTAAAATCAGTGCAACCTTTAAGTGCCAACAACCGCACTTACGCTGCTATGCCCCTCGCCGCCTAAGGCGAAAGCATAACAGTCAGCATCCTTTGATGATGCTGCGTCTGCCGTCCCCGCTCTCCACCCGGTGACGGATCGGGCGAGACAATGGTGGGGCGCTGCGTGTGACTCCGCTAAACACGCCCAAGACTAGCGGATGGTTACAGGCTTACCCGCTTGCCGGGATGCCTGTAATGACGAAAATCGGCAGGCTACGCTCGTAGAGTTCCGAGGGTCGAATCTTTCGGACGCGGGTTCAATTCCCGCCATCTCCACACACCGTTCGGTTCACACCGAACGGTTTCGTTTTCCATCTTACCCGCGGGTATAATCCGAGCCATGTCCATCTGCCTACCCAACTTGCGCGCGCCGGCGCTATTCGGGTTCTTAATCACCCTGCCCTTCGCCATCCTTGAAATCGTGAACCAGAAAGCCAACCCGGGCTTTCCCACCCGCTTGTTTGGCGTTTTGTGGCTGTCCTCAACCTTGTTCTTTGCGACCCTCCACCCCATCCTCCATTCCCTGCGCGCCGGAGGAAAATTATTCGATCATCTATTCAGCCTGTTCGTGCGCCTCATCGTTTTATTCATGCTCGCCGCTATGTGGTTTGGAGCCATCTCAGATCAAATGCCTTGCTTTCTCGGAGTTCCCAACTGCGATTAACTTTATGAACAAAAAAAAATTTATTGGATTAATTCTCCTCCTGACCTCTGCCTGCAGCCTGCCCGCTTCCACGCCAGAGGTTAAACCTGCCCCCACGCAAGCGCCTCTTCCCACGCCGGAAACTGTCAGCGTAACCCCAAGCTTGGCGCCCACCGAAACAGCCGTCCCCACGCCAGAGCCGCCGCCCCTCTACTTCACAGACGAGTTCGATACGTCATCCTCGTATTGGGAGTTCACACAGGCAGGCGGAGCGGCGCCTCCAACCCCTTCGTTCGAAAACGGCGCGTTACGCATTGACATCTCTTCGCCCGATACGTGGCTGGTGGGGGTTCACAATGTGAATTCGTATGAAAACGTATTCGTCCGCGCGCAGACCGCGCTCAACCCTGGCGGGTCTGTTGGTTTGCTTTGCCGCTACTCGGAGGGTGGCTGGTATGAATTTAACACTTCCAATAATGGGACGTATAGTTTGCTGCTGGGTCAGTGGCTTTCGCCGGGTGTCGCCAAATACATTCCCATCCTCAACGACAAAAGCAATCAATTGGCGGGCGCATCGAACAATGAGATCGGTCTGTTCTGTCAGGATAACTTTTTGCAGCTCTTTGTGAACGGCGTCATGATCCGCCGGGTGGAGGTGACCAACTATGGGCTGGCGGAAGGCAGGATTGGCATTAGCGCTTCTTCGTTTGCAGAGATACCCATGTCGGCAATATTTGAGTGGGTTCGGGTAAGCCTGGAATAACAGAAAGGCGGCTGAGGATTGCTGCCTTTTTCTTTTTATTCAAAACCTATGTATTGTTAACAGAATTCTTGCACACATCGCTTAACATGGGGACATTGAAAAGACTTATGAAGGAGATTTCTCATGGGCAAAATCATAGGAATTGACCTCGGCACGACCAACAGCGTCGTCTCCGTCATGGAAGGCGGCTCTCCCACAGTCATCACCACTGCGGAAGGCGGGCGGTTATGCCCGTCGGTGGTGGCGTTCAACAAGAACGGCGAGCGCATGGTCGGGCAGACCGCCAAGCGGCAGGCTGTCGTCAACCCCGACAACACCATCTACTCGATCAAACGCTTTATCGGCCGCCATTATGAAGAGACGGCGTCCGAGCGCAGCATGGTTCCGTATCAAGTCATTCAAGGACCCAGCGGTGACGTGCGGGTTAAGATTCCGGTCAATGGCAAGGAATACTCACCGCAGGAAATCAGCGCCATGGTGCTGAGCAAACTCAAGGCGGATGCAGAGGCGTATCTCGGTGAGCCGGTTACGCAGGCGGTCATCACCGTCCCAGCGTATTTCAACGACAGCCAGCGTCAAGCCACCAAAGATGCGGGCAAGATCGCAGGGTTGGAAGTGCTGCGCATCATCAACGAGCCGACGGCTTCTGCGCTGGCGTATGGCTTGGATAAAAAGAAAAATGAAACCATTCTCGTCTTCGACCTGGGCGGCGGTACATTTGACGTATCCATCCTTGAAGTGGGTGAAGGTGTGATCGAAGTGAAAGCCACCAATGGCGATACGCACCTCGGTGGCGACGACTGGGATCAGAAAATCACCAACTGGGCGGCGGACGAATTCAAGAAGGACCAGGGCATTGACCTGCGTCAGGACCGCCAAGCCTTGCAGCGCCTGCGCGAAGCGGCGGAAAAAGCCAAGATCGAACTCTCGACCGTGATGGAAACTGAGATCAATCTGCCATACATCACTGCCGACGCTAACGGACCAAAGCATTTGCAGCTAAAACTCAGCCGCGCCAAGTTTGAGCAGATGACTGAAGACCTGCTCCAGCGCTGCCGCAAACCGTTTGAAGCCGCGTTGAAGGATGCCGGCTTGACTGCTGACAAACTTGATGAAGTTGTGTTGGTCGGCGGTTCGACCCGTATGCCAATGGTCGCAGAGTTGGTGCGCAAGTTGACGAACGGCAAGGAGCCAAACAAGGGTGTCAATCCCGATGAAGTTGTAGCAATCGGCGCAGCCATTCAAGGCGGTGTGCTGGGCGGTGATGTGAAGGATATTTTGCTGCTCGATGTAACCCCGCTCTCCCTCGGTGTTGAAACCATGGGCAGTGTGATGACCGTCATGATCGAACGCAACACCACCATTCCGGTACGCAAGACCGAGGTGTACTCCACCGCTGCGGATAATCAGACCGCTGTGGACATCCACGTGCTGCAAGGCGAACGCCCAATGGCGCAGGATAATATGAGTCTTGGGCGTTTCCGCCTCGACGGCATCCCACTGGCGCCGCGCGGCGTTCCGCAGATCGAAGTGACCTTCGATATTGACGCGAATGGCATTTTGCATGTGACTGCGAAAGACAAAGCCACCGGCAAGGAACAGAAAGTGACCATCACCGCCTCGACCAATCTGAGCAAAAGCGACATTGACCGCATGGTGCAGGAGGCGCGCCAAAACGAAGCGGTCGATAAGAAACGCCGCGAAGCAATTCAGGTCAAGAACGATGCGGATAATCTTGCCTATCAAATCGAAAAGGCGCTGCGCGAACTTGGCGACAAGGTTCCATCTGCTGAGAAGGCTTCCATCGAAGCCAAGGTCAATGACTTGAAGCAAGCTGCCCAAGGCGACGATGTGAACAAGATCAAGAAACTCACGGAAGAGTTGCAGAACACCTTCCACGCGCTCAGCCAGCAGATGTACGCGCAAGGTCAAAGCGGGCAGCCCCAGCCCGAAGGCGGACCCGCTCACGATGGCAATGTGGTGGACGGCGAAGTGAGAGAGTAGGGAAAAGCAGGTTCATAAGG
>JACAEP010000015.1 GCA_013388795.1 Chloroflexota bacterium | reverse complement strand
GATGTTCTTTTGCCAGTTGGAGGGTTGAGTCATGTGTGATTTTCCTGTTTCTGCTGTTTAATGTTGACCGCAGACGGTGGACGTCTTTCAGTTGCGTTAAGCGGTCGGTCGTCCGCCGTCTATTTCTCTACATACTGATTAATCAAAATTTCGCGCAGCTTAGCGCCCGTCTCTGCGCCAACCAAACGTTCCACCTGCGCCCAAACCTTGTCCACTTCAGGGTCGAAGATGGCGTTGCGGTTGAGTTGGTCGCGCGCGGCGAAATCACCAGAGGGGACAGAGTCCGCAGGCACGCCGTTCTCGACGAGATTGAACCAATGATCGAGATAGCCATTCACGGGCGTTTGAATCTGCTCGAACGCGGATTCGTTTGCGCGGTAGGCAAGCATCCACGGAGACATGAGCGCGTATTGCTTCGGTCCCAGTTGGGCGGCAGTCAAGCCTTCGATCTTCTTGGCTTCGTCAAAGATGGGAGTCAAGTTATCGAACACGGCGTTCATGTATTTGAGATTCGCCCCCAAGTCTGCGCGGGGAATCAAATCCAAGTGGAAGGCGAAGTACGGCCCCGCCATCACAGAGTCCAGCGTGAAGTGCGGGATGTGGCTCTCAGGCTTGGTGAAGGCAAAGATCATGTGCGAGTCCAGACCGATGGGCGGGACGACCAAGCCGATATAGACCATCTTATGCACTGCCTCTCCGCGAAACAAACGGAGCGAGCCAACGGGAGCGGGGCTCATCGGAGAGGAAAGGCTCAGGTAGGGCGACCCAATTTCGGTGAGTCCGAAGCGGGTTTTTATCTTCTCTAACGTGCCAAGCGAAAGTTGTTGAGGCAGGGACATGTAGTTAATCTCCAATAAAGTTGCAATCCAGAATGACGGCAGACGACCGACTGCCGACCGCAACTACCAATCGTCGGCCGTCGGCGGTCTGCGGTCAATTACCAATTACTAATCACCACTATCCTTCGCTTCCACCGTCGGCACTTCATTCAACACCCAGGCTTTGGCAAGTTCGGGCACTTCCTTGCGCGCAGGCGACGGAATGACCACCGCGTGTTGGCGACCGTATTCTTTCTTGATCCGATGAATATCAATCTGCCAACCCATGTCTATATACTTTTTGCGCATCTTGCGATAGGCGATCTGAATGCCATCGGATTTCACCGAAAGTTCCGCGCCGATGTCATAAGGAAGCAATTCGGGGCGTTGCGATAAAACAATCGGATAATCCTGATTGAAGATCTTCAGCACGCGCTTGAGCGCATCGCCATCTGCCCAGTTGCCTTTGAAGAACGTGCGGAGTTGCGTCCATTTGGTGATGGTCTTGTATTCGTCAACGGGGAGGTGGAAGTTAAAGAGCACCATCAAGCCCATCGGCAGGGTGACTTCAAGCAGAGTCATGCACGGCATCCAAAACGCGGCGCGGGTGCGAACGCCCTTGGGTTCTTCTTCCTGCTTATACAAACGCTTCCATAAACCAGGGATGTTTTTTCTCTGCGGCTTAAGCGTCACGACCATCTCCGCGCCGAGATGATGTTCGGTCGTTTCATAATCGGGAATGGCAGGTTCATCGCGATTGCCGAACGCGCCGCCATGCACGAACGGAGCGTGCGCGGCATCCAGACTATTTTCCAATGCGCGTTCATAATAGACGGGCCATTCAAACGTGCCGCGCACCACTTTGAAATCGGGGTTGTCGAAGTGCGGCAGGTCAGGCAATGCAGGTCGTTCCGCTTCGGGCAGATCGCCAAGGAACGCCCAAATGTATCCATACTTTTCAACGGTTGGATATGAATCCACGCGCGCCTTCTTCGGCACGGGCAGATCGGGGTGCGCGGGGATCTTCACACACGCGCCATCGGCTTTGTATTCCCAGCCGTGGTACGGACACACAATACAATCGCCTTGCATCCAGCCATCTGAAAGCGCGCCGCCGCGATGCACGCACAGGTCGCTCAACACATGCGCCGCGCCGTCGGGCGTGCTATAGATGACGAACTCCTGCTCCAGCGCGGTCACACGGATCGGCTTGTTTTTTACAACGTGCGAAAATTCCAACGGCCACCAAAAGTTTTTTAGCATGGGTTCTTCTCCTTGTTTGATTGACTGCCATCAAGACAGCAGACCGCCGACGGCAGACCGCAATTCAACGCAGCCGTCTGCCGTCATTTCTTTCGAATTACCACATTCTTTCCACGTACTTCTTTCTTCTCAATGAACGCAACAATAAGCTCTAAAATTTGCTTTCGCACTTCTTCACCATCACGTTCCATTTCCATATCGAGGAAGAAGCGGCCCGTCGTCTCATCCAGCGGATGTGCGATGGCAAAATGATTCGCACCCTGCAAGAGGACATCAT
The DNA here is from genome assembly GCA_013388795.1 of Chloroflexota bacterium. Classification (GTDB taxonomy): domain Bacteria; phylum Chloroflexota; class Anaerolineae; order Anaerolineales; family Villigracilaceae; genus Villigracilis. Next base: position 1,252 of record JACAEP010000015.1, on the reverse strand, counting down.
ACGCTTCGCTCCCCGCCGAGGGCTGGCACGCTTCGTCGAACGTTTTCTCCACTGGGTCTGCGCTCTGCCCCTCCGCCTCATAGCGGACGCGGCTCGCGGCGATCACGCCGTCACGATCGCCGCGCATGAGCAATGTTCGTTTGCTTCCAATTTTCAAAACAGTGCCAGGCGCAAAACCCAACATGGTCGAAGCCATGGTGTGCCCCGCATACGAAAAGACCGCTTTCACCTGCTCGAAAAATTGACCGTTTTGCAGCGCCACCGTCCCGCCAGCGGAATGTCCGCCGAGGATGACGTGATTCAAATCCATGGACTGATACAACGCGCTTTTCTCGTCATCATTCAACTGTTTCAGCGAATCAAGAATCGGTTGAACCGCTGGGCAGGTCGCGCCGCTTCCGTAGGTATCGGGCTTGACCTTCGATAGGTCAATCGCAGGCGTCAGCCCGATCACACCTGGCAAGGTCTCTGCCACATGGGTGTACATTACCGTCACAATTTTTGCTTCCGCCAGTTTCACCGCCAGCCAGTGATAACTCTCCATGCCCACGTTAATGCCGTTCAAGAAAATCACCACAGGCATCGGCGCAGCGGACTTGTCCGCAGGAATAACTCCACTCATCCGCTCCGCGTCACTGTTGGTCGGCGCAGCGGGGTAGTAGATCTTCAAATGCAGGGCGTTGTACGGCGCGTTTGCATTTGGGAGAGCGGCGGCATGGAAAATGGCGCGAATCATGGTTTTACCTTTGACTGCCGACCGCTGACGGAAGACCGCTGACTCTCCCTCACCCTAGCCCTCTCCCACAGGGAGAGGGGACAGTCGGTCGGCGGTCTGTTGTCTGCGGTCATCCTTTTTACTTCAACCTCTCCGAAAGCCTGTCCCCACCCCATAAGCCTCTCACCAGCGCATCCGCCATATCCTTGCCGAAGAGTTGTTCCCCCACCACGTTGGCAGGGTCGCGGTCTGCAATCGCTCGGCGGACTTTCAAGTCGCGTTCGGCGAGCGCGGCGCGTTCGTTGGCAGGCATGGCAGGCGCTTCGTTGACATTCTTCAAGAAGCCGTCGAACATGAAGTGCGCCAGCCCGCGAATGTCGCTGATGGCTTTGTCGGATGGAGTGGTCAGGTAGACAAAGCCCGTCTGCGAAACGGATTCGCGCATGTACACATCGCGGCTGATGAAGGGACGGTAGTCGGGGTTATCCACAAACTCGCGCCATTTGGCGTTGACGGGTTGATAGTATTTATCGAGAT
>JACAEP010000112.1 GCA_013388795.1 Chloroflexota bacterium | reverse complement strand
GCGGCGGCATTGGCAACCGAAAACAAAGTCTTTGCCCACCCTGCCAGTGTGGATACGATTCCCACATCCGCCAACGTAGAGGACCATGTCAGTATGGGGGCAACCGCCGCACTTAAGTTGCGAAGCGTGCTCGATAACGTGGAGCGAATCCTCGCGATTGAGTTGATGTCTGCGGCGCAGGGAGTGGACTTCCGCAAGCAGGTCATGGGTGCAGAGAAACGCCTGGGCGAAGGGACACGCGGCGCGTATGCGCTCATCCGTGAACATGTGCCGTTTATTGAGTCAGATACGGTGATGGTTGAATATATGGAGGCGGCGCGTCAGCTTGTGGCGGAGGGGAAGGTCTTACCGTAAGGTAAGTCAGGTATAATTATTATTAATGAGGTGAAATATGGTTGTCATAAATATTCCTGTAGACAACGAAACCGCCAAAATTTACGAGCAGGCTCCACAGGCGGATAAAAAGAAGATGCAAATTCTCATGAGCCTTTGCCTGCGCGAGTTTGAAAAGCCATCGGTATCTCTTGATGAGTTGATGGACGAAATCAGCCGCAAAGCGCAGTCGCGCGGATTGACCCCCGATATTCTGGATTCCATTCTCAATGGCTAATGGGGGAGATTTGTTCTTGATACAAATGTGATCGTGAGCGCGCTACTGATGAAGAAGTCGGTGGCGCGTGATTCTTTAGACAAAGCAATAGCAGAAGGGGAGATTTTGTTGTCATTAGATATAATTGAAGAGTTGTATGGTGTTCTCAGTCGACCCGCGTTTGACCGTTACATCGACGAGGAAGATCGACTGCGATTTCTGTCACTTTTAATCAAAGAAGCAACTTTGGTTGAAATCTCTGAACAAATACAAGAATGTCGTGATCCAAAAGATGACAAATTTCTTGAACTCGCTGTCAATGGCAATGCAACGCTCATCGTCAGTGGAGACAAGGATTTACAGGTCTTAAATCCATTCCGAAATATCCCCATCTTCTCTACCCCCCCCCGAGTTTCTCGACGTCGAGTTGTAATTCATCCTTCATCATTCCTCATTCATCCTTATGACCTCCCGACCCCTTCGCGTCTTCCTCTGCCATTCCAGCAATGACAAACCCGCCGCGCAAAGCGGAGAGTTGTATCAAAAATAATTGTGCAAGTAAACATCACAACCTAGACCTGTCACCTTGTTTTTGCGCAAATTGGGCTACAACTCGTCGCTAACTTTCAAAACCTGTACACGGATGATACGGATTTGACGGATAAACACGGAAAAATTTAGAAAAATCCGTGAGAAACCGTGTCCAAAAAGGTTTTTCAATGAGCTAATCGAGTAATGACTTGTCGGTTATTTTGGACAAAATTTAGGTGTCAGGTCTTTTATAATGGACACCATCTTCCAACTTTCAAACCTTCAACCTGAAACTTGTCGCCTGAAACCGGAGACCCCCATGCACCTCAAAGGAATATACGCCCCCATCGTCACCCTCCTTCAACGCATCACGTCATTTATTATGAGCGCAACTTTCCAACCTTCTAACTTTCAAACTTTAAAACCTTCACTCTAAAACTCATTACTCATACCTCATTTGCCCTCTTCTTTTTTCCTTATCCTCATCTCCGTCTTTGTAGACATGCTCGGTTACGGCATCATGCTGCCGCTGTTACCGTTCTTTGTGCAGGCGCAGGATGGCGGCGCCGCCATCGCGGGCGGATTGATGTCGATGTACTCTGCGATCCAACTCGTCTCGGGTCCCATCCTCGGCGCGCTCTCCGACCGCTTGGGGCGCAAACCCATTTTGCTGCTTTGTCTGCTCGGCACGGGCACGTCCTATCTTTTGCTTGGCTTGGCAAATTCGCTTGTCCTCATTTTTCTCGCGGTCTTCATTGATGGACTGACAGGCTCAAACCTCACACTCGCTCATGCCTACGTTGCCGATACGACCACTGCCGAAAATCGCGCGAAGGGAATCAATTATTCTCAACTCGCTTTTGGATTGGGCATCATGGCGGGTCCCATCCTTGGCGGACTCCTCAGCAGATACGGACTCAGCGTCCCGGCGCTCGTCGCCTCTTTCTTAACCTTTGCCAATGCCGCCTTCGGATTCTTTTTCCTCCCCGAATCCTTATCCCCCGAACGCCGCGAGAGCAAGCCGCTTTCGCAAATCTTTTCATGGGCGGGTCAGTTCACGAGCATCTTCCGCCAGAAAAATATTCAACGTTTTCTGATTGTGCTCTTCCTGCTCAACCTCGCCTTCGCTGGCTTGCAGACGAATTTTCCGCTTTTCTCCAACGCCCGCTTCGGCTGGACTCCCGCGCAGAATAGTTATTTCTATTTGTATGTCGGGTTGTGCGGGGTGATCGTGCAGGGTGTTTTATATGCCAAATTGCAAACACGTTTTGGCGAAAGCAGACTCATCCCTGCCGGACTCTTCTTCATGGTCATCGGTTTAGCAGGCATGGCATTTGTCCCTGCCGCATGGATGATCTTCCCCGCTGTGGCTGTCGTTGCGTTGGGGACGGGCGTCAGCATCCCATCATTGACGGCGCTGGTCTCGCTGCGAGTACCTGAGAATGAGCAGGGTCGGCTGATGGGCGGCAATCAAACTTTATTGGCGCTGACCAATATTTTTGGTCCCGCCATTGCGGGCATTTCCTTCGATGTCATCGCCATCTCTGCGCCGTATTGGTTGGGGAGTATGTTTGCGGTGTTTGCTTTGGGGATTGCGATTCCGTCATTGCGAGGAGGGCGGCAGCCCGACGAAGCAGTCTCGGACTAGCGCCCAAACAACATGAAGATGTAGGGTAAAAGCGGCGAATTTCAGCCGCTTTTACCCATCAATTTAAAGTTGTTTGGGTACTAGGAGTATGAGATTGCTTCGGGCGAAAACCATCGCCCTCGCCATGACGGAGTTAAGTATTTTTTTGGATTACGCTTACTGCGGTTTGAATACCATCTTCTTTATGCAACGCCCCGCTTATCTCTTTTGCTCTCGTGTTCATTTCTTTGTTATTCAATGTTTCGCTGACTGCTTGTGCCAGATTCTGCGCGTTGAGTTTTCTCTGCGGAATGGACAACCCCACGCCCAGTTTTTGCACTCGTTCGCCCCAGAAGAATTGATCAATGGCGAGGGGCAGGGTAATGGTGGGGATACCTGCGTGCAAACTCGCGGACGTTGTCCCAGCCCCGCCGTGGTGGATGGCGACTTTGACGCGCTGATACAGCCAATCGTGCGGGACGTATTCGATGGGGAAGATGTTTTTAGATTTCACGTCGCTGTGCCATTGGGTTGGGAGAGTCAACACGGCTTGGGCGTTTGCAAGATGCAAGGCTTCTTCGAGCATGGGCAAATATCCCTGCGTGCCGGGGCTGCCGAATCCGATGGCGATGGGGTTCTGGGCTGAGTCAATGAAGTGTTGGAGCGCTTGGGGTGGTGCCCAGTTTGGTGCAACCAGTTTCCAGTAGCCAGTAATCAGTTGTTTAGAGTTCCAGTCTTTTGGGCGAGGGACGACAATTTCACTGAAGGCGTTGAGGGTGAGAGGTTGGGCAGAGTCTGCTTGGAGGGAAGGGTCAAGCCAATGGGCAGCACCCAGCCCAAAGTCCGCGTGACGCGCGTGGTTGATCTCAGAGCGCCACGAAAGCCAGGTGGCTTGAGTCACTGCCCAATGCGAGAGCCAGTTTCCAATTCCCAAAGAAAAACGAAAAGGCAAAAGTGCGGATGGAAATTCGCGGGTGGGGGTGAGGGGTTGCAAGTTGGCGCGGACGGTGGGAATGCCCAGCCCTTCGGCGATGTGCGCGCCCCAGATGGTGGGCAGGCCGTGAATGAGCAGGTCTGCGCCGTGGCAGGCTTGGGCGGCGCTGTGCAGCATGCGGCGATACAGCGGACGGGCTTTTTGTAAAAAGTTGCGCGTGGCTTGGATGGAGCGGATGGGATTCGTGCCGAGCGTCATCGGCGTGGAGTCGCCTTGCTCGATTAGCAGGTCGGTGGGGTTGCCGTCAAATGGCACAAACGTAGGGAACGGGCTTGCCTCGTTCCTGTTTTTTTCCGTATCGAATAAATTCGCAAACCCGCGCGGCGCCACAATGCGGACGTTATAGCCCGCTGCTGCCAAGCCTTTGCCAAGCGCGATGTAAGGGATGACATCGCCGCGAGTGCCGCTGGTTAATAAGGTGATGGTTTTCATGGAGTTCGGACCGCCGACCGCAGACGATGGACGGTGACAATGCGGTCTGTGGTCAGCCGTCCGCCGTCGTCTTTTCAAATACCAAAAAGCGGTATTCCACCACTTTCATATACAAACACTGTTGCAATGCCATGCTCCCCAGCATGGATGGCACAATGGCATGTTTGATCGGGAGTTTTTCACCGAGGAAGAGCAAGGCGCTGGCTAGAAAATCGGGCAGGTTGCGCAGGCGTAGATGAGGCGTGAGTTCTTCGTTCTTTTTTAGTTGAAGTCCGTAGTTGTTTGCAAATGAAATGACCTGCTCAATGGTCCGCACGCCGGGGACGTACCAGCCTTTGATATAAGCGTCGAACCATTTTTGTTCGCTTTGGTTGAATGGACGCGCCGCCCGGTAATCATCCACGAGGATGAGTTTACCGCCTTTGCGCAGCAGCCGACTTGCTTCTTTGAAATATTTCTTGGGTTCAATGGCGTGACAAACCGCTTCAACAGAATAAATCGCATCGAGCGATTCACTGGGCAATGGAACCGAGGTGAAATCCCCTTCCGCAAAGCGGATATGCTCTTGGAACCCGAGTT
>JACAEP010000074.1 GCA_013388795.1 Chloroflexota bacterium | reverse complement strand
GATGCCCTGCAAGGCGACGCCTCTCTCTTCACCCGCGCCGATGAAGTGGAAACCGCCTGGTCGCTGATCGATCCCATCCTCCAGACCTGGGAAACGCATCAGACTCCGCCGTTGGCTGTGTACAAACCCGGCAGTTGGGGCCCACCCGAAGGCTACGACCTGCTCGCCCGCGACGGGCGGCGCTGGCTCAACGAAGAAGCCAGCATGATGCTGGAAAAGTAAAAATTTCAAAAACAGGCACAACAAGATTTATATATGCGTACCCGTTGTGTTGCGCGCTTTTTTACACCCTTCCCCACAACTTTCACATAATTCCTCCATTGCTTTGTAATACCGCCATGGGACAATACACTCGCGTTTACAAATGGAGGTAAACATGAAAAACACAAAATGGATCTGGCGGGCGCTTGCTGTTCTACTAACGCTGGCAGTACTGACAGGAGTGGGTTTTGCGGGCTTCCGCGTTGGCATTATGCAAGGCGCAAACTTGACTGCAGATGGAACTCATTTTATGTTCCAGCACGGGCGCGGTTTCGAGGGCGGCATGAAAAACTTCAGTCCCATGCAAGGCTTTGACCGAGGACATGACGGGTTTGGATCCTTCTCTCCGTTGTTCGAGCTGATTCGTCTTGCAATGTTGGGCGGGTTGATCTGGCTGGGATTCACCTTCTTGAAAAATAGCGGCTGGCGCGTGGTCAACGTCAACAACACGCCAGCCGCGGCTCCCAGCCCGGCAGAAGCCGAAGAGAAAAAAGAGGAGGCGTAACCCACTGCCCTAACGCTGCACCCGGCGCCCGTCTCCGACTGAGGCGGGCGTTTTAGAATCCACATAATTTCTTCACAGGGTTAATGAGATAATCGTAACATGCCGCAAACCATTCTGATCGTGGACGATGAAAAGCGCATGGTCTCGCTCCTGAAAAGTTATCTTGAGCAGGAGGGGTATTGTGTGTTGACCGCTTACAACGGCCGCGAAGCCCTTGAAACAGCCGGGCGTGAAAACCCAGACTTGGTGGCGCTCGACATTATGATGCCGGAAATGAACGGCTATGAATTCATGCGCGCGTATCGGGCAGAACGCGACACGCCCATCATCATGCTGACGGCAAAGGTGGAGGATGAAGACAAGATCATTGGGCTGGAACTCGGCGCCGACGATTATGTGACCAAACCTTTCAAGCCGCGTGAACTGATGGCGCGCGTGCGAAATGTGCTGCGCCGCGCCGGGAAGAACGAAGCCAAAGGTCAAACCTTGAAAGCGCTCGATATTACGCTCAACCGCGAAACCCGCGAAGTGACCATCGCAGACCGTGCTGCCGATCTAACCCCCTCTGAATTTGATCTGCTGGCCGCCCTGATGACCTCACCCGGCAAAGTCTTCTCGCGCCTGGATCTGCTCGATGTCATTCAAGGAGTGCGTTACGAAGGCTATGAACGCACCATTGATACCCATGTAAAAAATTTGCGCGCCAAAGTGGAAGAAGATCCGCGCAAGCCAACCCGCATCGAAACGGTATATGGTGTGGGGTATCGATTGAGAAAGCAATAAACCCCGCCCATGCGTCTCTCTACCAAACTCATTCTTGCATTCCTGATGAGCAGCGTGTTCAGCACAGGCATCATCGTGGTTTTCACACGCGCGCTCGCCAGCCGCGAGTTTGAACGGTTTATGGATGACCGTTACCAATCGGAACTGGCGGAAGACCTGGCGCGGTATTACAGCCAGCACGGATCGTGGGATGGGGTGGCAGCAGAATTTTCACGCGGGCACGGACCCCGCCCGATCTCGTTCTCGATTGCAGACCCGCAGGGAAGGATTGTCGTTGCAGGTGAAAAGTACAAGGTAGGCGAACCCTGCAGCAAAGAAGAATTCGAAGAAGGGTATCCCATTCAATATGAGGGCAACACCGTTGGGGTGCTGCTCCTGCCGGTTTCGCCCGAACGCAGCCCGCTCGATTATGAATTTCTACACCGCCTGAATGGCTCTATTTTTTTAAGCGCCATTGCCACGCTCATCCTTGCGCTATTTCTGGGCATTCTCCTTTCAAGCAGTATTTCACGCCCGCTCCAAGAACTTACCAAAGCCGCCCATCAGATGGCAGGCGGCAACCTCGGTCAACAAGTGCCTGTCCGCTCGCGAGATGAGCTTGGCGAACTGGCACAGTCCTTTAATAAAATGAGCGCCGATCTTGCCCGCGCCTTCAACCTCCGCAAGCAAATGACCGCCGATATTGCCCATGAACTCCGCACACCCATCAGCCTCATCCTCGGTCATGCCGAAGGCGTCAAAGACGGCGTCCTCAAACCCAGCGCCGAAAACTTCGAAATCATCCGCGAAGAAGCCGAACGTCTCGAACGTCTCGTCAATGACCTGCGGACCTTATCGCTTGCCGATGCGGGCGAGCTTTCGATGGAATTTCAACCTGTGGATGTAAACGCCCTAATGAGCGATATCCACGCCCATTATCTGACTCTCTTCCATCAAAAGCGCATCACGCTGGACCTTGAGCCTGCTCCGGGTATCCTGACGGCGAATCTCGACCCGAACCGTTTTGCGCAAGTCCTCAATAACATTCTGGATAACGCGCTTCGCCACACCCCCGCAGGCGGAAGCGTCAGACTGAAAACTCAACTTACAGAAAACAGAATCAAACTATCGGTTCAAGACAGCGGCGAAGGCATCGCGCCTGAAGAAGCCCAGCGACTCTTTGACCGTTTCTACCGCGTGGACGAGTCTCGCAATCGCCACGATGGCGGTTCGGGGTTGGGGCTGGCAATTGCCAAGTCAATCGTTGAGATGCACAACGGGCGCATTTGGGCAGAAAGCGAAAAAGGCAAAGGCTTGCAAATGATCATCGAACTTCCGGCTGTGTAATTAGAATACAAATACTCGCCTGTATCAGGTGAGTATTTGTATTTAACTAGAACGCCAAAAGAAATTTAACACCCCAAGCCGACCGCCGATGGCGGACCGCGGTCTATGGTCTGCCGTCGGCAGTCAATATCTGTAAAGAAACATTCGACGATTTACTTAGAACACGAGTTTTTACTTGCGGCTATGCTGTAGCTGCGCGTTTAGATTTCTTCCCAGCCCATACAATGGCTGAATAAATTCCACCCGCAATTGACATTAACACAAACGCTTTGATAATTCCGGCGGGGAAACCAAAGCCGCCGCGCTCTCTCCGCCCCTCACCCGCTGGACGAAACCCATCGCCATCACCATCACCATCACCATTACCATTACCATCCGGGCGACCTTCTTCAAAGGCTGACAGCCCTGATGAATCAGAAGCATTAACTGCCGCATACATCAAAGCGCCAATTATAGAGGCAGCAACCAAAATGATCAGAACTCGAAAAATTATATTCATCCTAAAGCTCCTGCTTCACGGCAGCCGCCGCAGTTTTTTGGCCACCGCTTAAGAACAGGCGCTTAAGGGTGGTTACGATCCAATTCCAGTGCATGGAAAGGTGCAAACCCATAAGAACCAAAAACAAATTTGCAGACATATCGTGCAGCCTGCGCCAGGCAAAATTCATAGGCAGGGTGATTCCCATGGCGGGCAGCGCCGCTTCTGAGATCAGAATACCCGAAAGCATGATGAGAATGCCGTCAATAAACAGGAGCCAGTTGAGAACATAGTTGACGCGGGCGCCATTTTTTGCTTTGACAAATAAGCGCTTGGTGACATTTACAATCCATTCCCAGTTCAAGAGCAGATGAACAATGATCACAGCGCCCAATGCCAAAGAAAGCCATTCGTGAATGGCAAGCCCGCTAAAGCGCGGATCCATGGCGATAAGGAAAGCCAGAAAGGCGCCAATATCCAGTAATAATTTTGAGCGATTCGAAGCAGACATATTCTCTCCAATATACAAAGATACAGCCATCATTGCAGATGACTGTAATTTATTTTATGGAGACCAATATTATTCAGGTGATAAAAATGCGAACAGATTATGAAGAAGTTGTAAACCGTTGCCTAAACCCTGACAATCTCTTCTTTTGTTTCGATCACTTCCGCGTGAATTTTTCCGGCAGATAATTCGCGTAGGTCTGCTTGGAATGCTTCATATTCTGTGACAGGGAATTGAAGAGTCAGCGTAACATCTCCAGCAAAATCTTCGCCCATGACCTCGCCATGATTCTTTGAGACAAGCAAACGTAACCGCTCAAGAAAATTATATGGGATGGCGGCCATAGCGACGTGAACCGGAATGCGTCGTCCGCGCTCGACAGCGTTGACCACCGATTGCGCCGCTTCAGTATATGCCTTAACCAGTCCACCGGTCCCCAGCAAGGTCCCGCCGAAATAGCGGGTGATAACCATTACGACATCACCAAGTCCGCTGCCGCGCAGAACGGTCAGCGCGGGCTTGCCCGCTGTCCCGCTTGGCTCGCCATCATCGGAAAAATATTCAATCACGGTATTCCCGCCGCCAATGATGTATACAGGTACGTTATGGCTTGCATTAGAAAACTCTGCGCGTATCTTTTTTATGAAGGTCCGCGCTTCGTCTATGGAAAAAGCAGGCGCGAGCGTGGCAATGAAGCGTGAGTTCATCACCGTCCGCTCGCGGCGCAACTCGCACAGCGGGATAAGATATGTTTTTGCCTCCAATGGTCACATCCTCAAAGTTATTTTGGAATTGAATGAAAGCATCACTTGTTTTTTCTTGAGGCAGCCAGCGTTTTTGAATGTTGAAAAGAAGAGTGCGATTTTCAAGAATCGTTATTATGCGCCGGGGGAACTGTAAAAAAGAAGGTGCAGCCTTTGTTCGCGCCTTCAGACTCCACCCATACCCTGCCGCCATGAACCTCAATGATACGCTTGACCAATGCCAAGCCAATGCCAGTGCCTTTGATCTCTGGATTCAGCCGATTGAAAAGCTCAAAAACCTGTTCGTGATAAGCGGTCGCTATGCCAATCCCATTATCGCGCACATACAGGATTGGAAAATCGGTTTCCGCATCGACACCACAACAACCAACAACGATGGTGGGCTGCGCCTGCCTTCCCATAAACTTGATGGCATTCGAAAGAAGATTTTGCAAGACTTCGATCATACGCGTCTTGTCGGCGCGGATGACCGGAAGCGGATGCAGAACCTGCACTACTATCTTTTTTTGCATTTCAGGCGGGATGATAAGTTGAATGGTCTCTTCGACCAACTCGCCAAGCGCAATATCGTCCGAAGGGTTAATTGTCCTGCCAACCCGGGACAAATCCAACAAATCCTGTAAAAGTTCCTGCATGGTTTCAGTGGACTTTATAATCCTTGCAAGGTCCCGGTCAAAACGCGCCATATCACCGGTTTCCGCATCGCTGCGCAGATAACCCAAATAACCGCGAATAGTGACCAAAGGGGATTTTAAGTCATGCGAGACGGTATAAGTGAAACGCTCCAATTCGGCATTCTTTGCCTCCATCTCTTTTAATAATTGAGAGCGCTCATCGAACAAGCGCGCAGTATGAATGGCGTTTGCCACTTGATCTGCCATGGTTTGCAAGGCTTGAACGTCCCAGTCGGTGAAGGCTGCCGGTTTGTCAGACTGAATGCCCATTGCGCCGATCACCCGCCCGCGCGCGCGCAAAGGGAGAGCGATCTCGGAACGTGTCAACGGCAAAAGCGGGTTATTAAAGCGCACCGCTTCCCTGCCGACATCCAATGCGATCCGCGCATGGTCGTTTGCAATACACCATCCAATCATGGAAGTGCTGCCAATTGGAAGGGAATGCCTGGACTCGAGCATCCGCTGCCCCACTTCGCCAGTGGCAGCGCTCAGGATCGCCCTCTCATTTCGCGCATCCGCAAGGAAGATGCAGACATAGTAATAATCAAAGCGCGAGCGAATCAACTCCACCACTTTGGGTAGGAGAAGATTAAGTTCGAGCATCGAGGAAGCCGCTGCAGAAACCTCGCTGGCGGTCATTAACTGGATAGTGCGCGTTGTCAGAGTGCTAACCGTCTCTTCGCGAACTTGTTCATCGCGCTTGCTTTTTGCGATATCCGTCCATACGCCAAGCCGATAGGCGGGTTTCCCTCTAAAATCCCGAATTAACTTCGCTTCATCGCGGACCCAAATAATGGAACCGTCTTCTCGCACAAGCCGGTATTCCGACTGAAAACTCTCATCAGATAAATTATTTTGCACTTCAAATTTAACACGGTCGCGATCTTCAGGATGGATAATCTCAAGCCATAACCCCGGCTTCGAAACAAAATCTGTGTGATGCATACCAACGACCTTTTCCACCTGCGGGCTGATGTATTGAGTCAATGCCTGTGAAGATGTATCGTTGATATATGTAACAACGGGAATATTTTCAAGAAAGACCCGATATTTTTCATCGCTTTCTTGAGCCTGTTTCTGTGCCTCTTGAACCAGCCGCGCAGATGACCATTGAATAAAAAACGAAAAAAGTACCCAAAAAAACAAATTAAAAAGCGTAGCTTCCCCAGTAAATGGCGCCCGTTCAAGCGAAAATCCCCAAAATTCCAAGTTATAAAAAACAATCCCACCCAGCAAACAAACCGCCAACGCCAGTCGCCCACCACGGATATCGCCAAAAATCCAGCCAAGTTGTATCACAATAAAATACCCTGCAATCACAGGAGAATACAACCCGCCAGAAAGGCAGGCGCCCGCTGAAATCGTCAAAAACAAAAATGTCGTGACCAGGAACGCAGACATTTCCAAATTATTTTTTTGCAATAAAATCCAGGACAAGATTGTCATCACCAGCGCGACAACGCCCACTGACAACATGGCTGGAAGCCATTCGCGAAAAGCGACCCCCGCAGCAATAATATATATCAAGACCCCCATTGAGATCCCAATCAAAATAACATGGATCATCGCCGAACGAATTTTATGGCTGACAGTTCCAGCCAGGACTGGATCATTTATGTCAGTATGCATGATAAACAGATTTTACTTGATAATCCAATTCAAAACAGAGGGACGTTCCCAACACATGCGACTCTCGCGCGCATCAACCCTGACCTTGACTGGGGCGCCGTTTCTGGCGGTATGGATTTAAGTCCGAGAGGATAACTCTCCGTTTTTTGAGCAGTCATGGCTTAAAATTTTGACATCAGGCGCTTCCGAAATCCCGCCAGATTATATATAATATACAATCATGGCATCAATCCCAAAAGAACTCACCCACAAACCTCTTAAAGAAGAAATTTACGATGCGCTCCATCGGCAGATTATCGCAGGCAGATACGCGCCCGGCGACTGGCTGAGGCAGGAAGACATCGCGGGACAGATGGGCGTCAGCATGACGCCCGTGCGCGAGGCGTTGGACCTGCTGGTGGCAAAAGGCATCGCGGAACGCGTCCCCTATCGCGGCGTACGCGTGCGCGAAATGTCTGAAAAAGATGTGGTGGAAGCCTACGGCATGCGCCTCTTTCTTGAGGCGATGATTGCCCGCGAGACCGCGCTTAACATTACCCCCGAACAGATCG
>JACAEP010000004.1 GCA_013388795.1 Chloroflexota bacterium | reverse complement strand
GTCTATCTTTGTATTGTTCGATGGCGCAAGGTCGGCAGAACCGCCGAGCAATTCAGGGATTTTCGCGGCAAGGGCGTTGATGACCTTGCCAGAGGCGGCGCGGGTCGCCATGCCTTTCGGGTCGGCGGGGAAAGTCGGTAAAGCAGATTCCCAGCCTTCTGGTAATCTGCCCATCAACACGCGGCGGTTGAATTCCGCGCCAAGTTCGGGGAAGAGACGCGAGTAGGCTTCGCGGCGCATCTTCCAATCGGCTTCGAGTTCGCGCCCGCGGTCCACGGCGTTGCGATAGAACTCAAGCACATCGTCAGGGATTAAGAACCGCGGCTCTTTTTCCCAGCCGAGATTTTCTTTGGCAGCGTTGAGTTCATCATCGCCGAGAGGTTCGCCGTGCGCCTTCTGCGTGCCTTGCCGGTTCGGGGCGCCGAAGCCGATAATAGTGCGGCACAAAATCAGCGACGGGCGCGGGTCGGCTTTGGCGGCTTTGATGGCGGCGTCAATGGCTTCCACATCGTTGCCATCGTCCACACGTTGAATGTGCCAGCCGTAGGCTTCAAAACGTTTGGCGCGGTCTTCGGTGAAGGCAAGGTCCGTTGAGCCGTCAATGGAAATTTTGTTATCGTCATAAAGATAAATCAGACGCCCCAGTGAGAGATGCCCCGCCAGCGATGCGGCTTCCGCGGCGACGCCTTCCATCAAATCGCCATCGGTGACGATGGCATAGATGTAAGAGTCGATCAATTCATGCCCTGGTTTGTTGAAAATGGCGGCAAGATGCGTTACAGCAATCGCCATGCCCACTCCGCTCGAAAAGCCAGCCCCAAGCGGACCGGTGGTGACTTCCACGCCGGGGGTCAAGCCGTATTCGGGGTGTCCGGGCGTCAGGCTGCCCCACTGACGGAAGCTCTGCAATTGGTCTAAAGACAGGTCGTACCCGGTCAGGTGAAGCAGAGAGTACAGAAGCATCGAACCATGCCCACCCGAAAGGATGAAACGGTCGCGTCCGATCCACTTGGGGTTGCGCGGATTGTGCCGCAAATGGCGGGTCCAAATGGTAAATGCCATTGCCGCGGCTCCCATCGGAAGACCGGGGTGGCCGGAGTTGGCTTTTTGCACGCCGTCGGCGGAAAGAAAACGAAGTGTGTTGATCGCTTTATTTTGAAGTTCGGGGTTTGTCATGGGCGGTATTTTACCATTCGGTTAGTATTTTTCTTTCAGCGCGCTGGCAGGCAGCACGATCTGTCCTTCACGCGCGTCACCGAGCGTAGAAATTTTCTCAGGTTTATAAAAAGCCAGCCAGGCGGTGTAGGCGGCAATCATGGCATCCAACTGCTCAGGCTGATAAAGCAACTCGGTGGGCCAGACGCCTTTGAGCATTTTGTGGCGCGTGATCTCTTCAAAAAAATCCATCGGGTCGTTGATGCGCACGCCTGCTTCATAGAGGAGCAACTGGCGTTGAATCTTTCCTTCGATGGAAGATTTTGACAAAGGAGGCGTTTCTAACAAAACACAAAACGCCGCATGTGGATGCGTTTCCATCAGTTGAAAAGTTTCATTCGCGGCGGGGTATTTCTTGAAGCCCATCTTTTCGAGTTTGCGATACAAGGTGAACCCAGCCTGCATCCACGCTGGGCAGGCGCGCACCGTGCCGGGCGCGCCCGACACCGCAATGCCGCGTTCGCGCAATTCAAAATCTGCCAAACGAAAGCCTATGGCGCGCGACTGGAGCGATTTGAAAAGTTCTTTCTTTTTCTCGCGCACAAGCCCGCGATTGGGCGCAGAGGGCGCATTGATAGCCGCTAATGCCGCAAACTGCCCCGCCAGAAAAGCGGCGACTTCATCCAGCTCGCCATCGCCCAGCGCAAGCAGGTTCAGCCCCTTATCCAACGCCGCAAAGGTAAAGGAACGATGGGAAGATGTGGGATCAATGCCGACAAAAACAGAGTCTGTAAAAAACATAGTAAGATTGACTTTCAAAAAAGCAACTGAAATAAAAGCGCCAATCTATTTTACTTCCAAAATCTTATGAACCGAACCCAACGCATCATTTTGTATATTCTCATTCTTATAGCTGCAGCCGCCTGGCTGGCGCTCTCCGCCGAAACCGACGAAACCATCGTAGTGGCAGGACCCGCGCCGCAAGCCGGATTTGTCGCGCCCGATTTCACCCTCAACACCGCCGCCGGTGAAACCTACACGCTCTCCGAACTGAAAGGGCAGGCGGTACTGGTCAACATGTGGGCAACCTGGTGCCCGCCCTGCCGCGCCGAAATGCCAGCCATAGAAAACATATATCAGGAATACAAAGATCAGGGCTTTGTGGCGCTGGCGGTCAATAACACCTTTCAAGACAATCCCTTCGACATCGCGCCCTTCACCGAAGAATACGGCTTGACCTTCCCGATTCTGCTCGACGAAACCGGCGACACCATCCGTGCCTATCAAGTGCGTTCGCTGCCATCGTCGTACTTTATCAACCGCCAGGGGGTCATCACCGAGGTGGTCATTGGCGGTCCCATGTCTGAAGCGCTGCTGCGCACACGCATCGAGGAGGCGTTGAAATAAATAATGAAACTCTTTCAAAATCTCTTCGCCCCGCCGCGCCACATGATTCTGCTCATCATCGCCGCCTGGCTTGGGCTGACGCTTGCCGAACGCCGCGCCGAAAAGCACGGCATCAGCAAAGATGACCTCAATAACATCACCTTCTACGGTCTGCTGGCATTCGTCATCGGCGGGCGCATCACCTACGTCTCGCAAAACATCGCCGCGTTCAGCAAAAGTCCGCTGGGCATTTTTTCGATCAACCCCGATCTCTTCGATCCCTTCGGCGGTTTGGCCGTCGCATTCATCGTGGCGCTCGTCTATGGGCAGCGCAAACAAATTCGATTTTGGAACGCGCTTGATGCGCTCACGCCTTTTTTTGCCATCCTCGCCATTGGGCTGGCGTTAAGTCACTTTGCCGCTGGAACCGCTTTTGGGACTCCCGCCACGTTACCCTGGGGCATCGACTTGTGGAATGCCATCCGTCACCCCACCCAACTCTATGACGCGCTCGCCTCTTTTGTGATATTGGCGTTGTTGTGGCGCTTCAAGCCGGGTCCACGCCCGGGGCTGCTATTCCTACTTTTCGCCGCGCTGACGGCTCTCGCTCAGCTCGTCACCCAAGCCTTCCGCGCCGACTCGGTCTTCGTGCTTGCCGGGCTGCGTCAGGCGCAGGTCATTGCCTGGGTTGTGCTGGCAGTTTCCTTCATTGTGATCGAGGCGCGGTTTTCATCCCCCAAACAAAAACGGGCTGGCGGTTAGCCGTCAGCCCGTTCCAGTATGTTCTTATCCGAGTTCCGGCTCGATTAAGCCGTAACTGCCGTTACGCCTGCGGTACAAAACATTGATCTTGCTCGTCTCGGCATTGTAAAAGATGAAGAAGTTGTCGTGACCGAGGTTGCGCATTTGCACGAGGGCCTCCTCTTCGGACATCGGGTACAACACGAATTTTTTGCGCCTGGCAAATAACGGAGAAAGTTCACCCGTCTCTTCATCAATCACATCGTCCAAAACCTCGGCGGCAGAGCGGCCGTCGCCACGCCCGTGATACTTTTTGCCTTTATATCTCTCGATCTGACGCTGCATGTTATCGAGCGCCATATCAAAGGCGGCGAGCGCTTCATCTGCGCGTTCTTCAGAGCGAAGGGTAAAGCCTTTGCCGAATACCGTGATCTGCGCCACATTTCGATCTTTGGCGTCACGCGCGGCCTTGTGATGCGTAAGTTCGATGCGCGCCTCTTCGATGGCGGGCAAATAATGGTCGAGATTTCCCGCCTTCTTGCCTACATACTCCTCTATACGTTCGGTTAAGCGAATGTGCCGTGTCTGAACTTCCACTTTGTTAGACATGGGTCCTCCTTGAAAATAGGTTGTTAAGTTGCAAACACAAACGCGCTACACAAACCCCAGGTCGTGATGGGGCATGGCGCGCGCAACTGTCAGCGCAAAAACATGCCGGGCGCCAGCGGTATACAAGGCGTGTGCGCCAGAGGAAAGGGTGGCTCCGGTCGTTGAAACATCATCTATGATAAGAACAGTTTTTTCCTTCACATCCTCCCCTGCTTGAAAGGCGTCATTTACATTTACCCGGCGCTGCTCGCGCGATAAGCCCACCTGGGTACGCGTTTCTTTTTTGCGCTTTAAGGCTGCCGGCGCATATCGGTACCCCAATGCCAATGCAAGCGGAATAGCGATCATTGCAACCTGATTATATCCCCTTTCCCGCATTCTTTGTCTTCCCAAGGGCACAGGAACGACAAGGTCGATCTTCCAGCCAAAGCCCCGCACAAAGGGCAGCATTTCATTTGCAAGCATTTCGCCGACTGCTATATCGCGCCGGTATTTCAACCTGTGTAATGCAGACTGCACTGGGTCCTCAAAAACAGCCCAGGCGCGCAGGGAATGAAAACGCGGTCTGTCGGCAAGACAAGCCGGACATATTCCGGGCTTCTCCTGCGGCAGACCACAAATTTCACAAAGAGTACCATTCAAGATTTTCACGTTTTGTCGGCAGGTTTCACACCAGCGGGACCCGGAATTTCCACATCCAGCACATGCAGGCGGGAAGAGCAGATCCAGGGCGTTCCAAAACGAACGATATATCTTGTATTTCCAATGGCTCATGTTCACCTCCCTGAAAAAGCACGGGGCCTACATACACTTGGGTATCAGTTTCCCAAGAAAGGTCCGAATGCTCCGGCGATCTGGAATCCGGCGGGCGCCATCAGGATGATCATAATCGAAGGGAATGTCAAAAGCGCCATGGGGATGATCATTTTGACCGGGGCTTGATGCGCCTCTTCTTCGGCGCGCTGGCGGCGTTTCAAACGCATCTGGTCTGACTGGATTCGCAGCACCTTGGCCATACTCACACCCAGCATCTGGCTTTGGATTACCGCTGCAACAAAACTGGTCAACTCAGGCAGACCAATTCGATCCGCCATATCGCGCAAGGCTTCACGTTGTGTTTTCCCAAGCTGGATTTCACGAATGCAGCGACCGAACATGATGGAAAGTTCGTTCTCCCATTTATCCGCCACTTTCGACATGGCTGCTTCAAAACCCAGACCCGCCTCCACGCAGATGGTCAACAAGTCGAGTGCGTCTGGCAGAGCTTTGCGCACCTCATTTTGTCTTTTGGAAATACGGCTGCCCAGCCATAATTGCGGGAAGAAAAAGCCCAACACTGTGAAGATGATCACCACAAGTATTATGCGCCCGATGGGCCAGCTCACAG
>JACAEP010000095.1 GCA_013388795.1 Chloroflexota bacterium | reverse complement strand
GATGTGCTCCACAGCCGCCTGTCCGTTCGGGACGGATGTCACCACGTACCCTTCCAGTTTTAGAATATCAGTGAGGGATTGCCGGGCTACAGGTTCGTCATCGACGACTAAGATGTTCGACTTCATTGTTTACCTCCGGTTGGCAGGATGATTCGAAAACAGGCGCCGGGTGTGCGGTCTGCCAGCAGTTCCAGCGACCCGCCATGCGCGGTAATTATATTGTAACTTACCGTTAAACCAAGTCCTGTGCCTCCATCTTTAGTACTAAAGAAGGGTTCGAAAATATTGGCTTGTTCTGCGCTGGAAATGCCCGCGCCGCTATCCTGAAAGAGCATTTCCACGCTGTTTTCCCATGTCCGCGCGGTGATGCGCAGGTCGCCGCCTTTGGGAGCCATGGCATCGGCAGCATTTAAGATCAGGTTGATGAAGACCTGTTGAATCTGACTGCCCACTGCCGTCACCAGCGGCAAATCATCGCGGATGTCTTTGATGACGCGTACCTTCGCCTCGGATAACTGCTTGGACATCAAACTCAGCACATAATCCAACATGTCCACCAAACTGACTTGCGTCTGGGTGGAGGCATTCGGGCGGTAAAAGTCCAACATGCGGCGGGCAGTGACCATCAAGCGTTCGAGTTCGGTTCTGGCGAGGTCGAAATATTCTTTTCGTTTTTCAGCGGGCACATCCTCGCGCCCGGCAAGGTGCAAACAATTCTGCACGGCTTGCAGCGGATTATTGATCTCATGCGCAATGGACGCGCTCAAACGCCCAGCCGCGGCCATCTTCTCGGCTTGGATCAAGGCGTTTTGTGAGGCTTCGATCTGGCGCACATATTCCACTTGCTCGGCATACAAGCGCGAATTTTCCAACGCCGTCGCCGCCTGACGCGCCAAGATTTGGAACATCTCCAAGTCTGACTCGCGGAAGGCGGGTTCACTTTCAGTCCGCGCGGCAAGGAAAACGGCGCTCAAGCTTGGGTGATGGACAGGCACGAGAATCGCTGACCCCAGTTCGAGGTCCGTGAGAAGCGCTTTTAAGGCGGGGTCACCCGGCCCGGCGGAGTTAATCAGTATGGGCGAGTCGGAGGCGTTGGCGCGGGAAATTAAATCCAATAACGGCATCGACTCGGTTATGCCGCGGCCAGCGAGACGCGCAAATTCCTTCTCTGCATTTTTCTTTTGATAACAAGCCGCCTGCGAGCAATTGACCTGTGCCGTGATGGTTTTGATGATCAGGTCGAGCAAGGGGGCGCGGCGGATTTCGGAAAGCATAGATTCGGTGACGGCAAAGAGCGGGCGCAGCGCCTGCGTGCGCGCGGCATCACGCTTCTTTTGATTGTCGGCAAAAGCAAGTTTGACGGCATCAACCAACTCGGCGCCCTGTTTAAAGGGCTTAAGGATGAGACCATCGACCCCCTGACGCAGCGCGTGAATGGCAGTGTCCACCGTGCCATGACCGGTCATGATGAGAACGGCCGTATCGGGCTGCCAGCGCTGCACGTGCTGAATGACTTCGAACCCGTCCACTTCAGGCATGCGAATATCAACAAGCAGCAGATCGATGGGATGGTCTTCAAAATATTCCACCGCCTTGCGCGGGTTAGTCTCCGTGACAACGCGATACCCGGCGCGCGAAAGGACCCGTTCGCAAAGCATGGCAATGCCGGGTTCATCATCAACAACGTATACAAAAGGGGCTTCCATGTATCTTTTAATCCAATTCTTTTTTTACCACGAAGGACGCGAAGACTCAAAAGGTTTTCTTCGCGGTCTTCGCGTGCGTAGCGGTTCATTTTTATAACGGCAGCCAAACCTCAAAGACCGAGCCGCGCCCGGTTTCGCTTAACACCTCAATGGCGCCGCCATGATCAGCAACAATGCCATAGGTGACGGAAAGACCAAGCCCGGTGCCGCCGCGATTGCCCTTGGTGGTAAAGAACGGCTCGAAGATCTTCGTCTGGTCTTCAGCGGAAATGCCCGTACCCGTATCCTGCACAGACATGACCGCCCAATCCCGGTTCTCGCGCTTGCCGAGGAAGGTGCGCACATGCATCTCACCGCCTTTGGGCATGGCTTGCAATCCGTTGTGAATGAGGTTCAGCAAGACCTGTTTCATCTGGTTTGAGTCAATTGAAACCCAGGGCAGAGACTCGTCCAGTTCGAGAATCAAGGCGACATTGTTGGTCTGGAGCAAGTGACGCGTCAGTGCAATAACATCGTTGACCACTTCGTTCAAGTCTGCGCTGGCGCGAATGCGCTCGCCCTGCCGCGAGAAATCAAGGAGACGGCGCACCACCAAACTGGCGCGGCGCGCCTCTTTCAGAACCATGAGCAGTTCCTGTTTATGAGGCGAATCTTCAGGGAGGTCTTCGAACACCAACTCGGAAAAACCTGTTACAGTGGTAAGTGGGTTGTTCAATTCGTGCGCCACGCCCGCCGCCATCTCACCCACGGCAGCAAGTTTTGCGGCTTGCAAGAGCCTATTTTCGGCGGCGCGTTGGGCTTCCATACGTTCTTTCAACTCTGTCTCTGTCATTCGCAATTGACGCACAGTCTCCTGCAAACGTTGATATTGATTCGCGCTGGTCACCACCGAGGCAAGGATGCCCGCCAACGCCTCCATTGCGATCAGGTCGTTGTGAGAAAAGGCATTAAAGTCACGGCTTTCGACATCGATAATGCCGAGAATTTGTTCGCCGTCTTTAATCGCCACACAAATCTCTGAGCGCGCTTCCCAACCCTGGGTCGGCTTGTAAAATTTGCTCTGCGATATGTCGTTCAGAAGGATGCTTTCGCCTTTGCGCAAGACGTGTCGCGTCACACCTTCGATGACGACAAAATTTTCACCGCCCAATGATTCGGCAAATGTCTTTGCCTGTGTGCCGCCGATGCCTTGAACAGAAAAATCATCATGTTCGCCTAGGAGAAGGATCGCAGCCAGTTCGTAGCGAAAATATTGCGCCACCAATTCTGCGGTAATGGATGCAACCTCTTTTTTATCGTTCAAGCCGATCACCTGTTGAACGACTTCATGGATCAAGCCCAGGCTGCGCGCGCGCCCCTCCGCCTCTTCACGCAGACGGGTATATTCGATCAACCCGGCGAGATGGCTGGCGATCACAACCATGAGATGTTCATCGTATTGACTAAAGGCTTCGGCGTGTGAATTTTCGATCACCAGCGCGCCTGTCGCCTGCCCACGATAGCGCAGCGGCACAATCAATTCAGAACGGGCAGACTTGTGAATACCCACAAACCCTTCGCGCGACGCGTCAGATACACGGCGGACGCGCCCCTCTTTCAACAACGGCTGAATGGGATGCTCTGCCGCTGAAATGCTGATGACGTTCAACTTGCCTTCAAACAGGCGGTAATCGCGCAAAATTCGTCCGTCGCCGGATTTCAGGAAGAGGGCAATCAATTCGGTGCCAAAGGCGCGTGAAAGCAAGCCAAACATGCGGCGGGCGATCTGGTCTAGGTTTTGGGCGGAGGAAACGGTTAACACAAAATCGTTAAGCAAGCCGAGCCTGCGCAAGTGCGAGGACATTTCCGAGAACGTAACGACAATATCCACCGTTTGGGACACGCGCATCGTCAATTCGCGCAATTGCCCGCGCTCGGCAGCCAAGAATTCCTTTTGCCGCCACATGGCCACAATGCCAATCAAACGTTGACCAACCACCAGGGGCAGGCAAATCCATGCGCCGCTGTTGGGCTTCAAGTTTGTGTATGGGAGTTGGTCGAAGTTCGGCTGTCCGCTGATGAGCAGCAAATCAGCCAGCGAGCGATTGACGCGCCGGAAAATGGGGTTGTCATCGATCAACAAAGACGCGCCGCGCGATTTGGGCGCATTCCATTCCGCTTGAATATCGAGCGTATCGCCGCGCCGAATGGCAAGCCAGGCGCCCTGGCAATGTACCATCTGCGTAAAGTTGGCAAGCGCCTTCTCAAGGGCAAGCGGCAGATCAAAAGCCAGACCCGATTGAAAGTCAGGAAGAAGCGTTTGAGTCTTCGGAATGAATTGCCCAGAAAGCAAAGAAGCGATCAGCCGCCAAATGCGCTGGGCAGCGTTGGATTGTTCCGCTTCGGAACCGACAAGAATCAGTTTGGAAGCGCCAAGGATGGGAAACGCAAAAAAGCGCCCCGTGCCAAGCGAACGATTTTCTGGAATCTCTGCCGAACGCGCATGCCCCCCGCTGAGCGCGCCGCACAACCAGGCGTCTGTTGCCGCGGCTGCCATTATGCCGGTCAACTCGTTCTGAGCAGATTTGCTCAAGTGGTAGGAAGCCCGTACCAGCCAGACACCGCCGACTCGTTCCGTCAGCACAGCCCAGTCCGCGCCGGTAAGTTGGACCGCCTCCTTAAGTTGGGTGTCGATGCCTGTTTCAGTTTGCATAGCGCTGTGATTTACAAATTATACATTAGACCTCTTGCATAATTGCTCCAGCTGTCGTTGCGCCGAGGCAGCGCAGAAAGGAGCCCCCGACCGAATGGTAAAATTGCGTCCTATGAATGAAGTCATCGTGATCGGCGGCGGACTGGCCGGAAGTGAAGCCGTGTGGCAGCTCGCACAACAGGGCATCAAGGTAAAACTATATGAGATGCGCCCAACCAACCCAACCGGAGCGCATGTGACCAGCGACCTGGCGGAATTGGTCTGCTCGAACTCACTCGG
>JACAEP010000313.1 GCA_013388795.1 Chloroflexota bacterium | reverse complement strand
GCATTGGTCGGGGCGACGGGGAAGAGCAGGTTCAATTCCTTGCGGAGAAAACCGCCAACCTGCGCATCTTTGAAGATAAACAGGGCAAGACCAATCTCTCGGTGTTGGATGTGAAAGGCGAGGCCATCGTTGTTTCACAGTTTACCCTCTACGCCGACAGCCGCAAGGGACGCCGCCCCTCGTTTGTGGATGCAGCCCTGCCCGATGCTGCCGAGCCGCTGGTAAATCGCTTTGTAGAACTCTTGCGTTTACATGGTGTCTCAACCCAAACCGGTAAATTTGGAGCGCACATGGAGGTTGAAATTCATAACGATGGTCCTGTCACCATCTGGCTGGAGCGTGAATGAGAAAACCAAATTTGATTCAACGGGCGCTTCATCAATTTTTTATGCTCAAGCCAGTCACGGCGTATTTTGCCTCCCGCACACACATCCTGGATGGCTTCGCGCTTAAAATGACCAGAGGCAAGCACACCCTCTCTGAAATCTTGGGCTGGAATATTGTCCAAGTCATCACCACCGGCGCAAAAACAGGCCAAAAGCACACAACGATTCTGATCGCTGTCATCCACGGCGAAAAGATTGCCCTGATCGGCTCCAACTTCGGGCGAAAACCCAACCCTGGCTGGTACTATAACCTCAAAAAACACCCCGCATGCGAAGTTCGTTTGAATGGTCAATCAAACAGGTATCTGGCTCGCGAAACGGAAGGCGAAGAGCGCGAATTGTATTGGAAACAGGCAGTTGCCCTTTACGCCGGTTACGAAAAATACAAAGAACGCGCCTCGCACCGCCGCATTCCGGTCATACTGCTTGAACCTCAAAAATAATTGCCAAGTTTGAAGTTTAATGATAAATTAAGGCTCGAAGGATGCAAGAGGTTTTCGTTGTGGAAGGAGAAGACGATGGCTCAAAGCAAGACCTTGAGCCGTATTTTTTTACCACCCGATGAATGCAATTGCGTCACCCAATTTTTTCATTTTGCTCAGGAGGCAAATATGGCTGAACGTATCATCGGCACGGTTAAGTGGTTCAATGGGACCAAGGGCTACGGTTTCATCGCCCGCGATGGCGGCCCTGACGTCTTTGTCCACTTTTCCGCCATTCGCGGCGAAGGCTTTAAGAACCTGCAGGAAGGCCAGAAGGTGGAATTTACCATCGAGAAGGGCCCCAAAGGGTTGCAGGCCGCGGATGTAGTGGTTCTCTAATCTCGAAGTAATTGATTGAACCTGACCAAAGGGCTTCGTCCTGAGACGGAGCCTTTTTTTCTTTGGACATGCACTCAAGATGAAATCTCCGCCTCTTTCGGGACCCATAACTGGGCATCTGTTTCAACGGCGATTGCCCCCGCCTTGAGAATGGACTCCGCGTCGACTTGCGACCACACACCGCCCGAACCGATGATGGGGATACCGCTCATCACCGCCGAACGGACAATATCCAGCGAGCGCGGGAATAGCGATTGCCCATACATCCTTCCCGTGACCAAATTGCCAGCCTTGTCGTGCAATGCGCCCCGCGGCGAAGCAATGCTGATAGCGCTCGCGCCGCCAGCGATGAGCTGATGCCCCAAGGTCAACACCTGCTCATGGGGCAGCGCAAAGATCAGCGGAACTTCTCCCAAACACATTTTCAAATTCATCAAGATAATGTCATCTGATAAGAGCGGCGCAAAACCGAGCTGAGCGGCCATCACGTTTTCCACATGTTCAAGCTCGCGTACCATGCGCTGACTCTCTTCAGGCCGGTCTGCCATTAAGTGGATGATGATCGGTAGTCCGGCTCGATTCCATTTGGCAGAATACTTCTTAAGGGCAGCGTGAAAGCCCGGGTTGGGCAGTCCCGTGTGCATGAGAAACCCGCCTGGGAATTCGACCACGCTTGGGTGGGGCGTCGGCAGGCGCGGGCGGAGAGAGAGCGGGTTGGTGACGAAAGCGCCGAATGAATCCAGCGAGACTCCATGGCGCGGGTCGGGCGCGAAGCCCAATGATCCTGCCGCGTTGATGAGAGGTTTGCTAAAATACAAATCGCGTTTCATAGGAGATGATATGCAGCCCTTGCAAAACATTCGCGTGCTCGACCTCAGCCGGGCGCTGGCTGGACCGTATTGTACGATGGTTCTCGGCGATTTGGGCGCGGAGGTTATCAAAGTGGAACCGCCCGAAGGCGATGAGACTCGCGGCTGGGGCCCGCCGTTTGCGGGCGGAGAGAGCGCGTATTATTTGTGCGTCAACCGCAACAAACGCGGTATGGTCGTGAATTTGAAAACAGACGAGGGCGCAATTATTCTGCGCGAGCTTGCCATGCAAAGCGATGTGCTGGTGGAAAATTTTAGACCGGGCACGTTGAAAAAATTTGGTCTGGATTTTGAAACGCTTCATAATCTTAACCCGGGGCTGATCTATTGTTCCATCTCGGGCTTTGGTCAAACCGGAAGTTTGCGCGACAAACCCGGCTATGATTTCATGATCCAAGCCATGGGCGGCATTATGAGCGTCACCGGCGAACCGGATGGACAGCCAATGAAGGTGGGGGTTGCCGTGGCAGATTTATTCGCCGGGCAGAACGCGGTCATTGCGATTTTGGCGGCGCTTCAAGCGCGGTCTTTTACGGGCGAAGGTCAATTCATTGATATTGCCTTGTTCGATTCGGAGTTGGGCTGGCTGGCGAATGTGGCGGGTAATTATTTAATTTCGGGCAAACATCCCAAACGGCATGGCAATGCCCATGCAAGCATTGTGCCGTATCAAAGTTTTCAGGCGAGCGATGGTTGGTTGGTCGTGGCAGTGGGCAATGACAAACAGTTCGAAGCGCTTTGCGATGTGATCGCGAAACCTTCCCTGGCAAGGGAGTCCCGTTTTCAGACAAACAAGGCGCGTGTAGAGAACAGGGAGGCATTAATTGAAATACTGAAACCCATTTTTATGGAAAAGACGGTAAACGAGTGGCTCGCCCTGATTGGCGCTCAATTCCCCTGCGGACCGATCAATAACCTTGAGCAGGTCTTCTCCATGCCGCATGTGAAGGAACGGGAAATGCTGGTGCAGATGCAGCACCCTACCATTGGAGTGTTGCCGTTGGTTGGGTCGCCGCTTAAAATGGGAGACACACCTGTGGAATATCGCCTGCCGCCGCCGTTGATGGGGCAGCACACAGGCGAAATTCTTCACGAGGCGCTTGGCTATTCAGATGAGAAGATCACAGCGTTGATGGAAAGCGCTTGCATCAAATAACTTTATTGGAGGTTGTATATCGACACCATCTATTCTGCGCCTCCGTTGGAGGCATTCTCCGCCGGTATTCTTGTAGTGGTATTTTTGTTCGGGTTGGGGGCAGCAGGCGTTGGGAGCGCCGTATTCCGCAAGAGGGAATCAACTTTTGTGCGCGTCATTATGGGCGGCGCCGGGGTGGTTTTAGTGTTGGCGGGCATTGCAGCCACTGTTTCTTTGTTCATGTCGTACCAGACCGGGGACAAGGTCGCAACCTTGCAGGTGGAGCAATAGAACGAAGTGGAGAGTAATTGTGAAAACGGCGGAATTTGCCTTACATACACTGTCGAAGCGACAGATGGCCTGAAGTTGTTCGTCTTTGAAATTCCCAAAGATGCCTGGGACAGGGTGGAGATTGGCGCATGTTATGAATTCACGTATTATTCCGCCCAGCCCATGCTTGGGCTATCTGCGCCGGAGAATGAGTTCATCAATTCGTATGAGACGGTGGCAGTGACCATGCAAATCATCCGCGCGGCATGCCCGTAGGGAATGGCGATGGAGATCGTTTATTCCGCTTCGGCGTTGGGCGCTTTCACGAGCAGTTTGATTTATATCGCCATTTTCTTCATTCTCGGGTTTGGGAATTTTCTATTGATGCTCTTAACTCGCAGCCGCCGAAAAAGACGAAAGATAGGCGATTATGTTTTGGGGTTCATCAGTCTCTTGCTCATCTTTTTCGGCGCGCTGACCTCTATTGCCGCCTTCAATACCTACCAGAACGGCGATGTGACCGTCCGCGTGCAGGCGGTGGAGAAGCGTGAGGTGACGGTGAGGTGCGGGGAATATTATTGCGCCGAGTACAACGTTGAAACGACAGACGGCAAGAAGTTCTATGTCTTTGGCTTAGAGAAGGAAACTTGGGACAAAGTGGAAGTAAATGCCTGCTATCAGTTCACGTATTATCCCTTGAAACCCTTGCTGGCAGGTTATTTGCAGCGAGAAACCCAGTATCCCAACTTATATGAGGCAACCGGTTATATTACATTGATCGAGAGGGTTGGGTGTTAAGAAAGTGTCTGAGATGAAAAAAGATCCCAAAATGCCATTTTAAGTCTAATGCGTCTGTGTTGCTCTGTGGTTCAAAATCGTTTTCAGACACTCTCTAAGAGAGCGTCTGAAACTTGCTACGGAAGCGGCGTTCTCGAACGTCGCCCCTGCGCGAGATAGCGCGGAATACGCGCCGCAGTTGACGAAAACCGACGTTTCAGACACTTTCTAAGAAAGGATGGCCCCTTTCAAGGTGACCGTCATTTTATTTTTTTTGATTGCTCTGTTGCAAGGATGTCATTGCGAGCCGCCGCAAGCGGCGAAGCCATCCCTTCGCTGGCAGGAAGACTGCTTCGCTTT
>JACAEP010000021.1 GCA_013388795.1 Chloroflexota bacterium | reverse complement strand
TCAGAAGATTCAGCGCGCCGATACGGTCGAAGAAACGCTGCAAACGGCTGCGCAGGCGTTGGCGCAAGCCCTGGGCGCGCCCAAAGCCACCGTCAGCCTGCAAGCGCCGTCCGAGCAGGCTGACGCCTGACCCGTTCTCTTCCCCATCTTCATCACGCCACGAAAGGGACTTTACCGCTCATGTCTGCCCAAACCACCAAACTCCGCTTTTTGCTTCGCTCGCTGTGGCAAAGCCCATTGTTTGGCGATTCCTTCCCGCCCATGGATGAACAAGCCTTTTTACTGCAATTCGAAAGCATGGTTCCGGCCTTTGTCGAAAAACTCGTTCCGGTACTGCGAGTTGGGCTGCCTGACGCCACAGACGAAGAAATTGACGATTTGGTGGGACAACTGACGCCCAAATCGCTGGCTTTTTGTGCCGCCATTGCCGCAGGGGAGGTGGAGGATACGAACAGTCTGGTTTATGCTTCGCTTGCGATTGCTCTTTCGTATTGGGCAGACCAAAGTATGGATCGTGGTGATGCGGCGATGTTCGCAGCATTACAAGCCCTCAATCATTCAGGGAACGTAGATACAGCCAATCTGCAATTACGCGCCCGATTATCTGCTTTGAGCTATATTCACAAATTTGCCAAAACTGTCACTGAATCGCCTGATGATTTGCCCTACGTATTACAGGCGATTGAAAGAGATGTATTGAGCAATCAAGTGGAAGTACGTTTATTAAGCGATCAATTCAAAATCAGGAAAAATCAAGATTTAATTGATGTTCAGGCTTTCAATTTCGTTCGCCATACTACCGATGGTTCTGGACTGATGAGTGCGGTAAGCATCATTTACGCAATCTATCGGTGCAGTAAACCGGATTTACCGTCACTCAACGAAATTTACACAAATTTAGATTTAATGCGCCTGGTGCGAGGCCCTTTCAATGCAGCTGTTCGAGTATTCGACGATACGGGAGACTGGCAAATTGACTTGGGACAGAACCCTAAATGGGGAATTTTTACCTTGAATCTGTTCAATCAGTCATCCCCATCTGTGTCACAATTTTTTTTAGAGTATTCTGAGATTCGGCAATTCCCAGATTTGTATGACCAGTTCCTGTTAGCCTTTGCGCATTCTGCGCCACAGAGCAGCATTGTCGTTTCTCGACTATACATTACGTTTCTTCGCCGGGAAGTTGAGCGTATTCCCCCACACTTCGGGAACGCTATCGTATTTTTCTCATTCTATGTAAAAGGACTCTTGAAGCCTCTTTGGTTAACACGCTGGGAGATATTGTTCTATCTGAGCAAACTGCGCTCGAAATTGATGTTTTCAAACAAATTTCTCCAGACGTTTTTCTTTCTTGATAGGAGAAAATCATGACAACTTCTACAGTATTTCCAACACAGCAAACAACCGCGTGGCAAAAATTTTACAAACGGGTGATTGCGGCTCATCCCTCCATCGAATCCCCTGTGGAACGCGCCAAAGCTGAATTGCAGGCCGCGCTCTCTCTTTCTTTTGCCGTTATCGTGGTTCTCGGCTTGCTGGCAACTCTGCAAATTACAGGGTTCAATTTGTTGGTGGTTGCTGCGCTTATTTTCGGCGGCTTTTCCTGGGTCGCTTATGGAATAAGCCGCAGCCGCCTGTATCGCCGCGCTCCGCTGGTTTTTGTGAGCGGATTTATCTTGTTGTCCTATGCGGCTGTCTTTTTGGGTGCTTATCCCTCGCTGTTCCTGGTCTTGACATTTACGATTTTATTCTTGCTTGCCAATTTGTTCGACCTGAAGCAAATGGCGGTAATGGTTGTTGGCAATTTGATTGTTATTCTGATATTGAGCCGCTTGTTCCTCCCCCAACTGCAAGGACAGGAATCTCTCAACACGAGCGCCGGCATCGTCACCATTGGCTTGTTTGCCCTGCTCTTTGCCTGGTACCGCGACAACCTGGAACGCCTGCGCCTGGAAGAAATCCGCCGCGCGCAGGTTGAATTGGAGGAAAGAAACCGCGCCTTGCAACATGCCCAACAAGAAGTCAATGCCCGCCTGGGTGAATTGCGCCTGGCAGCCAGCGTTGGCGCTGCCGTCTCGCAAGCGCGCGCCCTCGACGACTTGCTGGCCGACGCCGTCGAAACCATCCGCGAACAGTTCGGTTTGTATTACGCTCAGGTTTATCTCCTCAATCCGGCGCGGACTCACCTGGTTTTGCAATCCGGCACCGGCGAGGTCGGGCGGCAACTGAAAGCGCGCAATCACCGCCTGCCGCTCGATGGCGCTTCGCTCAATGCCCGCGCCGTGAACGAGAGACAAACGATTTTGGTTCAAGACACTACAAAGTCCCCCACCTTCAAGCCCAACCCCTTGCTGCCACAGACCCGCTCCGAAGTTGCCATCCCGCTCAAGGCGGGTGAAACCGTCATCGGCGCGCTCGACCTGCAAAGCGCGCAGGCAGATGCCTTCCGCGCCGAAACGCTCCCCGCCTTCGAGACGTTGGCCGGGCAGATTGCTGTCGCCATTCAAAATGCCCGTCTGCTGGAAGAAGCGCAGCAAGCCCGCGCCGAAGCGGAGCGCGCCGCCCGCCGCCTCGTTCGGCGCAACTGGCAGGACTATCTGGATGCCCTGCACAAACCCGAAAACCTGGCCTTTGCCTTTGTCGAAAATCAGATTCAGCCGCTTCAAGAATCGCTGCCGGTCTCCGACGAGACGCTGACCGCCCCGCTTGAACTATCTGGTCAATCGTTGGGGCAGCTCTCCGTAGAACTGCCGCCCCAAAGCCGCACCCCGCAAATGGCTGAACTGCTCAAAACCATAGCCCGTCAGGTGACTCAGCGCATCGAATCTCTGCGCCTGCTCGAAAGCGCCGAACGCTACCGCGCCGAAGCCGAAGAAGCCGCTCGCCGCCTGACCCGCGAAGGCTGGCAAGAATACTTCCGCGCCCAATCTGAC
>JACAEP010000305.1 GCA_013388795.1 Chloroflexota bacterium | reverse complement strand
GCTGAGCGGTCTACCGGCGGGGCAAGTAAAAGCGCCCGCTGCTGGCGATTTCATTACAGGAGGAAACGTCCGAATCCGAAGGCGCGTACTGACAGCCGCTGCCCGCGTCCACAACGCCACGCTTTGGACTCAGGATGAGCATTTCAAGGGTATCGAAGGGGTGAATTATATCGAGAAGAGGGGATCGTAAAGATTTCCGAAGTTTGACCACGCGCCGCGCTGCCGAACGTGAATTTGAAATTTTGGGTTTGATCGCGCAGGGGCACAATAATTTGGCAATTGCCAGCAAACTTTCGCTCAGCATCAAAACCGTGCAGAACTACGTTTCGAGCATTCTCATGAAATTACAAGTCGCAGACCGTTCACAAGCCATTGTCCGCGCACGGGAGGCGGGTCTCGAGAAAAAGGTCTGAAGCCCTGCGGAACATCGAAAACGTACAACCAGAGAGTGTTTGCAAATCCTTTGCATGTCGCTGAGCGGCGGGATATCCCCCCCTTGAGAGAAGCCAGGTAAAAGAAACTGCATCCATTTGTTTCCATCAAAAAGAATGTGCATTTGTTTCTTGCAGTATCTGATTCAGTTCATCTTCTAAATCTGGCGGCGAATCTTGCTGTTCATCAAGGGGTACATCCATTCCGCTCTGTACGTCTCTTAGCCGTTGCCGCGACTCTTCTGAAATTTCGGGTCGAACAAGGAGAAAACCAAGCAGGCGTTTTGTTAATTGGGTGTGACCTCGCATTTCGTTCAGTTGTGTGATTGCCGCGAGAATATCCAAAACAAGTTGAATATCCCCGATCCGATTGGCGATTTCCAAAGCCATCTGGAAATGCTGATGAGCCTCTTCGAGACGATCTGTAAACATGGCAACATCGCCCAAGCCTGCCAATGCCACCGCTTCGCCGCGTTTGTCGTTGATGTGGCGCTTCATAGACAAGCCTTCTTCAAGCAATGCCCGCGCCTGATCCAGTTGACCTCGTTTGAGCGCGAGTTTGCCCGCATTGGTTAACGTCGTCGCCGCGCCGTGAGCATGATCTTGTGCCTTGAGAATGACGCTGGCATCTACATAATACGTTTGCGCCGCCTGCAAATCGCCTTGCGCCTGCGAAAGATTCCCCAAATTATTCATCACCATGGCCGCACCGATCTCGTCCTTCATGGCGCGATAAGCGGATACAGCGCGCTCAAAGTATTCATGCGATTTCGCAAAATCACCCGCCGCCTTGGCGCAGCTGCCAAGGAAGTTTAACGAGAAGGCGGCTCCGTCGGCATTGTTCATGGAATCAGAAAGCGCCAGGCTCTCCAATGCCAGCGCCGTGGCTTGCGGATAATCGCCCGCGTAATAACTATTGATGGCAAGCGAATCCAACACACGCGCGCGGCGGGAGGGATCATTCATGCCTTCGAGGTAGATTTGGGCTTGTTTCAGGTCAGAGCGGGCTTTTTCCAATTGACCGATCTGAATATGCATTCGGGCGTTGCGCCCCAGCAGGTCACAGCGTAAGCCGTCTGCATTGGCATGAGATGACGTTTCGATCAAAGTCAAAATGTGTTGAAAAAGCGCCGCGCCTTCTTCAAACCAGCTTTGTATGCTGAAGAATCCATGCAGCGTTCCAGCCGTCTGTTCAAGCTCACTGATGCGATCTTCACGCGCCGCAGACTCCCAGGCGAGGCGGATGTTATCCAACTCAGGTCGAATGGCGGCGCGTTCCTGCGGCGACTCACCATCGCCTTGCCTGGTTAGGAAGGTCAGGTAAAACGATGTATGCCGCGCCGAAGCGTTTTTCAGCCATTCCTGTTGGGAAGATAACTTCTCAAAAGTATATTGCTTCAAGAGCGGGTGAATATCATAGCGACCATCGGCATTGCGCTGTAACAAAGATTGATCGGTCAGGTCAACCAGCAAAGGTTGTGCAGGCTCACCCAGCAAGGCATCGGCAGCTTCTGGCGTAAACCCGCCGCGAAAGATCGAGAGCAGCGCAAAGGCGTTTTGTTCCTGCGGCTCCAGCAGCAGCCACGAACGCTCGAACACCGCGCGCAAACTACGGTGCCCGGCTGGGGCGTTGGAAAATGGGCTTTGCAAAAAATCGAGGTCGCTTTGAATTTGGGACACAATCTGCGCTGGCGCGAAATGCCGCACCCAGGCAGATGCCAACTCAATCGCAAGCGGCGCGCCATCCACCAATTGACAAATGCGCAAAACATCGGGCAAAGTAACAGAAGACAATACAAAATCGCGCCTCACACGCTGGGCGTTTTGCAAAAACAACATCGCCGCGCCAGAGTCCTCCGGCTGGCTTGAGTCTGCCGCAGGAACATCCAATCCGGCGAGGTCGAACACGGTCTCTTCATATAAGTTCAAGCGTTCACGCGATGTGATCAATAGCTTCACAGCCGGTGCGTTTCGCAAGACTCCCACGATAAAGGCAAGCGCGTCATTGCCCTCACCCAGCAGTTGCTCAAAGTTATCCAACAGCAAAAGCATCTCTTGTTCGCGCAAATGCTCGAGCAATTGGGCGTTCGGCGAATCGGAACCATGAAATGAAAAGCCGATGCCCTCTGCAATACGCGCGATCATTTCATCAGAAGAAGAGGACATCTCCAGCGGGATGAAATGGATACCGTGCAAAAATCCGCCGGGACGTTTTGAAGCAAGAAGACGCGCCGCCTCAACACTTAACCGGGTCTTGCCCATACCGCCCGCGCCTGTTACTGTCATCAGGCGGGTTCCCGGCATGGACAGTTTTTCCTCCATCTCCGCGATCTCTTCCTCGCGCCCTACAAATTCTGTAACGTAAGCCGGTAAATGAATCGCGGGCGGAACTTCGATGGTTTGGAAGCGGCGATACAACTCTGTGGTGGCCGAGGCAGGCGGGACGTTTAACTCATCGGCTAATTTTTTCTTGAGAGTCTGGTAGGTTTGCAGTGCGGCAGTCCGCTGACCGGTGCGCATGAACAGCCACATTTGGGCGCGGCAGGCTTCTTCGTCGTAGGGGTCGAGGCGCAGCCAGCTTGAGGCGGAGGTTAAACCCTGGGCGTAGAGTCCGCCTGCGAGGCAGGCATGGGTATAGGCGCGGAATCCATCGCGGGCTAAGCGTTTGAGACGCTCGCGCTCGAGGATGCTCCATTCTTCGAAGCCCAAGCCGTCGCGCAGGTGAAAGCCGTCGAGAAAGTCACCCCGGTACAGGTCAAGGGTGAGGCGCAGGGTTTCCAGTTCTGTTGAGGTTAAGGGGGAAGAGCGGTCTGGGAATCCCAATCCTTTAAGTCCGCGCTCAAATTCAAAGATGTCAATGAGCGCGTTGGATTCGGGGTTGAAAGCGAGCGTGTCGTGGGTGATGATGAGATGCTCATCAAGTTCGCGGCGCAGGGCGGTAAGGATGGTGCGCAGGTTGGTGAGCGATTGGGTGGGAGAACGGTCTGCCCAGAGCAGTTCGGCGAGTTTTTCGCGGGTGACGGGTTTTTGCTGGCAGGCGAGGTAGATAAAAAGGGCTTCGGCGGCGCG
>JACAEP010000288.1 GCA_013388795.1 Chloroflexota bacterium | reverse complement strand
GTTTATCTCCCATACCAGGGCCAACCAGACAAGCTGTGACACGATCGAGCCCAGAATGGATGGCATGAAAAGCATATTCTGCAATAAAGCCATGTTCATGCGGCAACGGCAGCCAAATGGCTTCGGGCAGGTGTCCGGCAAGGGCGGCATGCAAAGGTTCGGGAACTGCCATGCGAACCAAACCCACACCAATGCGATAAGCAGACTCACCCGCAAGCAGGGCGGCTCCTGCATAAGATGTAGAACCAGCAATCACGAAGGCGGCGCCAAATGTCCCTTTGTGTGAAGCGGGAGTGCGTTCTGGCAGGATCGCAGAAACCAATTCCGCGTCCGCCACATCCACCCGCAAAGCATCCCACGCATGCAGATGCTCGGGCAAGCCAATATCCACCACCTCAAGCGAACCAATATATTCAAACGCCGGAAGTTTAAGTAAACCTGTTTTGACTGCCGCCATCGTAACGGTGAGGTCGGCAGACAGGGTTTCGGGGGCGCAAGCGCCTGTATCACAATCAGCTCCAGAAGGACAATCAACCGCGACGATAAAAGGTGGAAATTCGAGGTCGGAGATGATAAGAGCTGCGCCCTGGAGGACAAGCACCGCCTCGTCTCTTAAGGGGAGCTTGATACCGGTCCCAAGCAATCCATCCAACAGACAGTCTGATTCTTCCAAAAAACCACGCAGGGTATCGAGACCCGGGTCGTTGGCAAATTGCATAATCTCACCGCCCGACTCAAGATAACGGTTGATGAGTTCATCCCCGGCTGTCTTACGGTTGACGAGATAGGCATGGGTTCGCCAGCCTGCCTCGGCCAGCCACCCAAGAGCGACAAGAGTGTCGCCGCCGTTATTGCCAGAGCCCACAATACCGGTGACGGAGTCCCACCCGTTTTCCTGCCCAATGGCATAAACGGTCTCTGCCAGCCCCCGCCCGGCATTTTCCATCATTTGAGCATAAGAAACGCCCTGAGCGTCAGCTTCTTTTTCCACAGCGCGCATTTGAGATACAGTAACGAGTTTCATAGGTGAATTCTACAAAGGGCAACCTGCCGCACTGAAATTATACAACGCATTCGGCAGTGAAGATCCACCGCAAAGAAGTTTTCAAAAAAGCCATGCTTTATATTGACACGAATATACCCTCATGGTAAACTATCGCCCGCTTAACGAATTGGTCTCGTGGTGTAGCGGCCTAACATGCGGCCCTGTCAAGGCCGAGATCGCGGGTTCGAATCCCGTCGGGACCGCCAAATAAATCGCCTTCTCGGCGATTTATTTTTTCCCGACCAACTTATAGTAAAATATAAAAAACGCCGGGGCGATGGCGGAATCGGCAGACGCAACAGACTTAAAATCTGTCGTTGGTAACAACGTGAGGGTTCGACCCCCTCTCGCCCCACTCCCGACAGTCATTGCGGTGCTGACACCAGGGCCAAGCAATGACCTTTGTATCTAAAAGGCAGAATATGTTCTTTACACGTCAACAACTGGAAGAGAACGAAGCCCGCAGCCTTGCGCCATACGGCATGTGCAGCAGGGACACAAAAGGGCGCGCCTATCTCGATACAGAGCCGGAATACCGCACCGCCTTTCAGCGCGACCGGGACCGCATTCTGCATACAACCGCATTCCGCCGCCTTGAATACAAGACACAGGTCTTTATTAACTTCGAAGGCGACCACTTCCGCACCCGTCTCACTCACACCCTCGAAGTCGCCCAGATTGGGCGCACCCTTGCCCGCGCCCTCGGCGGAAATGAAGACCTTGTTGAAGCCATTTGTCTGGCTCACGATTTAGGTCACTCCCCATTCGGGCATTCCGGTGAAGTTGCCCTGGCGCGCTTGATGAAGGAATTCGGCGGCTTCGATCACAACAAACAATCCCTGCGCATCGTCACAGAACTCGAACAGCGTTATCCGGAATTTCCCGGCTTAAACCTCACCTGGGAAGTGCGCGAAGGCATGGTCAAACATGAATCGGAATATGATATTTCCGACGCCCGCGATTTCAACCCCGACTTGCGCGGCAATCTCGAAACCCAAATTGCCAACGTGGCAGACGAACTTGCCTACACCACCCACGACCTGGATGATGGGCTGCGCTCCGGCATGATCAAGCCGCAGATATTGGAAGGCGTGGCATTATGGGAAATTCTGCGCGAGACGTATAACTGGCGCGGACCTCTCCTCAACGACATGGAACGTCATCGCATGATCCGCCATTTGGTTGGGCTGCTGGTGACAGACATTATTAAAAGCACAGATACGCGTCTCAAAGAAAATAAAATAAATTCAGCCGCAGATATCCAAAAGCTAAAGCATAATGTTGCAGGGTATTCGGAAGAAATGCAAAGACACAACCGTGAATTGAAAGACTTGCTGTACAAAAAACTCTACCGCCATTACCGCGTCGTGCGCATGCAAGTCAAAGCCGAGCGCATCATCTCAGACCTGTTTCAAGCATATCGCGCCGAGCCAGCCGCCTTGCCGGAGCATGTTCAATTTTTTATCGAAAAGCGCGGGTTGGAACGCACCATCTGCGACCATATTGCTGGAATGACCGATCGATATGCAATCGAAGAACATCAAAAAATGTTCAATCCCACCGAGAAACCCTAGTTCACCATCGGTTCAAGGGGGCAATGCTGAAAGAGTTAAAGTCCCTTTGATGTATGAATACAACCATTAAGAAAGGAGAAACCATGGCTCAACCCAACTACTTAACTCCCGAAGGCGAAGCGAAATTAATCGCAGAGCTCGAAGAATTAAAAGGACCGCGCCGCGAAGAGCTTGCTCGTCGGCTGCGTTCTGCCATCCAAATGGGCGATCTGTCTGAAAATGCCGATTACCACAAGGCAAAAGAAGATCAGGGCTTCCTTGAAGGACGCATTCAGGAAATTGAGGCCATCTTGCGCAACTCAGTCATCATCGAAAAATCTGCCAGCACAGACTCTGTCTCAATCGGCTCGCGCGTTACCATTCAAGAAGAAGATTTCGACCCGGAGACCTATCATATTGTTGGTCCTACAGAAGCGGACCCGCGCCAAGGCAAGATCTCTCATCAATCCCCCATTGGCATCGCGCTCATGGACAAAAAGGTCGGACAGGTTGCCGAAGCCGAAACCCCTGGCGGCAGGATCAAGTTCAAGATTCTCAAGATCGAATAGCAACAAAAAACCGCTCCGTTGGAGCGGTTTTTGATTCTTATCCCTGCCGTGGCCAGATCGCCAATTCCAGCGTAACCCGTTCAAAATAACTACTCTCAGGCAAAGGACCCTTGCCATACTCGATATCGACAATGGTGGCAAGCAATTGCAGGGTGGCTGTTTCCAGCAACACCTGAGATTGCGGCTCCACGAGGACCAACTCACCCTTCGGCTCGAGCCTTGATCGAATGGACGGATCCGCAAAGGCATGACGGGACATCAACACCTTGGTTGCCGTTTTGATGTCGTTCTTATCAAAGAGCCATACCTCCAGAGCCGTAACCTTCTTGGGCTCGCCAACGCCGATCAACTCAGAAACCCCAACCCCATATTCCCCCAAAAACTCACCAGCCGCAGTATCAATGCTGAACGACTCATCATAAAGATCGTCACCCAGCACATAAGTAGTCATAGTCTGCGTAATAGGCGGAGCAAGCCCCAGTTCCTCAAAATTTGTTTTCGATGCCGAGCGACTAATCTCCGCCGCCTGCATCACCGCAGTCACTTCTCCGGAACCGCGCCTGAACAGACGGAAAAGATACATCCCTCCCGCCACAACTACGCCCAACAACAAGATGACACCCACCCCGATCAATACCAGCCTCAAAGCAGGGTTCAAGCCGGTTACAGGCTCTGCAACAGGCTGCCCGCCGCGAGCCGCAATCTCATTCGTAACTGCCTGACCAAATTCCTGAACCAAAGGCGTTGTGAGATACCCCGGGTTGCCCTGCACAGCCTCATAGGCCTGCTGGGCAGTTGTCCCCAAACTTAGCCAGCGGTCTGCGGCAAGCGGTGCGCTCTTATTAATGCTGTAGGAGTCTATTGCCATACGCAGATAATCTTCCCTCAAATCCGGGCGCAGATAAAAGGCGGTGGCGTTCTCAAATTCCGCCGTTCCCCAACCGACAAACACGCCAAGCAGCACGCCCACGAGAAAAAAAACGATGGGCAAAATGGGCATTTTTCTTAAGAATGCAACGACGAATTGCATATTAGACTCCTTCGTATGGACGCTTTGGACTGATTATACAACGTAAATCATGAGCCCTGCATGGCAGAACGGCTGCCCAACGGACAAAAACGCCTCAGACCCATCTGCAAACTGGTTCTGCAACCCAGCCTTCTGCGCCGCCGCGCCTATGCGCTCTCAGGCACGACTTCCTCCAGCAAAAAGTTTTCGGAACAATTCGTACATTGCGCTTCGCGTTTATTGGCAATGACCAGCAATCCATTGCACTTCGGACAGGGCTTGACCAGCGGCTTTTTCCAGGTTGTAAAATCACAATTAGGGTAATTGGCGCAGCCGTAGAACGCGCGGCCCTTGCGGGTGCGGCGCTCCACCATATCGCCGCCATCCTTCGGGCAGGTCACGCCAATCTTCTCCAGCCACGGCTCGGTATAACGACAGGTTGGGAAATTTGCGCACGAAATGAATTTTCCGAAACGCCCGTAACGAATAACCAGTTCTCCGCCATCCTCCGGGCATTTGCGCCCGATCGGCTCCGGCTCAGATTTCGACACCGGCATTTCGGCTTGCGCCTTCTTCACATCCTCCGAGAATGGTTCGTAAAATTCGCGGATGGCCTCCGTCCACGCCATGCCGCCCTCGGCGATCTTATCGAGGTCCTCCTCCATGTGCGCGGTGAAGTTCAGGTCAACCACTTCCGGGAAGTATTGAGTCATCAGATCGTTGACCTGAATCCCGATATCCGTCGGCACGAGCCGCTTCTCTTCGCGCACCACATATCCGCGCTGTTGAATGGTGGAGATTGTCGGCGCATACGTGGACGGACGCCCGATACCATTCTCTTCCAAAGCTTTTACCAACGAGGCTTCGCTGTATCGCGGCGGCGGCTGGGTAAAGTGCTGTTCGGGGATCAAACGGATCAATTCCTGCTTCTGCCCCTCCTCGACCC
>JACAEP010000299.1 GCA_013388795.1 Chloroflexota bacterium | reverse complement strand
TCTTCAACGTCGCGATCTGCTCCGCCGCTTCATCCGCAATGGATTTCATCTCGACGGCTTTTCCGCGCCTGAATGCGCCGTCCGCGGCAAAGAGGGCTTTGGCGTCCGCATCGACCATGCGCGAGACAATAGCGCCCGCGCCGTAGCCTGAAAACAACGGCAGGATGATCCCACCGATCTTGGCGATTGCAAGCAGGGCGATCACGATCTCCGGGGTCATCGGCATGAACAGACCGATGGCATCACCTTTTCCCAGTCCTAACGAGCGCAGCGCATTGGCGGCGCGGCTGACTTCTTGATTCAGTTCTGCATAAGATAGTGCGCGCGCCGCGCCTTCTTCCCCTTCAAAAAGAATTGCCGTCTGTCCGGCATAACGATCATCGCACGCCCATTTTTCAACGCAGTTGTGGACGATATTCAGTTTAGCATCTACACACCAGCGCGGGAACTGAATACCGGCGCTCAGGTCAACCACCTGCAAATAGGGCTCATAAAAACGAATGTCCAGAAATTTCAAGACTTGCTCGGTGAACCATGTCACATCTGCTGTCGAACGGCGCGTCAGGCTGTCAAAATCGTTCATACCCAACACGCGCATAAATGCAGTAAGGTTTGCCTGCTCAATGGTATCCGCATCAGGACGCCAGACGATCTCGCCGCCGAAAGTAAACTGTTCTGTCATATAAGTCTCCTACTTATGGGTGATCTGATTCTATCGCATCTTGCTTGTATAATTACCCCAATTTAGAGATCGCGTAAATGAACAAAACCTTTTCATGCTCTGCCTGCGGCGGGACCAATAAACCTCAAACAGGCACAAGCCGTATGGCTTGCGCGTACTGCGGTGCGAATCTGAACATACCTGCTCATCTACAAAGCGCGGCAACGCCTTCAGTGGAGGAGAAGTTACAGGAAGCCAAGACAAGCCTAAGTCTCGAAAATGAAGCGGTTAATGTCCTGCGTCAGGCTCAACCGATTGCGGCCCGCGCTTGGAATGCGTTCATCTTTTGGAACTGGCTGCGTTGGCTGTTGCCCGCCTGCCTGACATTGATCGCATTGGGCTGTGTGGCGCTTACCTTAAATTTCAGTTTTATTTGGTTTAATTCAATAGTTTGACCGTGATAAGGAGAAATTCGTTGATGAACAGACCCCTGCTTCTTGCAACCCTTGTATTGACGACAGCCATGCTGGCATGCAACCTCGGAACAAGCGTCCCAACAGCAGACGGCAACCAACCCGCACAGGATGATTCTGTGATGGAAGCGCCCACGATGGCGTCAACAGGCGCCGCGCCTGCCGCACCGAATGCCTGCGACAATCCGTACCTTCCCGTTATCGCGGGCGCAACCTGGAATTACAATCTCACCGGCCCTGAAAATGACACATTCACACGCAGCATCCTCGCCGTGAATGCAGACGGGTTTACCGAGCAGGATGTCTTTGGTGTAGGCGTCACCCGTCAGGGCGAGTGGAAATGCAAGAACGGGAGTCTCGTGGCGCTTAACCCATCGGGCGGAGGCTCTGCCAGCATCGAAGCCGAAGGGGTAAAAGTGGACTTCCAAACCACCAAACTCGAAGGCATGACCCTGCCCGCCTCGATCAACCCCGGCGACAGTTGGTCGCAGTCCCTGACTTTGGAAGGCGCTCAAACCATCAACGGGACGGCATACCCGGCCAGCAATCAACTTACAAGCACATGCACCGCCGTTGGGATCGAATCTATTACGGTGATCGCAGGCGCCTTTGACGCCATGCGCATTGATTGCCAAACCATCCTGAACCTCACAATGGATATGGGCGGCGCTCCAATTCAGAACACCTTAAACTTGAGCGCCTCAAATTGGTACGCCATCAAGGTCGGGCTGATCAAGACCATCACCACTGGCAGCGGGCTAGACAGCGTCGTAGAGTTGACCTCGTATTCGATTCCGCAGCCCTGAGATACTAAATCGTTATGACTCTCCCATCTCTTCACATCGACATTAATCAACCCGATTTCATCAAAGACCCATACGAAAAACTGGCATCCTTGCGAAAAGAGATGCCGGTGTATCTTGACTCGGTTTGGAATAAAGTCTTCTTTACCCGCCATGCCGATATTGCCGCCCTGCTCAAAGACAAGCGTCTCGGGCGCACCATGCTGCACCGCTACTCGCGCGAAGAGATCGGCTGGCCCCCGCCCGACCCGCGCGAAGCGCCCTTCCGCCGCTATCAAGACAACGTCTTTATGGACATGGAGGCCGACGCGCACACACGCATACGGTCGCTGGTGACGAAGGTCTTCACCCCCAAACGTGTGGAAAGCATGCGCGCCACACTCGAACGCACCACGCACAAACTCATCGACGCGGTAGAAACCAGCGGCAAAGCAGAATTTGTCCACGATATTGCCGAACCATTGCCGGTCATCATGATCGCAAGTTTGCTGGGTATCCCCGACGAGCAGATCCAATATCTGCGCCCGTGGTCAAATGCCATCGTCAAGATGTATGAGTTAGGCTACACCGATCAACAAGTGGAAGAAGCCAACCGCGCCGCAACCGAGTTCATGGAAATGATCGGTTCACTCGCCGCCCAGCGCCGCGCCCGACCGCAGGATGATCTCATCACGGAGTTGGCGCAAGTGGAAGATCAAGGCAACAAACTCAGCGAAGATGAACTGCGCGCTACGGCGATCTTCCTGCTCAATGCCGGGCATGAGGCTACCGTCAATGGCTCGTCGCTAGGGTTGAGGGCGCTCTTTCAGAAACCCGACCAGCTCAAAGCGTTTAAAGAGGCGGTTGCTCAAGGCAATTCCACATTGCTAAAAACTGGCGTCGATGAAATGTTGCGTTATGAAACTCCGCTGCCAATGTTTGAGCGCTATGTCCTCGAAGATATGGATTTCAACGGCGTGAAGCTGGAGCGCGGCATGGAAGTGGCGTTGATGTACATTTCGGGGAATCGCGACGAAGCCCGCTTCACGCAGCCGAATGAGTTGATCCTGTCTCGTGAAGATAACCCTCTGCTGACGTTTGGTCTTGGCACGCATTACTGTCTTGGCGCTCCGCTTGCGCGCTTGGAATTGCAAGTGTTGTTCAGTGTGTTGTTCTCCCGCTGCCCAAACATCCGCCCGGCGGGAGAAGCGGAATTTTCCTCCGGCTTCGTCATTCGCGGGTTGAAGAAATTACCAGTGGAGTTTTAATACTTCAAACCGCCGGACACAGATTGCGGTCTGTGTCCGGCGGTTATGGTTAAAACCATGTCAACCACGAAACCACCACTTGACCCCATGATCTCGTCGCCAGACAGCAACGAGTATTTCAACTCCATCAGCCATCTTATTGGCGCGATCCTTTCGATTTCGGCATTGGCGGTTTTGGTCTCGCTGGCTGCCATCGAAGGGAAAGCCGCTCATGTAGTGGGATTCGCCATTTATGGCGTGAGTTTATTTCTCTCATTCCTTTTCAGCTGTTTACTGCATTTCTTTTTGTTGTTCAATAAGTATTACCGTGTCTTCGGCATCCTCGACCATAATGCCATCTACATCCTCATTGCTGGAACTTATACGCCTTTTTGTCTCACCATTTTCAGCGGCGCGGCAGGCTGGGCGCTGTTCGGCGTCATCTGGAGTTTGGCGGTTTTCTTCATTACGCTCAAATCCATTTTCTTTGCAAAGATTCCGGTCTGGCTTTCGCAGGCTTCGTTCCTGTTCATGGGCTGGATCGTGGTCTTTCTCATTCAACCCGCCTACGCACAACTCGGCATGGATGCGATTATTCTCATGTTCGCAGGCGGTTTGAGCTACACCGTCGGCGCTATTAGTTTTGCAATTGGCAAGCCCAACCCATTCCCGCCATATTTGGGCAACCATGAAATCTGGCATATCTGTGTACTGGCAGGTAACACGTTCATGTTTCTGGTCATGCTGTGGCACGTGCTGCCATTTTCGAACGGGTAGAATACAGAAAATCCGCTTACAAAGGATACTCACATGAAAATCGGAATCATCGGCGCTTTGGACGAAGAACTCATCCCCATCCGCGCACTCTCACAGCATCTCAAAAAGGTCGAACGCGGCAGCCGCACCTACTGGCATGGCGATATGCACGGGCATCAGGTCTACCTGACCCGCTGCGACCCGGGCAAGGTCAACGCGGTGGTAGCCACCCAACAAATGCTCGATTTCTTTGAACCCGACTGTCTCTTCAACATGGGCAGTTCCGGCGCACTCTCTCCTGACCTCGAAGTCGGCGATCTTGTGATCGCCACCGACGCCATTCAACATGACTTTGATCTGACTGGCTGGGGCATGAAACCCGGTGAAATCCTTTTCGATGTCGTCACCAAACCAGAAACGGGTCAACTCGGTTTTACGTCACGCCATGCCTTCGTCACCGACCCCAAGCTGACTGAGCTGGCATTTGTATCTGCCAATTCGGTCTCGTTAGATGAAGTTGGCGGGCATGCGCCCAAAGTCTACAAAGGGCGCGTTGTCAGCGGCGATCAGTTCATCAGCAGTACCGAAAAAGCCGGTCAACTCCTCAGCACCCACAAGGCCCTCGCGGTGGATATGGAAGCCGCCGCCATTGCCCACACCTGCGAAATTAACAAAGTTCCTTTTCTGTGCGTCCGCGCCATGTCCGACAAAGCCGATCACTCCGCCAAC
Organism: Chloroflexota bacterium; assembly: GCA_013388795.1. Classification (GTDB taxonomy): domain Bacteria; phylum Chloroflexota; class Anaerolineae; order Anaerolineales; family Villigracilaceae; genus Villigracilis. The sequence goes on along the minus strand of JACAEP010000299.1, from coordinate 2,960 downwards.
GTCAGCTTCACCGACTTCCTCGTCGCCGCAACAGATAACTACGGCAAGGTCTTCGACAAGATCATTCAGCAGATATAGAACACAATGAGGCGGGCTTTTGAGCATCCGCCTCGTTGGTAATACGCTGGGAAAAATCGGTATGGCGACGCGCTTGAAGTGAAATTGAACACAGACGAGGTTTCGGTTCGGGCTGGCGAAATGCTTGAGAGGGCAAACAGGTAAAAATTGAATTTGAGCCGGGCTTTGATCACCCAAAAGTTCTATTTTTGGAATAAATCTGCAAGCCGTCGTGTACAATTGGGAAGATTATGCGCATTGCATTTATTTCAGACATTCACGGTAATTTTACAGCGCTTGAAGCAGTCCTTGCGGACATCAAAACACAGGATGTTGATCAATTAATTTGCCTGGGCGATGCCGTTAGTTTGGGGCCGCAACCCCGGGAAGTGCTGGATGCGTTGAGGGAATGGAATGCTGTCACCATCATGGGCAACCACGATCAGGCAACGCTCGAGCCGGAACGCTGCTTAGAATTTGAAATTACAGAGCACTTAATCCCTGACCTGTATTGGGGGCGCGCACAACTCTCCAGAGAAGATTTGCAATACATCTCTTCGTTTGAAATGACGAAAACGGTTCAATTTGAACGGAACATTGAATTGCTTGCATATCATGGCTCTCCAAAACGGACCACACACCTGGTCTTGGCCACCACCCCCGCTGAAATATTGGATGAATATTACAAGGGACAGACGGCTTCCGTTTTTATTGGCGGACATTCTCATATTCAAATGGAACGCCGCCACGGCAATAAACTATTCTTGAACGCAGGCAGCGTAGGGAATGCTTTTAAGTTCGCCTATACACCGGGCAACCCGCCCAGCCTGCTGCCCTGGGCGGAATATTCCATCATTGATCTGGATGGAAATGTGCTGCGCGCAGATATGCGCCGGGTATATTTTGATATTGAGACATTGCTCAAACAGGTAAAAAAAAGCGGTTTACCAGGCGCCGATTGGTGGTTCAGGCAATACGAAGAACGGTAAAAACAATTTGTGAATGTAGAATGCGGCGCCGCGCCGCGCCTTGATTCACCCTGAAGCCCAAAAAGGAGAGAAGAACGGAATTGGCGCTCCAAGCACAGTTGAGAGAAACGCATTGATGCGGCGGCGTACTTTCTCACGCAAGAGCGTTCAATGGACGAGGAGCTTAATAAACCCGCGCCTTCCGCCTCTTTGAGTAATTGCTCTGGTAGTTTGAAATCTACTACAACCATTTCAACCACTTTCCGTTTGGTAAAGAAATTATAGCAACTACGGCAAAATCTCGATCAGCGCCTTATACCATGCCTGTGCGATCAGGTCATACCCGGCGGCGTTGGGGTGATAACCATCGTTCGAAAGAGTCTCCGGCTGGATGAAAAACTCCGAACCGAAAAAGTCCACCGTCAGAGCGCCGTAAAAATCGGCTTTCTCTGAGATCGCGGTGTTATAACGCTGAATCTGAAGCGACATTCGTTCCAGTTCTTCGGCAGTAATATCGGGATAGGTCTCACTGCGAGTCTGAGCGGGGCGTTTGGATTGGTCATCCAAGCGGGCAAGGACAACCTGCGCGCCCGCAACGCGCAGATCGAACAAAATGGCTTCAAGGTTGGCAGTAAATCGCGCAAGGTCTTGCGTTTCCTGCGATTCGCTTATCTCGGCCTTGCCGCTGTACAGAGTCCACAGATCATTACTACCGATCCACACCAGAACAACCACCGAACGCCCCTGAAAGATTGAAGAATCGATCTCCGTCAATGCGCGTGCAAGCTGACCGAAATACCCATCTTTGCCGTTTATCAAGTCAGTTGAAGTCCAGCCAGATTGACCAAAATTCGTCATTGTTGCTCCCGGGCGAATCTGATTCACCAATTCCAACAAGCGGGCAGGGTAGCCGCTTCCGCCGTCGTCGCCGACCCCTTGCGTGAGGTCATCCCCAAGGGTGATGATACTCACCGCCCCAGACGAGAGCGGCTGAGGCGGAGCAAACGTGATTGGGGTGGCAGTGGCAGGGATCGGCGTAGGCTGAGGCGTCACCGTCGGGGTGACGGTCATCAAAGCAGAGGTTACCACCGGAAGGGGCGGGTTGGCAGAAATCTCCTGGCGGCAAGCCGTCAAGAACAAGGCAGCAAGAAAGAACAAACGTCGCATTCATCCTCCAAAGAATTTTCTTATTTTACTTCTCAAACTCAACTTCGATAGGTTCTGATGGAACTTTTGAATAGAATCGCTGGCATGGACATTTGGAACGTTCAAACTCAGTTAATCTGCCGCCTGACCTTCTGGTCGTTAGCAAGTATCACGGCGGGTCTGCCAATCCTGAGCCGCGATCCATTCTGGCAGGGCGTGGGGATTCAATGCATTGCCTGGGGCGTGATCGATCTGCTGATCGCCGCCATTGGCGCGGCCTCTGCAAAACGACGAAAGTCCCGCCTCACCCCCGACGAGTTGGCTGAATCTGCTCTCAAAGAGAGCGTCAGCCTCAAACGGATTCTACTCATCAACACCGGTTTGGACGTGTTGTATGTAGCAAGCGGCATCGCGTTGATTTTGACCCTCGGCATGAACGACCCTGGCTGGCGAGGGCATGGCTGGGGCATCATCACGCAGGGCGGATTTTTATTTTTCTTCGACCGATATCATGCGCATATCATTGCGAGCCGCGAAGCAATGGACTTAACTACATAAAAAACAATGAGAAATGAGTGAAAACAAATCTTTGGCGGCATCATTGAGAGTTCCGCTACTTAAGAGCCTGACGAAAATGAATCTGGTTTTTATTGGTTTTTGGCTGTTGACCATGATCACCCTGCCCATCGTCGGGTGGACATGGGGAGAGGCGGCGTTGATTCGCGGCATGTTAATCGGCGTATTGATGCAAGGCATTGCCGTGCTTTCGATCTTGATACACGCCTGGGG
>JACAEP010000111.1 GCA_013388795.1 Chloroflexota bacterium | reverse complement strand
TGTATTTGGCTTTTTGAGGAGTAAATTGATTTACCCAACAGACAGTTTGATTACCGAAGTCAACGCTCAAGGCGGTAGAATTGTAATGTGTATGTACAAAATAGAGGATGGCAAAAAAACATCTTGTTTTTCAATTTTTTCGATTACGAGCTTCAAAGCGGAACTTGGTCAAACGCCGATAATTTTCAAGTGGATTTAGGCGCAGGCAGACCGCCTCCTGCCCCATAACAGGCAGTTTGTGATAAAACAAAGAAGCCGCAGAATATCGCGGCTTCTTTGTTTTTACAACTCACTCGCTCTTCGCTGAATTCGATCCTTCGCCCGCGCAATGAATTCACCCAGGGCGAATCCATTCACAGGTGACCGTTAATTTTAAAGGGACTGTCACCTTATTGTGCTTCTACTTCCTCTACCTCGAAATGTTCCAATGGGATAAGCCGCGCGGGATGAAGTCCTTCCGCATGACGGAGGAGCAAGCCACACAGTCCAAGACTCAGGCTGCCAATCAAGGCTTATACAACGGCTTCCTCGCCGCCGGTTTGCTGTGGGGATTAATTGCAAGGCGACCCGGTGAAAATCTTCTTTCTAAGTTGTGTCATTATTGCTGGAATTTTCGGCGCATTCACAGTGAGCAAGCGCATTTTTTACATTCAATCTGTCTCCGCTATTTTGGCGCTAGTGATTTTGTTGGCGTCTTAAAACGTAGAGACGCCCTTCACGGGCGTCCGACTGTCGTGTATGAAACAAATAGGGCGGCCGCAAGGCCCCCCCTGCGTTATTTCACGATGTTCACGAAATCTGCGAATAGACCGTACGCCGTTTCCACGGGCCCGCCCGTCATGCCGGGTTTTTCAGATAAGACGATAGAGTAATCAATGATGACATCGGTGCGGAAGGTGATGCCCGTGCTGGAGTTCATCATGCCGTAGAGCGGTGAAGTCGAATCCACCAATTGCGGGGCAACGCCAACTTTCATGTCTCCGTTTCCCTTTTCAGCAGAGCAAACCAATTTATAACGCTTGCCTTCCGCTTTGGCGTTGGCGATCATCTCCCTTGTGATGCCGCGAATGCCGGTGGGGTTCACTTGCTGAGGCGTCATGGGCGTGTCCCACAACACGGTTACCAAAGCAGCGACCTTGATGGCGGCATCCCAACCGTCCACGTCATTGGTGGGGTCGGTTTCTGCCAAGCCGATCTTCTGCGCATACTTGAGCGCGTCTTCGTAAGTCTCGCCGCTTTCCATGCGTGATAAGATGACATTGGTGGTGGCGTTGAAGATACCCTGGAAGGATTCCAACTCTGCCAGCGGGAACGCCTCGCGCATGACCGAGAAAACGGGTGCGCCGCCCAAGACTGCGGATTCATGCCGGAAGATTTTTCCCTTACTCTTTGCTAAGTCCATTAATTCACGATAGCCATGCACAACCGGACCTTTGTTAGCCGTGCTGACGTGCATGCCCAATTCCAGCGCCGTGCGGATGTGGTCTATGGCAGGCTGCCCCGTTTGCGTATTGACGGGGGAATTCTCGAACATAAAACTGGCTTGAGAATGTTTAATAACATCGAGCGACGTCTTTACTTCTAAAGAAGAAAGGGGAAAGATGTCTTTTCCACTTTCCGCCAATTCCAACGCCTTTTGAATATCCAAGCCATTCGGGTTGACGGCGTGTCCATGCCTGCCGGTGGAGATGCCGGTAAATGAAAAGGTGACGTTGTGTTTGGATTTCAAAACATCTTGCTTGCGGACGAGCAGACGGGCTAAAGAACGGGCGACATTTCCAAAACCGATGAGGGCAAGGTTGTAGTGCATGGGAACTCCTGTTTCAAGTTGAACGTTACTGGTTGAAGGTTGATTTTACTTGCAACTTGACATTCAACCTTCAACTGGTTTATATCGGCGGATAGGGGTAGGCTCTGCGTCCCTGCAGCGGGCGGGGGAATATTTTCATTTCGCATAATTCTTTCGCGCGGAAGAGCAGGGCTTCAATCTCGCTTGGGCGGAGATACGGCTCAAAGAGGGCAGACCAGTTCCCGGTCGAGGAGAGAGGCGCGAGCAATTCGTCCGGAATGGCTTGACCGGCGAAGTCCCATATCACAGTGCGGAGTTTGGGTTCTTCGTGGAAACAGATGCCGTGATCGATGGCGTGGAGTTGATGGCTGCCCTCCTCAAAGAAAACGTGACTGCCTTTGCGGTCGGCGTTGTTGGCGAGGATGTCGAAGAGTACAACGGGTCGAAGTTTTTGCTTGTCTGCGATGGTGAAGTTGAAGTAGTGATATTCCATGTCGTATTCGATGTATTGCTGCAAGGAGCCGGGTCCATGTGGACCATCATCACGATAGACGGTGACAGGTACGATGTGAAAGCCAAGCGCTTCACTTAATTCATAGGCTGCAACTTCGCGCAAAGCAAGCGTGTTATCGGGAAAATCCCACAAGGGTTGTTCACCCTTGCTGGGTTTATATACTGCCTTGATGGTTTCGCCTTTATGGTGAACTTCAACAAGGAAGGTGTAATTCGAACCCAGCATGAACTGACCGCGAATCTCGTAGTTGCCATGTGTGAGGATGGTTTTGGTGTTTTTGGGGGACATGGAGTGGAAAGGTCGAAGGTCAGAGGTCTCTGACGTTCGACCTTCGACCTTTGACTTTTGACTTTGTTTTAGTGCAGGTGTCCGTTTTTCTTGGGGCAGAAGTGACCGGTGGGTTCCATCGGTTGTCCGCACTGCGGGCAGATGGGACGTCCGCGTTGGGAGACTTCCTGCCCCCAGCGGGCAAGTTGACGCAGTTGCGTGCGCGTCGCCCAGAAGCGGATCTGCGAGGCTTCTTCGGGGTCTTGTTCTTCGGTGATGAGTTCTTTGGCAAAGACCACCACGCGGTCACGGTCTTTGTCGTAGCCCAAGCCGATCTCACCAGCGCGGAAGAGCGGGTCTACCGGCGGATTGATGCGCATGACGTCTTCAACATAGTCGCCGGAGGCTTCTTCGAGATCTGGGTATTGCTGGCTAACCTGCGCCAAAAATTGTTCGATGCCGATGGCAAGCGAGATCAATTGCGCCTTCTCGATGATGATGGTGATGGTGCGCTTGTCTTCGTAGGCGTGCAGGTAAAAAACGCGCTGACCGGGCTTGCCGATGGCGTCTGTGGTGATGTGATCACATTCAACGTCAAAATTGATGCGGGGCATATTTTTAGTATACCAGAGAGGCTGGCTCTCGTCTTATTCCTCACAGAAAATGCTTGTCGCGCCTTATTCGATCCTGATGGCAGTAGAAAGGTCCGGCGGTTATAATCTCACTAACCAGCCAAAGGAGATGACATGTACGATAAAACCATGCTTGATGAATTGCAAAAGTCGCTCTCTGCATGGGAGCAGACCACTCTCAAAAAAGCGCTCAACCAGCTTCCTGAACGCGCGGAAGAATTCATCACAACCTCCTCCGAACCGATCCAACGACTTTATACTCCGCTTGATGTTGCAGATTTGGATTACGCCTCTTCTCTTGGGCTTCCGGGTGAGTATCCTTACACACGAGGGGTCCACCCGACTTTGCATCGCTCCAAGTTGTGGACGATGCGCATGTTTGCGGGCTTCGGCACTGCGGAAGAGACGAACCAGCGCTTCAAATACTTACTTGGGCAGGGGCAGACCGGCTTGAGCATTGCCTTCGACCTGGCCACGTTAATGGGGTACGACACCGACCAGCCCGAAGCGCTGGGCGAATTTGGCAAGTGCGGCGTGGCAGTTTCTTCGCTCAAAGACATGGAAATTTTGCTCGACGGCATTCCGCTCGACAAAGTTTCCTCCAGTATGACCATTAACTCGCCTGCATCCATTATCTGGGCGATGTATCTTGTCGCGGCAGAAAAGCAGGGTGTACGGCTCGACCAGTTGCGCGGCACGCTTCAGAACGACATCCTCAAGGAATTTATTGCGCAAAAGGAATTCATCTTCCCGCCGGAGCCGTCCATGCGCCTCGTGGTGGATACGATGGAGTACGGCTCGAAACATGTGCCGCAGTGGAATACCATTTCCATTTCAGGCTATCACATCCGTGAAGCCGGTTCGACGGCGGCGCAGGAATTGGCATTCACTTTAGCAGACGGCATGGAATACGTCCGCTGGGGCATTGCGCGCGGCATGGACGTGGATGAATTCGCGCCGCGTTTATCTTTCTTCTTCAATGCGCACAATGACTTCTTCGAAGAGATCGCCAAATACCGCGCCGCCCGCCGCATTTGGGCGCGTGAAATGCGCGAGACCTTCAACGCCAAGAACCCGCGCTCGTGGTTGATGCGCTTCCACACGCAGACGGCGGGAGTCTCGCTTACGGCGCAGCAGCCGGAAAATAACATCGTGCGCGTGGCGATACAGGCGTTGGCGGCGGTTTTGGGCGGCACACAGTCACTGCACACCAACTCAATGGATGAAGCCCTCGCGTTGCCTTCCGAACATGCAGTGACGGTGGCGCTGCGCACCCAGCAGATCATTGCCGAGGAAAGCGGCGTGACGAATACGGTCGATCCGCTTGGGGGTAGTTTCTTCGTCGAAGCGCAAACAGATCGAATGGAGAAAGATGCGTATGCCTACTTCCAGCGCATCCAGGACCTAGGTGGAGTCATCCCGGCGTTGGAAAAGGGTTTCATGCAAGGCGAAATTTCTGATGCGGCATATCGTTATCAACGCGAGATCGACGAAAATCGCCGCCGGATCGTGGGTGTGAATGCCTATCTTGATGATAAGCCCGCCGCTATCCCCATTTTGAAAATGGATCCGAATGGGTACAGCCGACAGTTGAATCGCCTGAATGAAGTCCGCAAAATGCGCGACAGCGGGCGCGTGGGACAAACCCTCGACGCGTTGCGTATCGCTTGTGAAGGCGCTGAGAACACGATGCCGTATATTATGGATTGTGTGCGCGCCTATTGTACATTGGGTGAAATTGTGGGGGTGATGACGAAAGTGTTTGGAAAGTATGAAGAACCGACAATGATCTAAGTAGTGACAACCCTTGCGGTTGTCCTTCCCTTGCGGTTGTATTCGGATACTTGCAAAATCAGGTTATTGTTCAACAAAGGGCGACCGTGAAGGCCGCCCCTATGGTTTGCTCCTGCGAACTGCCAATAATTTTTGAATCCTTTGGTATTTCTCCCTTGTCAGCGGATACGACCACGCCAGAATGATCGTGCCAAGCAAAATTCCCGCGCCAAAAAACGAATCCATCACACGGATCATGCACAGCGCCGAGTCGGGCTGCTGAAATTGAATCGCGTCATCCGGCGGCGCTTGATAGCCCGACCATCCTAAGATTTGGAGCGTCACAAAAATCACCAACGCGCCCGTCAGCTTGCGAACGAGCGTGCGGATTCCGTAATAAATACCCTCCTGCCGGCGGCCCGTGCGGAGTTCGTCCCATTCAATCACATCGGGCAGGATTGAATCTGGCAAAATATAAGCCGCTGAAACGCCGATGCCTGCCAGCCCGGCAAGGAACAGCATATACCCTGTTTCACCCGGTTGAATGGTAAAGATGAACATCTGCACAGCAATCCATGTTGCCATGCCGGCGATGTACGCCCGAATTTTGTTTTGTTTTTTTGCGAACCATAACCAAAACGGCACGACCAATATGCAAGAGAACATCATCACCCCAAAGAACGCGGACTCAAGCGCGAGATCTACCCCTAAAAGATTGACCTTTGCCAGCAGGTCTCCTTGCGATACCCAATACAATAAAAAGAACGGGAAGGTGATGGCAACCATATCCACCGCCGACCAGTTGAACATATAAATTCCCACTGCATAGCGGAATGGCACGTTCTGCCAGGCCCGTTTCAAGGTCTCGCGAAAGGAAAGCGTCTCTTGTTTCTGTGTTCCTTCCGTAAATTTTTCGCGCACAACGAGACCGATCAAAAACAGAGGCAGCGAACCAATGGCGCCAAAAACAGCGCCCGCGGTCATAAATCCTTGTTGCTGTGTGCCGCCGCCCGCAAGGACCACATCCACAATCATCGGCGCGGCGATCACCACCGCCATTGCCGAGAGTAATTGAAAGACCGTGCGAAAACTCGAAAGTGAGGTGCGCTCGTCGTAGTTCGGAGTCAATTCAGGGGTCAATGAAAGATATGGGACCGTCACCAAGGTGGTCAGCGTATCGGAGATCATGAACGCCAGCGTCACATAGACCAACAACCCCACCTGGCTTTCCCAATTCGGCGCAGACCAAAGCGTAACAAAACTTAATCCAAACGGGAATGCAAACCACAGCAGGAAGGGTCTGCGCCTGCCCAGCCTCGACTTCACCCTGTCACTTAACATGCCGATGAGCGGATCGTTGATGGCGTCCCACACGATGCCTACTAACGCCCCCAGCGAAGCCAGCCGCGGCTCGATTCCAACCACATCTGTCAGATAAATTGCATAAAAAATGGAACGCATCATGCCGATGCTTGCGATCCCCCAATCCCCTGAACCATATAAAGTCTTCAGCCAAAAAGGAAGTTTGCCGCTCATAAAATTTCGCGCAAGTGTAACATGGATAATGGCGATAAAATACATGTCATGTCATCCTTGACAGATAAATTAAAGTCGCTTGGCGTGAAGATGGCGAACACGCTTCCTGCTCCGCCCGGGTCTGAATCCCGGTCTATTGATTCGGTCGTGGCTGGAAGTTTTTTCTCCTCTCCCAAAGGCGAAACGTTCATTGCTGAACAGATTTACGATTCTTCCTACTCGCACGGCAAGTTTCCCGTTCTTTCTTCTTTCCCTCTTTCTTTTATCTCCCAATGGGCAAACGACCCGCGCATTAACCAAATGCCAATTAGCAGGTTTGCCTTTCTCGATACCGAAACCTCCGGTGTTTCTGGCGGGACGGGCGCCTATGCCTTCCTCGTTGGGGCGGCCCGGTTTATCGATGACAAGTTTGTTCTCAGGCAGTTCTTTTTGCGTGACCCTGCCGAAGAGCCAGCCATGCTCGAAGCGCTGATTAACTTTCTCGCCTCCTGCGAGGGATTGGTCACCTTCAACGGCAAAGCCTTCGATGCTCCATTGCTCGTTACGCGTTACTCATTACACCGCATCCCTGTGCCTTTCAAAAATTACGCTCACATCGACCTGTTGCCTTTGGCAAGAAGGCTATGGCGAGACCGTCTGCCTTCACGTGCCTTGAAGTATCTCGAAGAGCATGTGATGGGTTTTACGCGCACTTCACAGGAAGTGCCCGGTTATGAAATCCCCTGGCTGTATTTCGATTACCTGCGGACCGGCGATGCCCGTCCGCTTGGCGGGGTGTTTTATCACAATGCGATGGATGTCGTGGCGATGGCGGCGCTGCTGGCGCATATCAGTGAAATGCTTGCTGACCCCTACGATGGATGTGTGGAACATGGCTTGGATTTCATTGCGCTCGGCAAACTGTTTGAAGATCTCGGTCATTGGGACGAGGCGGCGCGTCTGTTTGAGCGTGGACTTGAACTTGGGCTGGAAGAATCAGATTTCGGCGTGGCGGTGAAGCGGCTTTCCATCCTGCAAAAAAGGCGTGGAGATTTGGACCGGGCTGTGGGGTTGTGGAAGGCGGCCGCGGAAAAGGGGCATGTGTACGCGCACATTGAATTGGCAAAGTATTACGAGCATACGCTGCGTGATGCGCAGAGCGCCATGAAGTGGGCGGTATCTGCGCGGGCCGCGGTGGAGCAATCTGGCTTGCCTGCGTATGTTCGCAACCATTGGCTGAGAGAAATAGAGCGCCGGCTTGACCGTCTTGCGCGCAAAGCAGGTTTATAGGTTGCCCGCGGCTGAAAATGGCGGGTGTTTGATGCTTCAAAACGCGCAATTTTCAGCCGAGCTGGGTATAATGGGTTAAACAACTCATGGAGATATAAGATGCAAATTGACATTTCGAACGAACAAGGGATCGTGCCGGTCACTGTGTTGAAAGTGACTGGGCAATTGGATGGGCAAACCTATCAGACATTGATTGCTTCGGCGCAGGATGTTTTGAAAGCGGGGGCGAATAACATCCTGCTCGACTTGAGTGATCTAACGTTCATTTCGAGCGCCGGGCTGGTTTCTTTGCATGTCATTGCCCTGTTGCTGCGCGGCGAAGCCATGCCAGATCTGGAGCGCGGCTGGGCGGCGTTGAAATCCATCAGCAAGTCGCGCGAGAGTGGCGTGCAGCAGCATGTGAAACTGCTCAACCCGCGCCCGGAAGTTGTCAACGTGCTGGAGATGGTCGGCTTCTCGGCATTTTTTGAGATGTTTACCGACAAACAGAAAGCTCTTGAGTCGTTTTCATAAAATACCAGGCGTAACAGCGATGCAGATATCCCTGCATCGCTGTTTGTTTATGGGTTTCTGACTTACACAATGGCGACGCAACATCTGTTAAAAACAAACTGGTGATCTGATGAAAAAAAATTTTGGGAATAGTTTTCTTGTTGTTTTGGTCGTGTTGACCGTCCTTGTCTGGCTGGTGTTTCCGCCGATTCATGATGGGCGGGAGGATTTCGTTCGTACCTATGTAGGCGAAGTGTTGGGGTCGCTCCTGATCGTGTTGATGTCGTTCTCGTTGTTTCTTTCCACACGTCCACGCTGGGCAGAGCCATTTTTTGGCGGCATGGATAAGATGTATGTCACGCATCGTAATGCGGCCACCAGCGCCTTTCTTTTGATGTTCGCGCATTTGCTGGTTGTGCCGATTACACTGATCGATCTTCGCCTTGGGAATTATCTTGCTTACGTTGCATTCCTCGGTATTCTTGCCATCGTCCTGCCGACCCTGGCTCCGCGCATCCCGTTTTTGAGCCGTCTTACCAATGCCACGTATGAAGGCTGGAAGAAACTTCATCGTTTTATCGGTATCTTTTTCATCGCCGGGTATATTCATGCCTTAACCATCGATGCCTTGAGCGCCTTCATTGCCATCAATTGGGCGCAGATTTTCTTCATCATCGGTGTGGCGTCTTACATCTATACCGAATTTCTTGGCGGACTGGTCGGTAAATACGCGTCATACACAGTGACGGCGGTCAATCATCCCAATACCTCCACCACTGAAGTGGTCATGAAGCCAAAAGGCAAATCCATTTCCCATCTCCATGCGGGACAATTTTTATTTGTGCGTTTTAAGGGGGATCGCCTATTGGACGAGGCGCATCCTTTTACGATCTCCAGCGCGCCTCATGAAGATGCGCTGCGCGTCACGGTTAAAGCTTGCGGCGATTTCACCCGGCATCTTTTTCAAGGCCTCCAGCCTGGCATGGATGCCATCGTCGAAGGCGCATATGGGATGTTCAATTACAAGACCGGAGGTGAAAGGCAAATCTGGGTGGCAGGAGGCATTGGCATCACTCCCTTCCTCTCGTTCTTGCGAGACCTCAAAACGGAGATTGCTCACGATGTGCATTTTTACTACACGGTGAGGCATCCCGAAGAAGCGGTCTTTGTCGAGGAGATCGAAGCCATTGCAAAGAAACACCCGCGCCTTAAAGCGACCATCCGGTATTCATCCCAGCAAGGTTCGTTGACCGTGGATGAGATCGTCAAAAATGCGGGCGGGGATATGTCTCTTTACCATGTCTATATGTGCGGCCCGCTGCCGATGGTGAAAGCGTTTGAAGAGAAATTCATTGCGGCAGGCGCGGGTAAAAACAACATCCACTTCGAAGAGTTCAATTTCAGATAAACAGGAGACCTCCATGCAAATCTCTGTATCCAAACACGATTGTGTAACCGTTCTTCACATGGCTGGCGACCTTGACTCATCCAACTATACAGAGGTCATTGTCAAGGCGCAGGAGCTGTACGATGACGGCGCCCGCTACCTTCTGCTCGATCTTGAGAAGGTGCCTTATGTGAGCAGCGCCGGATTGATGGCGTTCCATACGGTTGCGCGTATTTTTGCCGGGCATTCCATTCAGGGAAAAGATGCCGGCAGACCGGCCTTCCGTGCCATAAACCCCAAAGACGACCTTGCCGTGCGTGAGCATTTCAAGCTGTTGAGCCCCCAGCCTGCAGTGGAGCAGGTGTTGGAAGTGATCGGTTTAAAACAGTTCCTTGAAATTCACACCGATCTTGAAACGGCTGTCCGATCCTTTTCAGTACCATAAAGGCGGCGGCTTGCAACTTTTCGATGGATTATGCATCAAAAGCGGGAAATAAAATCATTGATTGCGAGGATAGCATGACGACAAAGAGCAAAACCTCTCGAAAGGCAAACTTCAAGGCGGCAGGAGGGTTAAGCGGCTTTTTACGGAGACCGGTTGGTCAGATTGCCGTTGTTGCCATTGCGGCATTGATCATTTACCTGATTGCTGTCAGCGCGGGCGGGGGGGGCGCCCCCGATACCCTGGCTCGCGAGATCAGCGTGGATGAAGCGTACGAAATGTATCAGGCTGGGGCTTTCGTTTTGGATGTGCGCACCCAGGAGGAATGGGATGAGTATCATGCTCCGAACACCACGCTCATTCCGCTCGATCAACTTGAAGCGCGCTTGAGCGAATTGCCAACGGATCAGGAAATTGTTGTGGTTTGCCGTTCCGGGAATCGCAGCCAGCAGGGGCGAGATATTCTCGTCCATGCGGGCTTTAATGCCACCAGCATGGCAGGCGGATTAAAGCAATGGTATGCGAGGGGATATCCCACCGTAGGACAGCCCGCGCAGTAATTCATCCTATTTGAAAAACAGCCTCAAAGAAAAATATTTGGGGCTGTTCGTTTTCTCTGTTCATGGCGACTGGTAGATCACTGTGCCGCCTTGCTGGAAGATCGGTTTGAGGTATAAGGCAAACTTCTCTTCGTTGACGGGGACCGAGACGCGTTCCAGATTGCCAATGAAGATATAGCGGATATGGTAGCGGTCGATGATGCTTTGCGCTTCTTCCCAACGGGCGGTGGCAAACAAGGTTTGAATGTCGCTTTCGCGCGTGCCATGCAGTTCGTATCCGCCGCGCCATTGCGCTTCATGACCGGGCCAACCCAGCACGGTCGGATAACCCGTATAGGTGGAAACGCGCCCATAGTAGCTGTAACTTCCACCAACCGCCTCTGCGATCACGCCCTCAGGCTGGGTTAATAAGAATTCGATGGCGGCGGCATCTTCGGGGTTTTCGCGCTGAATGCGGGCAAAGTCATTGAGGTTGTAGCCGAAGGGCGGCTTGAGATTTTCACTGCGGGTCAAGATTCCGAAAACAGGGTAGAGTAACCCGCTAAAGATGACCAGCGCAGCCAATACGCGGAAGCCGACATTGGCAAATGTGCGCAGGTTTTGGAGGAGATATGCCGTACCCAAAGCGGCAACCAGGCTCCAGAGCATCCATGCCTGGTAATAAAACTTAAATACCGTATTGATGCGATAACCGAACTGGTCGCGCAGGAAGACGAACTCTGGCGCGAGAATGAGAAGGGCGCCGAGAGAGGCAAGCAGGAAGACAAAACGCAGGGATGATGAGCGCGTAACAGGGGAGGAGGTTTGGAACTTGTTCCTCTTTTCTTGCTCATCTTCTTTTGCAAACAGAAATGCCAGGGATGGAATGAGGACCGCTAGCAGCGTAAGGAGACTGCCAATATGCGCCAGCCTGCGAAGCGATGTTGCGCCGAGGAATTGGGCTGCATTCATCTGCTGGGCGGCAAGGAGCCCGTTGACAAAGTCAGGTTCGAGGAGCATGGCAAAGAGTCCGAGCAGGAGCGTAAGCAGGGCGAGGATAAAGGGAAGACCAAGCCCGATGGTGAGAGCCAGTTTCCAGTTCGGTGGAGCCGGTTTTTTGAGTCCAAGATAAAAAATAAAAGCAAAAATCGGTATCAGCAGAGTTCCCCACATCACCCATAGATGGGCGCCGCGTGTGGCAAACATGAAATTAGGGAGCAGCCCGCCTGCTTGCGAGGAAAAGCCGAGGTAGAACGGGAGGTAGAGTAAAAGGGAGACCGCGCCAAGCGGCAGGGCGAAAAGGAGCAGGTCTTCGAGCCGTGACCAGTTCCAACCGTCTTCATGTGCGCGCCAAAGGATAAAGGCGGCGGTGATGAGCGCTGTGCTGATGAGGATATCCCAGGTGTTGAGGAAGGCAAGCCCGCCTAGCGTGAGAGCGGCAAAGGCAAAACTGGCGGGGGAAACAACGAGCCGCGCGCCAAACAGGTTGATCTTGCCGCGCCCGCCGCCGAGGAAAAAATGAAGCGCCACGGAAACTGCCAGCAGCCCAAAGGGAATTGCCAGCACATGCGGATGCAAATCGCCGAGCAGGAAGGAGAAGAAGGGAAATTCGTCAATGACTTCCAGATGGTTGCCTTGCATATCGTAATCTTGAATGACACGCGAGGCGCGCCACCACCATAGGTAACGATCAGGGGTCCAGCCGAATGGTTCGGCAGGCGGCTGTGAGAGTTCTTTCATGTCCAGCCAGGTCCAGAAGGGTCCGCTCCATTCGCCGGTTGCTGTATTCTTTGCCCAACCCAGACCGAGACGATGAAAGACTTCCAACAGGGCCTCAAAGTTGGAAACAAGCAAAAGAAAAAGCGGGGCGAGGAGGGCGTTTGCGATTTGCAATGCGCGATTGCCGATTGCCGATTGCGAAAGCAGATTGTAGACAATGCCAAACGAACCGACTGCGCCCAAGCCAAAGATAAGCGAGGTCATCAGGTTGTGCGCCATGCTGCCGGGAATATCCGAAAGGCGGGCGAGCATGGCCGTCATGACATAACCGAAGTAGTAATACGAAATGGCATATCCTGAAAGCCAGGCGTCTTGCGGGGGGAATGTTTCGGACTGCAAAATGCCGTTGATGAACATTAACTCCATCGGTTTTTCGGTGCTGGCAAGTTCCGAATTCGAGGCGCGGACCAATGCCAGAAAACCAAAGGCGATGAGAAAAAGGATTTCGGTGGTGAGGAGAAGGGGGAGGTTCGAACGAAGGAAGGTGATGAGCGATGAATAATGAGTGATAAGCGCCCAAATGCTCAGACCGATTAGAATTGCCAACGCCAAAAGAATGCCGCCAAGGTCGTTGCGGGCCAGCCCCAGCGAGACGAACATCCAAAACAGATATCCCCAAACCAGCATTCCTGCGGTGCGCGCCAGGGTGTAGCCGCGGTCAGCCAGAATTGGGAAAAGATGAAATGCCAGCGGGAAAGTCAACCCGCCGAGCAGAGAAACGATGAGATACCAAATGAAAAAGGCTGCCATGATTTAGAAAGAAGCGGTCAGAGATTCATCAAAGAGTCCGGTGGCTGGGTTTGGCTGAAAGTCGCGCACAGCGATGACCGCCTCCAGATTGATGGGACCGAAGACGTGGGGGAATAGGTCGGCTTGGGAGATCGAATCGGCAGGCGGGCCGGCAGGCGGCTCCCACTTAAGCTCGGGCTTGAGTCGGCTTTCATCAACCATCAGCAAGACCAGGTCGGTTCGTCCGCGATAGAAGGCGTTGGCAACATGCAGGGCTTGCGCCTTTGTCGAAAAATGAATGAAGCCTTCAGCGGCGAGGCTTGGCGCGCTGTATTCGCCGTTTGCCTGCGCGTCGGACCAATCCTGCCGGGAGGTGATGTGGAGAATCATGAAACTCCTTGATGTTCTGGTTAGGGATTCACTTGATAGATGGTTGTGTTTCGGTCTTGATACACAACATCCCAATAGACGCCCGTATTTTCGGCAAACTTTGCCAGCCCATCGGGGGTATCTGGCAGCACGGGATATACATTACGTTCGAGTTGACCGACGACAATATACTTTACATCATATTTTTTCAGGAAAGCAAGCGCAGCCTGCACATCTGTCGTTGCGTAAAACGTACCGACTTCATTGACGCGATCCTGCACCTGGGTGGAGAAGATGCCGCGCTGTTGGCGCTGGTGCCAGTTCCAGCCGACGACGCCCGGCAGACCGGTGTAAATGGTGAAGCGCGTACACCAACGGTATTCAGTGCAATTGGCTTCCACGATCACAGGCGAGCCTTGGATGTGATCCTGCATCCAGCGGATGGCGTTGTAATCTTCGCTTAATTCCATGGTCTGGCCATCCCATAATTGCGAATGTGCCATGAATTCCATGCCGTCCAGCGAATGGGGCGCATCCGGGTTCATCCGGTCGTTGACCTTGTCTGTGCTGGCGGTGAGGGTGAACATAAAGGCGCATCCGAGCAGGGTGTATAACCCGGCTTGATAGATGGCGCGCCACTTGACTCTCCATTGCGATAGAACGGGCAAGACCCAGCCAAACGCTGCCGCCGCGCTGACGGCGAACATCATCCAGGCTTGCAGGTATAACTTAAAAATAGTGTTCATGCGGCCGATATCGCCAACGAGCGCAATGAACTCGACCGCAATGGTGATGGTTAATGCCGTGCCTGTCAGGAAGAGTACAACGCGCTTTGCATCGGGCAGGTCTGGGCGCAGAATGAGAATTGCAGCCCAAAGCGCCAGTGGAAGCGCGAGGAACCCGATCCTTGCGCCTTCTATGATGAAGAACAAAAACAAGGCCAGGAAAGCCGCAATGGCGATCTCAATCCACACCACATACGAACGCAGCTGCCTCAAATGGGATACGGGCGTCGCCGCCATCCACTCGCGGGTTTCCCAGAGTAGCCAGGCTGTAATGATGAACAGGAACAAGCCCCATTGCGTAAAATACGAAGATAAGGTTGTGCGGCTGGCGCTCCAAAACGAAACGGAGTTATATGCCTGCCCGAACCATTGCGAGAATGGCAGATAAAAGAGCGCGCCAAGCGCATACAATAGCCCGGCCGCGCCTGCTGCCAGCCCTGCCTTACCGACCCAGGCAGGCAGGTTGAACCAGCCTTTCCATTCAAAATAACGCGCGAGTGTGTACGCAACTGCAATTGCTGCCAGCAGGTAATAGGTGTACAAATCCCAGGTATTCGTCGGTTTCAATGCGCCGATGAACAATGCGCCAATGCCAAACGAGGCCATCCATTCGGCGGGCGTCAATTTTGCGCGGGAACGAACGAACGCCCATGCCCAGGCAATGATGAACAACGCCAGCGGCATCACCAGCATGTGCGCATGCAGATCGCTGTATAAGAAGGTGAATAACGGGAATTCTGTGATCTCATTACCCGGTCCGGATGGGATGACACGGCTTGGAAACCAGTACCAATCTCCGCGTCCAATGGGCAGAAGCGCGCCTTCGCTAAACATCTTCCAAATTCCCTGAAGCGCCCAGCCCCAGCGTTCGATCAGGCCCGCCTCTGGTGGAATCGTCCCGCCTGGCGCCGCAATCCGCTGCAAGGCATTGAAGATCAACTGGATCGTGCCGAGATTGCCGAGGAAAACGGTCAATAACGAGCCAGCCAGCCCTGTGACAAGCTGAAGGTTGAGTATGGGAGGTTTTTCCCCTTCCACCTTCAACTTGTCACTCTCCAAGGCTGCATACCCAACAGCAAATGCGCCCAACGCCACCAATGCAAACCAGGTCGGCAAAATGAAGTTGTATGCTATCGAAGGCACAATGCCAAGAAGTTTTACCGGCGTGCCTGCCAGCACAAAACCATAATAGTAGTAGTTGATATACCCGCCCGCAAACCACGGGTCATACGGCGGGAAACTCGTACTTTTCAAGACCGCATTGAAATACGAAAAATCCATCGGGCGTTCCCCGCCCTTGGCAGGGTGCCACATATCCGAATTCCCAAAGCGGATCAGCAAATCGATCAGGAAGAAAGACAGGAAAACGATCTCTGCCAGCACGAAGAATTGGCGGTGGGTATTCCAGTCTTCCTGGAACTCATCCCTGCGCTTCCACCACAAGCCGGCGCCTGCCAGCGCGACCAAGCCGAATGTCACGCCGATGCTCAGGCGCGTGTAAGGCACGCCGACCGATCCGCCCATCCATGCCATCCACGCCAGCAAGGCCAAGCCAACGATCCGGCCCAGCGCGTACGCGTATGACTTCAAGCCGGGCAAGGCCAGCCGCGCAATCGGGTAGGCGGATAATCCCAATAAAAAGAGGAACGCATACCAGAACAGCATCCCGAGCCACGGATATTTGTTTTGCAGCCAGTCGTAATCGAACAGATCAGACCAGGTTCCCCCCGCGCGTTGACTCGCCAGACGGGTTTCCGGCAGCATCAGTGTCTTGAAGGTATCGAATTCCGTTGGGGCAAGTTGAACGACCTTGGTCAGGTCCACGCCGCTGAAAACGGCGCGCAGACGATTTGCATCGAAGTTTTCTGTCTTTTTGAAGATCAACACCTTAGGGTGGTCGTAGAAGGTGAAGGCTTCTTCTGCCGCCTGGTCGTTGATGACGATTGATCCAAGCGTGGGGTAGGATTCAAATACCGCTGCCAGTTCAAAGCCGAGCCTGCCTTCGTACATGCCGGGCTGGGCGCGGCGGTAACACTTAATGATATCTTCGCCTTCGGGGCAGCCGATCAATTCGCGGTAGTACAACGTTGTCAGCGGATAGCGTTCTGGCAGGCGGGTGATCTGTGCATACTGGTGGTTGGTTGGGATGACGATGTAATCGCCCTGGGTCAGCACGTTGATGTAGCGTTCGAGCTTGCTGGCATCCTCGTTCCAATACACCTGCAAGACGAGATCTTCATTGCTATATAAACCGCCGTACGGGTCATATCCATCGATGCGGAAGGGCAGACCCCAGTCATAGTCGGTTTCATTAACGATGGCAGAGCCGTTGATATACAGCGCTTGCCCAAGCGTTTCAATGCTCAGGTTGTAGGTCTCGGTCTTGGAAAGCGGAATGACCTGGTCGAAGGTGAACGTCAGCGGTACGCCGCGCGGATCCGTTGTCTGTGTAGTATCCAGCAAAGTGGAAGCGCGACCCAGCGCCACGTCTGGTTGTGAGGCGGCATAGAGAGCCACATTGACGGGTATGGGAGTCCCGGCATCATCACGGGCGTATCCAAAGGTGATCCGGGTCAGGTTACCGTCTGTTTCGGGGGTAAAGGGAATGGTATAAGGCGTTTCTGTCAGGATTGCAAGCCCAGGTGTGATCGGAACCGGCTGGTTATTGCTGCCTTGGGTGGTTTCAATCGAGAGGTTGATCGAAGAAGGCGCATTTTCGAACAACCAGCGCGTGGCCGCCATGCGAGGCTCAGGGCGAGTGTAAATGCTCTGGAAGGCAAATGCCCAGAGGGCGGTTAGCGCCAGGACGATTGCGCCGAGAATGGGAATGAGAACGTTAAGAAATTTGAATTTTGAGGTCTGAATTCTGAATTCGAAAACGAACCACGCTGCCATCATCGCCAATAAGGGATAGATCGGCAATTGATACCGCATGGTGGGATTGAATTGCATGGATTGCCAGACAAAGTAAAACGCCGTCCAGCCCCACAGTAAAAGGTGGCGGCGCTCGCCTTTGAGAATGCGCCAGCCCATATACAAAAACCCCGCCCAGGCGAGAATGCCAAGCGGCAGCCCCAACCCCCAGATGGTGAGGTTCTCAAAGGAGTAAAGATGAGTGCGGCGCGCCCATTGTAAATTCCACGGCAGGTCGGCTTTGCCGGTGGCTTGCAGACGTTGTTCAGAGATGCCCTTCACCCATTGCTCGCTGAGCGTCACGCCATCGAAAGCGTAGGGTTGGAAGATGCGGAAGGAGACCAGGGTGGCGAGTCCGCCTGCGATCAGTGAGAAAGTGATCAGCGTCCAGTAATCAGGACCTAGTTTTTTGCCGCGGTCGTAGATCAGCCAGCGAATGAAGAAGGCGAACGGCAGGACGAATGCCATCACCGCCGCATTGATTTTGGATGCCATCGCCAACCCCAGGGCGAACCCGAAGCCAATGGAAAGATGGAAGAGCGGGTGTTTGAGGAGGAGAATGAAGAAGGAAGGATGAAGAGTGAAAGATGAAGGAGAAGCGGCAAGTTCCTCCTCGTTCCTCATTTCTTGTTTCTCATCACTTGCTTCTTCGTTACCGACCTTTTCCTTCTCCCATTCCAAAATCCCAACGGCAAAAACCAGGGTGAGAAAAAGGAAAGTATTGACGAACAGATCCACAGTGAAAAAGTGCGATTGCTGGATTTGCATCACTGCCAAAGATGAAAAGGCAGCAGCCAGCGCGCCTACTTTGCGCCCATACAAACGTGAAACCAGCAGATAGAGAAAGAAGATAGCGAGTAGATCTGCAATGGCAGACATTTGCCGCGCAAAAATCTTTGATACCCCAATGTCGTCATTCCCTGTCGCTTCCATCAATACGCGCGTCACCGTCAGCGGCAGGTTGCCGTAGACGAAGAAACCAAATCCGCGATTGAAGGGGTTGAGAGTGGAGTTGGCGCTGTCGAAATATTCGAGCGGGGTCATCCAACGGCGGTTTTCCGGCAGACAGCCATCCACGGGGATGGATGGGTCACTGCAGGTTTGTGCGCGCAGGTTGTCCAACACGCCGGTCAGGAATAGTTCATCGGGATGTTGATGATAGCCTTCACCCCAGTCGTAACCGCTGATGCGCAAATAGCCTGCCACAAGCAGGACAAGGAGAAAGAGAATATCGTACAGCCACGGATGTTTTTCGTTGGTCATAAGAGGGTGAGTTTTACTGCTCCACCAAATAGATAAAGAAGTCCTTGCCTTCAAACGCGGAAGTATAGCGGGATACATTGCCGTTCGGGTAGAGCTCCCTGAGAAGCCTCTCAGTTTCAGGGTCTGCGTTCCAATAGATGAACATTTTCGGCGCAGGGTAACTCAGGCTTTGTGCGAGATTTTCCGGAAAGAGGGCAAAATCCCGATCCGGGATGCCCGCCCAAACCCCCGGCAAGCGCGTATCCACCCAGTATGGATACGGCACGATCCAAACCGTATCAGTCTGCCCATATTTCTCTTCAAAGTCGCTGATCACACGTCCGATCTCGGATGTGTTCCATGATCCTTGTGAATAATTCGTCTTGAACTGACGGAAGACAATATCGTAATTGGCTATTGTCGCGCCTGCCAGCAATGCTGCGGCAATGCCCGCCGCAATGATTTTACGGTTCTTCCCGGACCTGAAACTGGATGCCAGCCCATCGAGCGCCACAGCCGCGATGACCGTTGCTGTTACGGAAGCGCCCCCTGCGCGGTTCATTGCCGGGTTCTCTGCCGGGAAGGCCAGCGACAACACAGACGGCATAATCAGCGCTGGAATGGAGATCAACAGCGCTAGGTCGCGCCAATCGCGTTGACGGATGTAGCGTGTGAGTAGAAATACAATCCCCATCAGAAACAACGCGGCCGTGATGACATCCAAGGCGGGGCGGCCTGTCACCGAATTGACCCAGATCTCGCCGTTATACCAGTTGAACATCAGCAGGCCTTTATACAAGTTCGAGAGGAAGATCTGCCAGGCGGGTCCGGGCAGCGGCGTCTCGATACTGCTCACACGCGAAAAAGCGCGGTACCCGAACATCTCAGGGTTCGAGAGCCAATAGCGCATTAACGGCAAAAAGACGAAGAACGAGACCAGCGCCACAAGCAAGAACCAGAAGATTGCCTGTTGGCGATTCTCTTTGGAGCCTGCGTGAAGGAAATAGATGAAGAACGCAGCCGCCACCATGAAAGGCATGATTCGAAAGGGGCTGTACCCATGCAAGCCGAGCCCGAGAAAGAGACCGGCGAGGAGAAAGTCGTTACGGTTTTGAGTCCGCAGGCCGCGGATGAGGTAAAGAAGCGTGGGCGCGACAAAAAGCGGGTAAAGCGGAAATCGCAATCCGATCCGGGAGATGATGTTGGGCCAGCTGGCAACTCCAAACAGGATGAGCGCATAGAGAGCCACACGTTCATTCCCGAACTCTTTGCCAATCTGGTAGACAAAAGGCAGGGTTAATATGCCAAGCAGCGCCGTGCCGAGTTTGAGGCTGTAAAAGGAAAAGCCGGTTCCAAAGAGGTTCAACACCAGCAGTGTCCAATACATTTGAATGGCTTCGCGCCCGGTATTGCGTTCAAAGAAGACCCAGGTTTGACCTTGCGAGAGTTCATAGACGTCGAGGATCTTGTCTGCATGGTCGCTGAATGGCTCATTGGGAATTTGATCAAGTTGATAAAGCCGGAAAAATATGCCAAGCCCGAAAGCCGCCAGAACCAACATGCTCCATATCAACGTTCGCTGTATCTTTGAAAAATCCTTGAAGGTGATCTCCACGCCGCTGAAAGACCAGGTTTTGCCGGGTGTTTCTGCCGGTGTTTCTTCTTGAGGCGCGGCGGGTCTGGGAGCAGGAACCCAAAAACTGACCAGAAGCAAAACAATCGAGAGCAGCCACAGCGAAACATTCAACCCGGTAAACAACCCATCTTTGAAATTGATAAAGGCGGCCCAGGCGAGAAAAACCGCCAGCCCCAGCGGCACAAGCCGTATCGTGAGCGGGTCGGCTGCGCGCCAGATGGCCGGCAACGCAGGCAGATGCCATTCATGGCTGCGGTACGACCAGAATGCCAAACCGAATGCTGCCAGATACACCGTAACCGAAACCATGCTGAAACGCTGCGGCGGCTCCACCAGCGCCTGCGCTGTGAGGGCAAGTCCCATCGCCAATAGGACCCGCCACGGGAAGGTTTCCACGCGCACAGGCTCAACGGCATGGGCAGCGACCGTCTGCTGGGCTTCATATGCCAGCGCCTGGTTAATCTCTTCGCGGCGGCGCGCATCCCACACCGAGCGGACGAAGTTAAAGAAGGATGCCCAATCTTTGGTGACCGACTTGTAAAGGTCAAGTACGCTGGGTTCTTTCTCTGGAAGTGTGCGGGTCTCTTGTTCCATTGTGTTCCATGTTTTGACGTATCATAAATTACGGATTACGCATGATGTATTGCGTAATCCGTAATCAGGATTCTATACCATTTTTGTTATTTTTTCCTTGCAATCACAAGGATACTTTCGCCCCAGCGCATGGGCAGGAAGACCCACCCCGTGATGGCTTGAAAGCCGCCCAGCGAGCCGAAGAACAATTTTTGCAGCATCTTCGGAACGAGCGGGATGTATGGCACATCCCAAAACCCATCTGAAAATACGCGGATAAATTTAAAACCTGCGTCTTCGATCAACTTCAGCCATTCTTCAGGCTGTTTCAAGGAAATATGCGTTGGGTCTTGATAGCCGATCCACTTATTGCCTTTCCATGGCTTGAGCAGCGACCCCAGGTTCGGCGTGGCAAGGATCAAGATGCCGCCTTTTTCGGTCACACGCCCGATCTCGTTCAACGCTTTTGCCGGGTCTGGCAGATGCTCGACAATGTGCTTGATGATAACCAGATTGAAAGCGCCGTCTTGATACGGCAACTCTTGCGCCGATGCCGTTTGCAGGGATGCGGCTTCGGAAAATTCTTTGGATTTGTTGACCGCCCAGTGATTCAAATCCATGCCGTACGCCTCGAACCACGCCGAGAGTTGACCCACCAAATGCCCCATGCCGGATCCCACCTCCAGCAGCCGCGCTCCGCGCCGCCCATACCGCCGCGCCAGCATGGCAAAAAAACGATTGGACCACCAATACATGCTGTACTTGGCGAAGGTGATATTGGCGTAGGTGTGTGTGGAGAAGTATTTTTCGTCGAAGGGCATAGGGAAAACTCGATATTCGATTTACGATCTTCGAAGAACAAATATCAAATTATCGTTTGCGCGCAATAAAGAATGTGAACGTTCCGTCCTCGACCGGTTCAGGAGAGGCGTATTTTTTAACGTAGGCAATGGTGGGGGCAAGATTCCACTTTGTGGGCGAAATGATCCATTTGCCAGTGAATATTTTTGCCACCACAGAAGGCAGACCAAAGTAGTGTCCCCATTCCAGCGCGCGCATAGAGGCGGGGGAGAAGTAGCGCCACCATTTTTCAAGGGCAAAGCCCGCTTCGTTCAAACGCTTTTCCCATACATCAGGTTCATCGGCATGGTGAACGCGGGAAATTTTGCGGAACCAGTTCTCATACGGCTTGCCAAATACTTTGGTTAGCGATAATGCCGTGAAGTAACGTGTGTTCGGCACGCAAAAATAAAACGGCGCGCCGGGTTTAAGCACGCGGGCGGTCTCTTTGAGGACGGCATCAATATGCGGAATGTGCTCAAGGACGGAGTTGCTGAGTCCGCTGGCGAAGTGGTTGGAGGGGAAAGGCGTCTGCGAGCCATCGGCTTCGACAAGGGATTTGTAGGCGTTGTATTTCTTTGCTTCCTTCATCGAAAAGCGCCAGGGGTCGAGACCGACATCGAGTTTTTGGTCGAAGGTCAACGAAGCAAAGTGACCGTCGCCGCAGCCAACATCGTAGACGGGGGGCGGCAATGGCAGGTCTTGATAATAGGAAGATTCGATTGCCCGAAGAAATCCGCGAAAATAGGGCAGGGAACTGAGCTGAAGGAATAGAAAATCCTTCTTCATTGTTTTGCCCCCAGCTTTACAAACAATTTTTCATATTCCTGCGCCACAGAATCGGGGTTATAAGCGGTTTTGATGGCTGGCACATCGCCGCGGTATTTTTCTTTGTTGTCGAGCACCTCAAGGATGGCATTCGCCAGACTCTCGGAATTGCCGATCTCTGAGACGACGCCCATGCCATGCATTTTTACCGGTCGGCGCACGCCCGGCAGCGCGGATGGCACACTCGGCACGCCGTTTATCATCGCTTCGATCTGAACGAGCCCAAACGCCTCTGTGGAGTTGAGCGACGGCACGGTAATGACATCCAGGTTGGGATAATACGCCGCCATTTGGGCGGGGTCGAGGTTGCCTAAAAATTTCCAGCGCCCCTGAATTTCATAGTCATGAATGCGCGGCATGAGCCGGTCTGAATAAGCTTGTTCGCCCATCACATTCTGATATGTCCCTGCGAACAAGACTTGCGCCTTCGGATATTTTTTCAAGATCGCGGGCATGGCATCCAGCAAAACTTCCACGCCTTTTTCAGAAGCAAAACGAGCCGCCATGCCAATGACGGGATTGCGTTCGTGCGTGAGATTCGTTTGCGCAAAGGCAGAGACGGCTTCCGGCGTAGCAACAGGCAACTCTACCGGAGGCAGGATCGGGGTCAGTTTGGAGGCGTAGCGCGAGAGGAAGGGCGAATGATCGGCGTAATCCTGTGTATAGGTTACGATGTGATTCGCGAGAATTCCAGCCATGTTATTTTGAAAATCTAACACGAAGTTGACGAAGCGGTTGAAAAAGCCCATTGGCAGTTGCACATCGCAATGATAAGTAAGGACGGCGGGTTTGCCGAAGAGACGCGCGCGAAAGGCAACGCCGGGAGCATCAAACTGCGGGAGATGCAGTTGAACGACATCGTGCTGCCAAACCAGTTTGGTGGCGACGAAGCCGAAGGTGGGAGCCAGCACGCCTTTGCTGACCCGAGCCACCACCGGCACACGAATCACTTTGACTCCATCCATTATCTCTTCGCGCGGCAGGGATGGGTCGTATTGTGTGGTCATCACCGTTACTTGATGCCCGCGTTGGACAAAGGCGCGCGCAAGACGTTCGGCGTAGATGGTAAGACCTGATGTATGCGGACGATAATACGTAAGGACAGTGAGTATCTTCATTTTGTTGTTTTTCGTTTCGCAAGCTTCTTGGCGGGATTCTTCATAATTTGAACAGGATAGGGAACTTCCATGCCCATGTCTTCGAAGGCGCGTTTGATCTTTGTCAGCGCCATATCTTTAGCAGCATGATAGTCGGTGGTCGTGTTGTTGATCCAGAATTGAACGGTAAGGTCAATGGAAAAATTACCAAAGGTATGGAAGAGCGCTTGCGGCGCGGGTATTTCCAGAACGCCGGGAATGGATTGTATTTGATTTAGTATGACGGCGCGGACTTTCTCTGCATCCGCTTCATACGGAATGCTGACGGGTAATTCCACGCGGAAACCGTTGGCGCGGCTCAAGTTGATGATGGGCTGGGCGAGCACATCGGCATTAGGAAGAAAAACGAGCAAGCCATTGCGCAACCGAATTTCGGTGGTGCGTAAACCGATCTTTTTTACTGTGCCTTCATGCCCGCTCAAATTGACTTCGTCGTTTACCTTAAAGGGGCGCTGCACCAGCAGGATCACGCCGGAGACGAAATTTTGCATGATGTTCTGCAATGCAAAACCGATGGTAAAACCAATGATTCCCAGACCGGTGAGAAAGGCGGTGACATCAAAGAAGCGCTGCAGGGCGGTAATGAAGCCGAGAGAAAGGATCGTCCATTTGAGGATCTGCGAAAGCAGGTGTGAAATACCCGGCTCGGCATTTTGTTTTTGCAAAACACGGTTGAGAATGCGGCTGAGCCATATCCCTGCATAATAGCTTCCTGCCAAAATAAGCAATGCAGTGAGAACATTGGGCAGGGCCTTGGTTAGAGCGGAAAGTTGTTGAGGCATGGGATGATTTTGTTTGAGTATTTTACCCAATAAACATGAATGGAGCGTTGCGCATTTACACCCCACATCAGTCGACCGCAGACAATGGACGGCCGGCCGTGGTCAGCGGTCTGCTGTCTTAAAATACAAGCCCGTGGCAATTAGAACATATTCTTATTTGCTTGCACCCATTCGAACAACATATTCACGCCTTCGTCCACATGGATCTTCGGCTCCCAACCAAGTTCCTGTTTGGCTTTCGAGACATCGGCATAGAACACACGTTGGTCACCGGGGCGCCAATCACCGCGCGCCACTTCGATCTTTTTCCCGATCAGGCTTTCAAGGCGCGGTCCGAACTCTGCCCAAATGGACATCACATTCGAGGGTCCGCCGCCGAGGTTGTAGACTTGTCCGCGGGCGATGTCTATTTTTTCAACGGCGAGATCGTAAGCATTGGCAAGGTCGTTCACATGCAAAATATCGCGCACTTGTTTGCCGTCGCCGTAAATGGTCATGGGCTTTCCCATCACCGCGGCAATAATGAACCACGCCACCCAGCCTTGATCTTCAATGCCGAATTGGCGCGGACCATAAATGCAAGATTGACGGAAGACCACGGTTGGCAGATCATACATGCGGGCATAATCGCGCACATACTGATCGCCCGTCCCTTTTGAACAGCCATACGGCGAATGAAAATCCAGCGGCTGTGTTTCGGGGCAGCCATTCACAAGGTCTTTGTAACGCCAGCGAGTTGGCTCTTCGAACAGTTCCACATCCTCCATGCCGCCATACACTTTATTAGTTGATGCATAAATGACAATTGGATTTCGTCCCGATGCGCGCGCGGCTTCAAGTACATTAAACGTGCCCAAGGCATTGGCTTCAAAATCATCTCTGGGATTCGCGACCGAGGTCGTCACTGCAACCTGACCTGCCAAATGCACGATCACATCGGACGTTTGAGCTGCTTCGGTTATTCTGGAAGCGTCTCTTACATCCCCAATCACTACCTCAAAAGCCTTCTCCCCAAACTCAGCTTTCAGCCATTCCAGGTTGTGTGGTGCGCCTCCACGAGAAAAGTTATCGTAGATGATCACCTTCTCGCCGCGCTTCAGCAAGCGATGGACGTAATTTGAACCGATAAAACCGGCGCCGCCGGTGACAAGATATTGTTTGGACATAACTGCACTACCTCTCTATGATTCCTGTGGGTCTTTATTCCTTAAACTCATCAGTTGCTGATATACCCCAGAAAGGGTCTGCCCTTCGCTCAATAGCCCGATCATACCAATCACCGTCGAGTTGAGATAGTTATAAAGACGCATGGTCAACGCGGCGGCAAAGGCAGTGGATTCGTCCTGGGTGAAGCGGGTGAGGGCGAAGACAACAGCTCCCTCGAAGGTGCCAACCGCTCCGGGCGCGGAAGGAACCGCGCCGCCGAAGGCAGCCATCCCCAGCCCGAAGATCGCCCAGATCGGTTGCGCATCTGGGAAGAAGGCCAGCACCATCAAGTAATAGGCGAGCAGGGCAATTGCCCAGTTGACGATCATCCATAATAGAAAGCGTAGAAAGAGCCAGCCATCTGTGAGAACGCCCAAGCCTTGAAAGAACGACTCGAGAAAACTGCCGCCCACTTTTTGCAGGGCGGGGATGCGCGCGCTAAGTTTGTGGAACATATCCAACGCCCATTGATTATTGCGGGCAAGGACATACATAACGACCAAGCCGAGCAGCATCACCCCGCCCAGAATATACCCAAGTGTAGGCGAACTTTCTGCATTGACCACATAAGGCAATGCAGAAAGGAAGATAATGGCTGAGATGATCAGGTCTACTGCCCGTTCGATCACAATGGTTGGGATGATCTCGGCAAAGGTTAAACCGCCTGATTTGCGGCTGAGCAAAAAGGCGCGCCCAATCTCGCCAAGGCGGAAGGGCAAAAAGTTATTAAGCAAATAACCTTCACCCGTGGTGAAAAGCGCATCTTTGTAGGTTGGTTTATCACGCAGCAGCGTACGCCATACAATGGCGCGCACTGCCAGCCATACAAAAGATAGCGCTGCAGCAATGACGATTAACCCATAATTCGCATTGCGCAGCGCATTCAAGGTGGTTTTGAGATCCACAAAATAGAGAATAGCTGCGATCAGCGCAATGCTGACCAGCATGCCGGGAAGGATTCGTTTTAAGTTGTTTCGAGATTCGGTCATGGGTTTCCTTACACGTTACGCATTACGGGATACGTAATGCGTAACGATCATTCATCGTCCAGTTTCAAGACCGCCATAAAGGCTTCCTGCGGAATTTCCACATTGCCCACCATCTTCAAACGTTTCTTGCCGCGTTTTTGTTTTTCGAGTAGTTTCTTCTTGCGCGAAATGTCGCCACCATAACATTTGGCAAGCACATCCTTGCGGGTGGCTTTGACGTTGGCGCGGCTGATGATGCGCCCGCCAGATGCGGCTTGAATGGCGACATCATACAACTGACGCGGAATCAAATCTTTCAGTTTGGTGATGAGCCGCTGACCCTTATGGTACGCATCCTTCTCATGGATGATTGCCGCCAGCGCGTCCACAGGGTCGCCATTGACGAGGATTTCCAGTTTCTGCAATTTATCGGCGCGGTATTCGAGGAACTGGTAATCGAGCGAAGCATAACCTTTGGTGCGTGACTTCAAATGGTCGAAGAAGTCTACGATGATCTCGGAAAGCGGAATTTCAAAATCAAGCTGCACGCGATGCGGAGCAGGATGTTCCTGCTGCTTGAAGATGCCGCGACGCTTGGTGACGAGGTCCATGATGGGACCGTAGTATTCGGTGGGGGTGATGATCTCGATATTCATCCACGGCTCGCGCACTTCGACAATTTTGTTTGGATCAGGCAATTCTGCGGGCGAGTCCACTTTGACGACTTCGTTCGCGTTGGTTAAGACTTCATATTCCACCGAGGGCGCGGTGAACAACACATCGAGCAGGTATTCACGTTCAATGCGTTCCTGAATAATTTCCATGTGGAACAAACCGAGGAAACCGGCGCGAAAGCCAAAGCCCAAGGCTTGCGAGGTTTCTGGTTGATAGGTTAATGAAGCATCATTGAGTTGCAGTTTTTCAAGCGCCTCCCGCAATTCGGTGTAGTCGTCCGCTTCGACGGGGTAGATGCCCGCGAAGACCATCGGCTTAGGGAGGAAGTATCCCGGCAGAGGTTCGGCCGCGGGAGCAGAGGCAAGCGTCATCGTGTCGCCGACGCGGCACTCGTGAACGGTCTTGAAGCCGGTTGCCACGTAGCCGACTTCGCCGGAGCCAATGCTTTCCACAGGTTTCATGCCGGGGGAGAAGATGCCAATTTCAACAGGGCGCAGGTCCATCTTTGTGGAGAACATGCGCAGGGTATCTGTCGCTTT
>JACAEP010000304.1 GCA_013388795.1 Chloroflexota bacterium | reverse complement strand
TCCATCTCGTAGTCCTGCCGGGCAAAGGCTTTGACCACGCGCACGCCGGTCAGGTTCTCTTGTAGCGTCGTCGAGAGAACCGCTTCCTGCGCCTGATAGTCCTCGTAGGCTTTGGTCACTTTTTTGAAAAACCACAAAGACACCCATAGAATCAGCGGAATGGTCAACACGGAGATCCAGCCCAATTTCACGTTGATGTATAGAATCGCTGCCCAGTTGACGAAAAAAAGCAAAACGATCCTGCCGACTCCGATGGCCTGTTCCGAATAAAAACGGCGCAGGGCGTCCACATCCGAAGTGACACGCTCGATCAAATCTCCCGTCGGCGTCTGGTTGTGATACGCGAAACTCAATCTTTGGATGTGATCGAAGAGGAAATCGCGCAATCGGCGGGTCACACCCTCTGTAGTAAAAGCCGCCAGCCGTCCCGACAGGTAGGAGCCGCCGCCTTCGACAAAGGCAAGCAGGACGAATCCCAACCCAATCCACAGGAACGTCTGGGTCATGGTCTGACCGATCATTTTTCCCTGGGCAAGCACATCGTCTGCGAAGAAGCGCAGGAGCAGATAAACTGACGTTTTCGCCAATGCAGAAAGCGCAAGAGCAATTGCGGCCGCAAAATACGTCAGATGGAAGCCGCTCATCGAGCGCCAGAGACCGAGCAGGCGGTTCTCGTGCAGGGCAGTTCGAAAATCAAAGGATAGGGTATTGTGAATTGAGTTGTTCATGATTATTCTCCGGTAAAAAAATAAACAAAAAGGCTGCGGCACCATGCGCCGCAGCCCAAAAATGACAAGGGAACTGAAAGAGACCTAAGAACGGTCAATAGGCGCACTCCAAGAAGGCAATTTGCCAACTGCTTCGAGATAAAAGAAAACGATGTTGCTCATCAAGAGTGCGCTCCTTTCTTTGGTTTTTCTTGCGCCACGAGTCTACACCCACCAATGGAATTGTGTCAAGGATGTTGAATTTGCGATTAAGGAATAAAGACTTCGCAAACGCCAGCCGCAATATCACAGCGCGCCACTTCTTCATCCAGCCAGTTGACGCGGAATTGAGTAGAAGCGTCTTTCGGAGTCCAGAACAGGACGTTGCCAGGACGGTCGAAACGCGGTTGGATGGTTTTGATCACACCGTAAATACATTCCGCAGGGTTGAGATAGGGCGGGTCCTGGTCGCCATAAATGGTGATGTTGGCGCAGAAGTTGCGTGGAAGGTAGTCGAAGCTGGGCGTTTCCCATTCGTGCGCTTTGAAGAATTCATCAGCGGGCAGTCCTTCAGCGTCCAGGCGCTGAAAAGAGAAACCGGAAATGCTGCGGCGGTTGTATGATCGATTGAGGATGAAAAAACTTGTCTCGTTATAGAACAAAGTATAGTGGCTGCCTTCGGGATATTTGACCGTCGGCGTGGTATTGATAACGAGAGTCGCTGTTGGCGCGGGTGTGTCAGAAGGCGGAATGGGCGTATCGGTGAATGTGATGGGGGCGGCTTGCGTCATGGTCGCTGTGGGAGAGGGGGAGT
The DNA here is from genome assembly GCA_013388795.1 of Chloroflexota bacterium. GTDB lineage: Bacteria > Chloroflexota > Anaerolineae > Anaerolineales > Villigracilaceae > Villigracilis. The sequence continues at coordinate 8,181 of JACAEP010000304.1, read as the reverse complement.
ACGTCTGGGTGGCTGGGGCAGGCAACGGTGAAGAAAGAAGCGGAGCGGCGGGTGTGGCGTCTGGCGCTTGGAAGGCGAAAAAGGTCGAGGGGTTGAATCCGTTTTTGAGAAGGAAGAAGCCAGCCGCCAAAACAAGAAGAAATCCTGCAAGCCAGTAATTTCTCTTTTGGGCGGGCGCATTTACCCGAACGGTGGCAGGCATTTTTGCAATTGGCTTTTGCGCGGGTCGGGGCGCGGGGCGCTTGGAAATTTGTTCGATGGATATTTCGCTGCGTTGAATGGTTGGCGCGCCCACAGGCAGCGGCGGGAGGGCGGCTCTTTTGGGGGCGCGGCTTTCGGCAAAGGCGGCTTCGAGCGCATCCATGAATTTTGCGCCGGTTTGATAGCGTTCTTTGATGTCTTTTTCCAGAACCTTCAAAAGCACAACTTCAACTGCCGGAGCGAGGCTTGGGTTGATGCTGCGCGGCGCCGGAGGCTTTTGTGAAATGTGTTGAAGCGCAATATCGGCGGGAGAGGCGGCATTGAATGGGACTGCGCCGGTGAGAATTTCGTACAGGATGACGCCCAGCGAGTAAATGTCGGATTGCGGCACCGCATCGGCGGAACGTTTGGCTTGTTCGGGCGAAATGTAGTGGGGCGTCCCAAAAATGTTTCCCTGTGACCCGTCGCGGACTTCGAGCGCCATGCCAAAATCGCCGAGCAGGACGCGCCCATCGCGTGAAAGCAAAATGTTGGAGGGTTTTACATCGCGGTGAATTACGCCTTGACGATGGGCGTAATCCAATGCGCTGGCAACGGCTTTGCCCACCCGCAAGGCATCGGCAATTGGCATGAGTTTGCCTTCTTCTTGATACAGATCCATAACCGCCCCCAGGTCCTGACCATCCACATATTCCATCACATAATACGGAAAGCCTTGTGTGTCGTCGGCATAATAGATTTGAATGATGTTCTCGTGCCGCCATTTTGCCATCATGCGCGCTTCGTTGACAAAGCGCGCGGCATACGCGGGATGGTTCTTGAAGCGCTTATCCAGCGCTTTGATGGCCACCGGTCTTTGGAGTTTGACATCCTGTCCGTAATAAACCGACGCCATGCCGCCCTGACCGAGCAAACGCTCGACCTTGAAATTGGCCAGCTGCATTCCAATCAACGGGTCTTTCATATTTTATTTTTTTCCTTTGATCCTGGAGTTGGTCATGGTTTCGCGGCTGGCGGTGGTAATGCGCGAAAGGTCGCGGATGTAACGGTTAAAGCCGGTTGCATAGGCATCGAGATAATCCTGAGTGATGAGCGCGGCGAGGTCTTTGCGTCCGCTGTTCAAGAGCAGTGGAATGTGCGGGCGGAAATCCCGTAAATGGATGCGCAGAATGGAATTTGCATCTGTGATGATACCCCATGCCATCTGTTTTTGGTTGTTATCGTCCTTGGCAGTCATGAAGCGCGTCAATGTGCTGGTAGGCACGACGGCGCCGACGTTTGAGAAGACCTCGCGCCCCTTGATCAGGTTGTTCAGCACTTCGAACTGTTCCGGAATTTTATCCAATAAACGTTGAATGGGCTGCGGCAGGTGCGCCAGTAGTTTTATTGCGCCAGCCGCCGGGTTCTCTCCCTGCGCGGCAATCTCTTTTGCCCTTGCCAGATACATGCCAAACCCGGCCAGCATGGCAAGATACGTCTTTTGCATTTTATTGAATCGCTCGAACAGTTCGGTACGGTCATTCGCAGGGTGGGTCTCGTACTCCTCCAGGGCTTGCAAGGTTTGGGCATGCATGACCAGCAGGTTGAGGTCTTTTAGCGGAACTTCCAGGTTCATGGGATGCACGCGGTCTCGCGGGTTCTTCAGGCTGGCGTCCATCGGGATAAGAATACTGGGATTGGTGCGGCTGCCCTCTTCCACCAGTTGTTTTAACGATGCGGCCAGATCGGGTTTGGAGGCTGAAAGTGTGTTGATGCCATCTAGAACAGCCTGTGAAGGCGTGTAGGTCGCGGCGTGGATGGCGCGGTACAATACCAATAAATCGTTGATGGTCAGATCAATCCGTTCGTTGCGCTGTTTGAAATCTTTGCGGAGCACAGCGCAGACTTTCAGGTCAATTTTATCGTTTTCGGCTCCAATCTCTGGCGTGAGTTTGGGCGCCTGCCCGATCAGGTCCAGGTCGGCAGGGGAGATTTGCAGCGCAAGCGAAGTAAAGAGGCGCGTTTGGGCAGGTTGAACGGGCGGCAGCAGGCTGAGGTAACGCGCCCACGAAAGGGCTTCGTTGGTCATAATCTCGGCAAGCGCCGTGCCCCAGGCGCCATCGAAAAAGATGTGCGACTGGTCAAAGACAAAAGTCTCGCCGGTATCGAAGATTGTCAGCGCATGTGAGCCGACGCCGCGTTCCGTCTGGCGCAGTTCAGAAAGCGGCAGAGCGCGCGAGCGGATATCCGTTGAAAGCAGGATGGGGGCAAATTTTAAGTTGTCGAGTTCATTGACCAGCTCAGGGTTCAGTTTGGAGCGCAAACCAGCCAGCGCCGAGCGGCGCACATGGGCCAGCGCAGAAATTTGAGATGGGGCCGCAAAGGGTGAATTCAACAACGATGCAATCTGCGCGCGCGCCGTCAGCACATCGAGCGGATGCCCCGCTTCATCACAGACCGGCAGGAGGTAATAACTGCCATGGTGGATGATGCCGATCTTGGCGTCCATCAATTGGAACGGCACGCGCGTCTCGCCATAGGGGCCGGGCTCAAGGCAGGCAAGAATGGACATCTGCTTTTGATAGGCAGGCAAGCCCTGCTCTGCCGCCGATAAAAACGCGGAACTCCAGGCATGGTATATCTGCTTGGGCAGCGTGCCAAGGCGGCTTTGCAGAAATTGTTCGAAGTGGAGACGCCGGTAGGTTGGGTAGTCATACTGCGCCCCATCCTCATCCCGCCGGTAAGGGCGCTTCAACTCCCAATCCCGCAGGATGCGTTTTGCCCGCTGTGTTTCCAGACCTGCCCCGCGCATGGTTTGTTCGAGCAACGAGATCGAAACCCGTTCGCGCCATTCATTTTCCAACAAGGCATCATACTGATGGAGGATTGTGACAGCCGCCATAAACCAGGCAGTCAGACGGTCGCTTGCGTCGAGGCGGATATTGTTTTGCTGGAGCAAAGTATCAAAGCCGTGCGTCTCGTTGGCATGGCGCGCAGTATCCTCACGCAGGGCATAATCAACATAAAATTGCCAGGCGCCTTCCGGGAAAGCCGACTCAGGGTCTTTGCCTGCCAGTTTCAAAAGATTTTGGTATCCCCATAAAATGGCGGCAGGACCGGCAAAGAATGCGCCATACACTGCGCCTTCTAAAATTTGCTCCACGCCGCTGAAAAGCGCGGTCACATCCTGCTGTAATTTTTGCACTGGAATGCGCCGTCCGGGCAGACGCGCCAAGCCACTTAAAATCATGCCGGGCACATTCCCAGCCGGCATCATCTTTGAGACCATTTGCACCACCGCTTCGATCTCCGGCAGGGTCAGCCGTGAAAGCTGCTGAGCTGAAATGGTTTTGACGACCGAACGCAGGCTGGCGGCAGTAAGTTCAGAGGCTTTGGTCATTTTATTTTTATCTGCGCTCATGACTTGAAATTATATTTCACGTTCATACCGCCATTGGATTCGGCATTTTGCAAATTTGTAAGGTGATGTGATTTATAATACCGGAATGCGCACCCAAGTCTTTCACCTGGTCTCGAACAATATACAGCCGTTGGAATTTTCCGCCTCCACGCTCGACGAGATGACTCTTCGGCTTCCAGACGGCTTTTACACCACCTTTAGCACGCTGAAAGGCGGCACGCATGTGCTCGGCTTGCAAGCCCACCTGGATAGACTCTACCGCCCCGCAAACGCTCTGCGCATCATACCCTCCGCCGCCGAAGCGGATGCGCGCCATCACATCGCCGCACTCGCACAGCGGTATCTTCCAAGCGAGTCGCGGATTCGTCTTGTGTTGACTAAAAACAGCGGGGATGTCTATATAGGCATTCAGCCATTTGCGCCGCCGCCCGCGGAGATTTATGAAAAAGGTGCGCATGTCATCACAACCGAAATGACGCGGCATGACCCGCGCATCAAAGGCACGGATTTCATCGCCCAAAGCGCTGAACAACGTAAATTGGTGAAAGACGATGTATTTGAAATCTTGTTGACCAAACATGGGGGGATTTTGGAAGGCATGACGTCGAATTTTTATGCCGTTTGTTCTGTCATTGCGAGTGAGCAACAGCGAACGAAGCAATCTCCTGCCGGGCGGATTGCTTCCGGCAAAAAGCGAGAGCGCCCTCGCAATGACGGAATACTCATCACCGCTCGGCGTGGAATTTTGTTGGGCGTTACCCGCCGCGCCGTGCTGAGACTGGCAAGAGGGGAGGGGATGCCTATTGAGTACCGTCCGCCGCGTGTGGATGAAAACTTCGACGAAGCATTTCTTACGTCAAGTTCTAGGGGCGTGGTTCCAGTTGTAAGAATCAACGGCGCGCCGGTGGGGCAGGGGAAGCCCGGAACGTGGACGAAAAGACTCTCTTTAGCGTATCAGGCTTACGTCGAAGAAAGAAGCGAAGAAATCCTTCCCTACGAAAGTTAGGTTGTTGCGCAAGCGAAAGTCAGGTTTCGGGGGACGGGGCAATTCTGTATAATCGAAATAAACTTACTGGAGCGTATGAGATGAAAAAACTTTTCTTATCGGTTTGCCTGTTGTTGACTCTTTCCGCCTGTGGGAGTTCATCTGAACCGCAGGTCGTTACAGCCTCCGGCGATATCACAGCGGCAGTGAATGAATATCGCGCCATTCTCGGCGCGGATAACGGCGGCGACCCCGGCACGAAGGGACCGACCGGCTACCGCGAGATCAATTGGGATTCTCTGCCGGATGAATTCTCCGCGCCGAATTTTTACACGCCTGATCTCTTCAACCAACCTGAAGCGCCGCGCGCGCGCGGCATTGTGCTGAATACGCCGGGCGAAGGCTTGATGGTCAGCGCAAATGCAAACAACCCGACGGGCACACTGCCTCGATTTGGCAATATCAATCCGCAATACGCCGATATCTTCAAGACCTTTAGTGAAGAAAAATTATTCTCGCCCATCGGCAGTAATCTGGTGGTGATTACCTTCTTTGTCCCCGGCACGGATACGCCCGCCACTGTGCGCGGATTTGGCGCAGTCTACACCGATGTGGATACGACTCACACTGCCTTTGAATATTTTGACAAAGACGGCAATTCGCTCGGCAGTTTTGAAACGCCCATTTGTGATGGTTGTCTTTCCTTTCTCGGCGTGGCGTTCGATGAAGCCGTTATCGCCAGCGTGGAAGTCCGTTACGGAACCGGCGCGCTGGGTCCCGACGATGGGGCAGGGGAGGTGGATGTGGCGGTGATGGATAATTTTATTTTTGGTGAGCCACAGGCGATTGAGTAAATTTTTCTAAATAAAGTGACAGTCACCTTAAGGTGACTGTCACTTTTTACCCAGCGGGGTGGGGGAGGTTATTTCTTTTTTTCGAATACATCATGATATGCTTTGTCCAGTTCATCATCAGATAGATGTGTATAACGTTGCGTAACTTGAATATTTTTGTGGCGTGCAAGTTCTTGCGCAATTTTGAGGTTACCCGTACCGCGCAAAACCGTAGTGACAAAATAGTGGCGGAACGAATGCGGCGTGATCTTGCCGATCATTTCTTTTCCTAGGATTTGTTCCACACGTTCTTTGACAATATTTCTTCCTGTGGTTGGCGTGATGGGCTTGATCTTTTTCCCTGCGCCTTTATCGTGACGGGCAAATAGGGGAAGCGACCCCAATGGCTTGCCGGAATTTCCATCTAACACTGAGCGTTGTGCCAGATATTCTTTCATTGCGTGCAGCGAGCGGGTTGTGAAACGAATTACAGCTTGTTTGTTTCCTTTCCCAATGACAACCGCCCTTTGTTCGTTCCAATCAATATCGCCACGACGAACGTTACACGCTTCATGCACACGAAAGCCTGTATCTGCCAGGGTCAATAGGAAGGCTCTGTCTCGATATGCGCGTAGTTTAACATTAAGGACGTCTTCCTCATCTTGGGTACTTGTTATGAGGGTATCTACAAGCTCAACCTTATTCAAAAGGCTTTCAATATCATGCGTTGGAAAGTCTGGAATACGTACCCCAGGGCGGCGTGACCGTTGACGTATGAGCACTGCCACACGCGACTGGTTGATCGGTGCAAGCCGCTCGGAATCAACATAGATATAAAAACCTTTGACGGCTTGTAAATACAATTGCTCTGTAGCGGGCGAGAAAACATGTAAATGGTCAATGAGTGGACCAAGGAGTTCTTCTGTAAGATTTTCAATTGGGGCGGTGGATGGGTCCAGAGTTTGTTTGCGTAGAACTTCGCTGAAAACTTGTAGTGCGTTTTTATACGAAAGCTTTGTGTGCTTGCTGCGGGAACGCTCTACAAGGCGCAAGTACGCGCTCATCACATCTGAAATGGTTTGCGGCGGCTTCTCACTAATGCTTGACATGGCTTCATTATACGAATTTCTCTATTCTTGTCAATGTTTTCGATAATAATACTTATCGAAATCAAAAGAAGGAAATATCACTTCAGGCGACAGGCAAGGCAATCCCCGCTCCCCCACTCGGACATTTTTCATTCGCGCTGCGCACGCCTCAAAACCATGCAGGTACAAGGAGCACACCACACAGCCCGTCAAAAATTCATCCTTCCGCCTTCATCATTCACCCTTTGCCTTACCCCCTCCCCCGCTCCAATGCCTCACCGACGATAAGGTTACCTACTTCCTCGTAATCGGCATCATTCGCCCTCTTCCAAAACTTCGCCCGCTCACCTTCAACACCACGCCCATCCCCCAGCGTTTGTGTTCGCTCGCCCGAATCATCGCGTTCGACTCATCCGCCAGCACCATCTTCTCAACTTGCGGCGAGACCACCTCATAATCGAATGGGTCCACCTGCCCCGCTTTCAACTCCGCCGTCGGCGCGCGTGTTATCACGAACTCAGGTATAACTCCTACTTTCCACTTTCTATTTTCATCCTTCATCCCACCATTGATCCACCTCCCCAACCTTACCACCTCCCCCTTCGTCACATCGCCCAACGGAGAAATCGCCCCTGCCATATCGCCATACAAGGTCGCATACCCCAGCGTCAACTCGGTCTTGTTGCTGGTATTGATGAGGAATCCGCCGCCGCTGTTGACGTAACTCATCAAGATGACCATCCGCAGCCGCGCCTGGATGTTTTCTCCCGATACGCCCCCGCTTCTTTCTGGACCGAGAACCTGCTCTGCCGCTTCATACATTTTCTCCATTGGAACTTGTTCAAACTTAATTCCCAAATTCGCCGCCAACTCTCTAGCCGACTCGGTTGACCTCGCGTCCGTAAACCGCGAAGGAATCGCAATCCCCGTCACATTCTCCGCGCCAAGCGCCTCCGCCGCAATCACCGCCGCCACCGATGAATCGATTCCGCCCGAGAGACCGAGGTACGCCTTCTTCATCCCATTCTTGCGGGCAAAGTCGCGTACACCGAGGACAAGAGCACGAAATAGTTCTTCTTCACCAAGGACAGACCGCAGACCACCGACCGCAGACCGCGGACCGCCGTCAGCGGTCAACTCTTTTACTTCCTCCTCAAACCTCGCCAATTCCTCCCCGCCCAAAATAAAACTCCCGCCATCGAAGATCAACTCATCCGTCGCCCCGACAAGGTTGACGAAGACGAGCGGCAAGCCTTGGCGTTTTGCATGATGGACCCTCCCCTCCCCTATCCCTTTGCGATACGGCGATGCCGACATCACCACCAGCATTTCCGCGCCCATCGAAATCAAATCCGCGCCGGGGTGAACTGGATACTCCTCGTCCCACATATCTTCGCAGATCATCACACCGATTCGTTTTCCAGCAATCTCAATCGGAGGCAGAGTCTTCTTGCCCGGCACAAACCAGCGCGGCTCGTAGAAAACATCATAGATGGGCAGCAGCTGCTTGACCTGTGCCACGCTCATTTTCCCATCCTTCATCAAATACGCGATGTTATGCAAAGCCGGGCGCTGATAATATTTCTCCCCCGAAGGCGCAAAGGAACCCACCAACAGCGGCGGCAAACCCCTGGCTTGGCGAGCCAGGTCGGATGTCGCGGCTTGAACCGCCTC
>JACAEP010000310.1 GCA_013388795.1 Chloroflexota bacterium | reverse complement strand
CGTCAACCCCAGCCGATACGAAGCCACAGGGACGCCGCGCGTGATGATTACGCCGTTCCGAGCTTCGGTGAAGAACGGGTCATCTACCCGCTCGTGCATCTGTTTGCCTTCCACAGTCAGCACGTTCTCCTTCCACTGCATTTCGACGTGAATCAACGCCCACTGCCGGCGGCAGAACAGGAAGTGCTGAATGCCCGAAAGGGGCAGGAGGTCTTCGGGGGTATATTCGGTGGTCATGGCGATTGTTATGTCATTGCGAGTGGCGCAAAGCGCCACGAAGCAATCCCCTCGTGACAGAAGATTGCTTTGCCCTTCGGGCTCGCAATGACACTTGATTCCTATAGTCTCTCGATCAGCGCCACGCCCTGGGGGATGGCGGATTTATTCACCATCCAATTCTTCACAATTCAAGCCATCCAGGTCGTCGCGCTTGATGTCGTAGTCGTTAATGTCTTTCGGTTCATCCACGCCATCCTTGACTTTGACCTTCAGCGAGCGGTGGACTTTGGCGGAAGAATATTGCCCGTTGGGGCTGTTATGCTCCCACCAATAGACCCTGAAGACTTCCATACTTCCTTCGGGGCGGGCGGATGAAGCGTCATTGCGGAACAAGGTTTTCAACGCTTCCTTGATGGCTTGCGCGTCTTCATCCGAAAAGCCCGTCTTGCTCGCCAGTTGCGGATTCATACTGCCATAGAAAACATAAACGCCGTGGTCAACGCGATACTTCATGCCCATTGTGTCAGAAGCGCGTTTTCCTTCTTCTCCTTCCTTGCCTTCCGCAGTGCTAACGCTTTTAGTAATTTGAAGGGGGGCTATGCGGTTTTCTACTTTCGCAACCGAAAAAGCGCTATGGATTGAAACGGGACCGCGGATTCCGATGGAAGCCCCTTGACCCTTTGACGCACCCTTGATAGGGAAAACTTGACCAAAGGCTCGAACATCCAGCCATTTTTCGCAGGCTTCTTTCCGATACTTTTCATCTTCCTTTTTCGGGTCGGCTTTTATTTCCTTGCTTGCGCGAGCGAGCAGGCTTCGGTAATTATCGCCTTCTTCCCGATTGTCGTCTGACTGGACAAAAATCTTTTTGCCCATGTTCATCAGGCGGTTGCGAATCTTGCGCTTGATGGCAACGTCAGAAATTTCGCCTAATCCCTCGTAAGTTACACGGGGGCGATTTCCTGTGAGCGGGTCGCCGTTGGGGTTGGCGTGTTGGACGGTCACAATTACAGCGAAGTCAATTTTCTTAGATAGGGTGGTCATGGCTTAATCTCCTTTATTAGTATTGGAAGGTTGAAAGTTTCATTCATCCGATTCTTCGTTGTCGGCGTCATCGTTATCATCATCTTCGATGATTTCTTCTTCGGTTTCATTTTCATCGTCGGAATCATCGGCGTCTTTTTTGGATTTCCGTAACTCTTCCCACTGACAGTAATACCCAAGCAGGTATTCGCCTGTGAGCGGGTCGTCGGACTTATACTCTTCAGGAACAAATTTACTGCACACTTCGGCAATTTGGTCTTTGTACCAGGCGGCTGTTTTGCTTTTCAATCGCCAAAAGTAGGGTGGCAGGGCGTCATGAATTTGTTTCCATGTTCGGTAAGGTCGCTGCGAGAATTGTTGCATCATGCGGGCGGCATTCGTTGGGCGCTTTTGCTTTCCTTCTTCGTCGCGTAACGCTCTGGCTTCAAGATGGTCGGCAATTGCCAGCAGTCTGCCGTACAGATAATCGCGGTTGGGGTTGGTTGGATCGAGTGTCATAACGTCATTCTCCTTTTCTTTTGGAATTTTGTTGTTTTCAATCATATATTTCTTGACGAGAGCGCAAGCAATGGTGAGTGTCTTGCGCCATGTGTACTCATCGTCTCCACGAAACCTTTTGTCATCAGGGTCGTGGAGTCCCATGCGCTTGGACGCCTGGCGCACTGCAACATCAACAATATCGCGCGGCAGGGAGCGCCCTTCCACAACACAGGGGAGCAGGCGGCTGACCGTGTGATGTTTGATTTTTGACCCCGCTTTTTGCCCGTGAATTACTTCGGCGATGTCCAGTAGTGCAGGCGCAAAAGGTTTCCTGTAGTGCTTACGCAAGTAATAATGTTTCCAGGCGCATTCTTTATGCCATTTCTCAATATTTTCCAGATAGATTTCTGGCTGAAACTCCTGATAGTAGGTAACCGCCATCCGTCCTTGTGACAGGGCATCCAGCGCAATGATGTAAATTCCCTTGGTGTCTTTCAGGTCTGCTCTGTAGCCAAGCATTTTTTTTTCGAGCCGCGTGGCAAAGCCTTGACCAACCGTTGGTTTTTCTGCTTCTTCCTCGGACTGGTCGTTTTCATATACGCCAATTTCAGGCGAACTTTGGAACGGCTGCGGGATTTCCTTTTGCGCAGACCCCTCCCATGCCAGAATTGTCAGCCCAGGCGTTTTTTTCTTCCCGCCTTGTTCCTCGAATACTTTGCCTTGACGGTCAATCAGCCACACAAGCGCATTGTGCGCTTTCTGGGAAGTTTCCAAACCTATCAGACAGGAAGCGTCAGCCGATTCCAACCGTCCGTAGTAGTTAATCATCTCCTTATCATTCGAAGAAATAAGTTTAGGGTTGTCTCCTTTCCTTCGGATGTATTTTGGGTGTTTGTTAGTCAAGATGACTTCCTCGCCTGTAACATAACAAAACGCGCCGCTTTCCGACTTTCTCGTGCTGAGATAATAGTCTTGCCAACTTTGCCACAGGGTTTCATCGCGCCAAGTCTCTATTTCTGTTCCATCGTCTATCTCGACGCGCCAGCGCACAACGGCATCCTCCTGGTCAGTAATGTTTGGCACCGCAAATATATCTTGGGTATCTTTACTCCTTTTTACATTTTTCTTTGCGAGAAATTTTCCGTCAGCGCCCAGGTAAAGAATGCCATAACGGGCAAGGTCTTTGACCAGTGTCCCTTTTTCGATGTATTTCAAAACTGCGCGCGCTTTCGGGTGTGAGAACTGGGAGTTACACCAATCTGACAAAAGCCTCCGATATTGCTCATGGATTTCTCTTGGGTTTCGTTTCTTTTTGCCGCCGTCTTCTTGTTCTTGATAGGCTTTTGGCACTTTACCGCCGCACTCGATGAAATCTTTAGCCACATATCGAAGTTCTTCCACAAAAGGATGGGACGCTGGAGTTCCGCCCGTTTTGCTGGCAGACTCTTCTGTGGCGGGGATAATGGTGGTCATTTCGTTTCTATTTGTAATTGGACGAGCGCCTTGAATGTTCCCGTCCCCGTCAAGAACAACCACAATATGAGCATCCTTGGTAATGTGACACAAAGGCGCAAGCGGTCGTTTGCCGCTTTTTAAATCATATTCGCCCACCCATACGGCGCAGTGGTTATAGGTATCGTAGAGTTTTTGCATCCAACTCATTTCAGACCTCCTCGCAAGGCTCCAGCAAACGCGGCTCTTGTAAGCCAACCGATTTGGGTGAACGGGCTGTATATTCCTTGACGTTCCGAATCAGTTTCGGGTCGCAATCCTTTGGGTGGGGAAACTTGACAATCCCATTAATCATTTTGGGATGCCAAAAACGCGCTTGGATTTGGTTGTTCCCCGTTTCGTCGGGATAGTTGAAGCCATGAAACATCAAATCAAAATAGATGGTATCTGTGCCGTCATATTCGCTCTTTCCTTCGCCAAAGGTACACGGCTCAACATATCCCTGGCACTCGCGCGCGCCAAGAAAGACATCGCGTCTGCCGCCGCATTTAATCATGCGCTTGGCGATGTTGTGATGTTTGTTCTCATCCTGGTCGCCCTTCAGGTCTTCTCTGTGCGGATTCCAATCGAAATACGCCAAAACCTGATATTCCACATCCACCAGGTAGGTGTAAATCGAGATGTCGCCTCCACCGCTTGCGTAACGAACGGGCTTTGCGCCGCGCGGCTGCATTCGGATACGCTTCATCACCCGCATTTGGTCAATGTACCAAATGAAAGTCGGTTTCCAATACACGGAACTCAAAATTCCTTTGAGCGCTTCATAGGTGGGAATCTGGTACGAGTATTTCTCGCCTCCGATTTTTGTCACTGGGTCGGTGAATAGGGCATATTTGCCATACACCTTGAATTCAACGCTGTTTCTCATTGGACCTCCTTAAAAACACAGTACTTCTTGATTGCCTGTAGGTTCTTCGCTCCAGCCAATCTCGTTGTCATAATGCTGTGGGACAAGATAAAAAATTTGGTCGTCTTTTATTTGGTGAATTGCTCCTTTCTCTTGAAGTTTTTCGAACTGTCCGTTTCGTCCAAGATATAACTGCACCGAGTAGCGTTGAGCCCGTGTCAGCAACTCACGCTTTTGACGGATGTCAATTTCACCGCATAGGGCTGTAATGATTTCTTTGCCTTCTTCATAGGGAACAATCACGCCTATGGTCGGCGAATCAATCACGCAAAACAGTTTTGAAGCGGTCATAAACGACTGTTTCAGGCTCGCTTTATCAACCTGCCCTTTATATGCATGTGAATTGCGCCCTAAAAGGTTGAACAGGTTATCATCGTGGTCTAATTTATCTCCTCGCGAAACGGGATAATCGAGTTCATCTTCTTTTCTTTTGAAATAATAGAAGTAGTATTTTTCGATTGCCTTTAGTCCAAGCGCATCGTTGTCATAACTCGCGGGATTCCTGCCAAAAAAGTTGAGAATTGTATCGGCTCGGTCTTTGCCGATTTGAATATCGGGCAATGAAGATAGATTCTCCTCCTGCGGATTGACCACCCACACGCTCCCGCCGTCCTCGCGCAGACCGTGACGGTTGCAGCGTCCTGCCGATTGGGCAATCGAATCCAGCCCCGCCAGCGAGCGGATGACCGCGCCAAAGTCAATGTCCACGCCCGCTTCGAT
>JACAEP010000315.1 GCA_013388795.1 Chloroflexota bacterium | reverse complement strand
TGCACCATCTCCGAGCCCGATTGCGTGTTGTTTAGACCGTGGGTGAGGTTTGGGCCGACCGGATTGGTGCAATCGACAAGAACCTTACCCTTGAGTTCTTCAGTAACATATTTGAGTGCCGCCTCGTTGGCCTGAAATGGGGTGGCGAGGAAAACAACCTCGGCAACGCTGACCGCGTCTTTCGGAGGAGCAACCTTAAGGTTTGGGTTTTTCGCCAAGGCCTTCTGCACGCTTTCTGAGCTCGGGTTAGCGGCTGCCAGTGTGACGTCATGATCGAGGCGCTGCAGATGATCTGCCAGAGGACCTCCGACTTGGCCGTATCCGATAAATGCGATTCTCACTCCACACCTCCTTCCAACGCCGAGATCACCAGCTTGGCCACCTCACCACCGCTGTGCTGCTGCTGGCCGGTAATCAGATTCCCGTCACGGACGGCATAAGGCTGGAAGGCCGGTTTCGTGGTAAACTGAGCACCCATCTTCTTGGCTTCGTCTTCGATTCGGAAAGGCATGAGTTTTCGTCCTACAGCCTTGTCAGCGAAATCCTCCTCGCTGTTTGCGAAACCAGTCATCTTACGGCCCTTGACAAAAGGAGTCCCATCTGAATTTGTCAGGTAGAGGAGCAGGCTGGTTCCATGGCAGAGTGCTGCCGAAGTCTTCCCGGACTTGAAGAAATCCATGAAGAGCGCATGCAGCCCCACGGCGTCCTTGAAGGTAAACATCGGCGATTGTCCTCCGACGACGACGATAGCGTCGAAATCTGTGGCACGCAGGTCGGAGACTCGCGCAGTGTTCTCGAGCAGGGCGACAAACTCCTCGCGTTTGAGGTAATCCACGCTCAGGGTATCGTCTTTCGAATATCCGCTGGCGTCTCGGGGGTCGGAGTAGGCGTCGAGTTCCACTTTTCCTCCGTTTGGGCTGGCAACGGTCACCTCATACCCTTGACGTACAAACGCGTCGTATGGATGGATTAATTCTGATGCCCAGAAGCCGACAGGCCAACCTGTGGTGGTTGAAACGGAGGGGTTAGCGACAACCATAAGAATTGTTCTCATCTTGCTCATTGTTCAATCTCCTTTTATGTTGTTGTGATCTGGTGCTTTCGTAGGCCACGCATAAAAGACGGGAACGACAAGGAAAATAACCCATGAAATCGGAAGTACAATTGGCGCCAGCAACGATGCACAAAGATATGCAGCGGGTCCAACCAGGCCGCGTCTGATCGCAGCATTGACGATCTCCTCCCGAACAGACTCATCTATCAGTCGCCTACGTCGTGCCTGTCGCCACAAGCTGTTGAAAGCGAGGCCTGCGAGCAGCAAGACAAGGGCGAATAAGGCCACAGCAACCGGATTACTCGGATGGTCACCCATGAAGGCGGTGGGGAAGGGAATTGTGCACAGCAGAAACAGCAGGAGGTTGTTCGACCAAAGCAAGCCCCAGTCGGATCGGCGCACCAGAAGGAAAAACCTGTGATGATTAACCCAAAATACCGCAACGAAAAGAAAGCTCAAGGCGAAACTTGCAAACTTAGGTGCCAGGGCAACTAACGCATGCCAGGCTGCAACTGAGCTGGTTTGGACATGAAGTTCCGGCGACTTAATCTCCAGGATGAGGATGGTGATAACAATTGCCAGAACCCCATCGCTGAACGCTTCAATTCGATTTACGCCGAAAGTCGTGTTTTTCATCTGTGGTCTCTCTTGCCGAACGTCCGCGATCACCGATGGCTGCCCGTGGCGTGACTCCTGCCGGGCGAGGAACGAGCCCAAGCAGGAGGCATGACGCGGGTAGCCATTCGGTGGATCGCATTGTTGGGCTTTTATGTTTTGCCGTTTGCAGAAGAGGCAAAATTAAGCTCCAAATCTACAGCAAAAGGCTGTCTTAATCGCTCATCTATAATGGAGCAATACTCAGGATTCAGTTCGCATCCAACATAATGCCGCCCATTCCTCTTGGCTGAAACTGCTGTAGTCCCACTACCAAGAAATGGGTCAAATACAAGACCTCCCTTAGGACAACTCGCTAGAACCATACGGTCCACTAACTCAAGTGGCTTTTGGGTGGGATGATCGACCCGCTCGGAATGAATTCTATGTAATCGTGAAATACTCCAAACATCTTTTGGATTGTATCCCACCTCAAGCCACTTCTTGCCGACAAATATGGAACGACTTCTGGCTTTCTTAGTCTCTTCGTCATAAGGAATTCTGACTGGATCAAGGTCGAAATAATAATCTTTGTTCAGCGCAAAAAAACCAATGGTATCGTGCACAGAAGAATATCTGCGGGTGCTGCCTCCCATACTCGGAACTTTCCTGTCCCAAATTATCTCATTGAGCATAATCATCTTCTTCTTGAGATAGCAGAATACCTCTGGTGAAAATCTCCAGGTTAGGAAAATGTATAATGATCCCGAAGGCTTTAGCTTTGGTATAGCTAAATCTAGCCAAGATGCTGACCATTTAAGATAATCATCTGGCGAAATCTTATCTGAATCGTTACCATAATCTTTGCCCAGACCATATGGTGGGTCAGCAATAATCAAATCGACACTGGCGTCGGGAATCTTGTGAACAGCCGTAAAGAAATCTTCGTTGAATATAGTATCCATTACCTTTTAAGGACGATGCTCTTGGAGTTTTTTCTTAGTAGCTCCATAAACTCCCTGCGCGATCTTAGCACGGGGTCATGGTGATAAAATGCTTGAATCTTGTCGTTCCTTGGATTGACGTAAATGGGAAGGAATTGAGGAGAAAATAGTTGCATGTAATCAGTATCAAAATGAATCTCAATACCTTTGAAATGAATGCCAAAACAAGCATAAATCAAATTATAGTCAGGATTAGCTGAATACTGCATATACAGCTTCTCGACCGCAGAAATGTCATTTTTGTTCTCACGACCGCCCATATTGTGAATCTTTACATTCACATAATAAATCTTGCCACCTTTCGTTATCTCACAATCGTGCAGACAAGTGTCAGGCATGTCGAACGAAACCTCATCTAATCCTAATGCTTTTTTGCGAAACTTGGTCTGTTGGGTGATAACCTGCTCTACCAGCCAACTTACTGAGCGTGTATGCGGCTTGAGACCGTATGGCAAAATTGAGTCATCAGTAACCTTAAATGACGGAAGAAACTGGAAGAGATTTTTGTAAATTGACTGAATTACGCCGATTTCGTCAAGGATATTTCTGATTTCGGGTGACATTGTCGTGCGTTTTCGTGAATGGATTTTCAAAAAGATGTTAGTAATACTCCGCGTTGAGAGCGGAGTCGATTATTTTGTTGCCCAACATTATACTGAACTGCATTTTTGCCGCCTAATCCAGTTCATGGAATCACGGCTTGCCGGGGCGCAGTTCATTGGTTATCAATCTCCTGCGCGGAAACTAAGGCAAAATGAATCCCGA
>JACAEP010000131.1 GCA_013388795.1 Chloroflexota bacterium | reverse complement strand
CATATACGGTGTGCGAACCTTTTCGATATTCTGGCATTTGTCTATTTTACGCTATTGTGGTGTTGAAAACTGCCGCCTAAAGGCGGGGGTTTTAGACCCTGTATACGGACAATAAAATTCACCGCGCAGTTCCAGCGCCAGCAAGTGATTGGGGTGCATCTTCAAAACGCGTTCCACATCGGCAAGCGAACGTTCTTTCTGCCCCATCGAAAGGTAACAACCCGCGCGAGTCATATAATGCCGTGGGTTCTCTGGCTGGCTCTCGATCTGGCTGGCGTACATGTTTGCGGCACGCTCGTAATCTCCCTTGAGGTAATAATAAGCCGAGCGTCTGAAAAAATAAGTAAGAGCAAGGTTGAGGTTTTTCAATAGTGTATGATTTAACGAGCTGATCGAAAATGCGATCAAAACACAAAAGATGAGCAAGAGCCAATCACGCGAAACCACGCCAAAAATGATCAACAGGATCAAACAGGGAATCCCCACCGCCAGCGTGATTCGGTCCGCATTCGTCTTGCCGAATAACCATTCCATCGAGGCATGCAAAATGTTCCCGCCATCCAACGGATAGACAGGGATCAAGTTAAAGGTCACCAGAATCACGTTCACCAGCGCGAGAGAAAAGAACAGGTTTTGAAACGTCTGCAACCAGATGTAAAGTTCCCTATCTTTCGCCAACGGTAAAAAGACCAATGTCAGCAGAACATACGCCGCCACGCACAGAAACGCCAGCAGCATATTCATCAGCGGGCCCGCCGCGTAAATGAAAAAATTATGGGTGGGTTTTTCCGGCTTGTATGCCAGGTTGGTCAAACCACCTAGCAGCCAGACCACAATGCTTTTCACCTCCACGCCCACGATCTTTGCAGCAAACGCATGCCCGAACTCATGCAGAAAAATGAACAACGTCAAGCCGCCCACCCACAATAACGCCTCCACCCAACTGCGCAGATCAATGGGGCCGAACAGCCAATACGCAATCGGCAGAGTCAACACCATCGAAACGTGAAAACGGATATCTACATCGCGCCAACGCCCCAGCGACCATGACCAGCCAAAAAATCTCATGACTTAATTCCCCGCCTCTCACGGGATCTGAAATTGAATCTCACCATTGAAATATTCCCACCTTGTTACTTCCGCCCAAAATCGGCGGGATTCTCGCCCCACACATCAGTATCCCACTTGATGACTCTGCCTTCCGGCAGTTCATTCTCTGCCAGCCAATTCTCGGCGCTGCGGATGATGGCGAACAAAATGGCATTCTTCCGAGTGTGCTGCAGATTCGTCCGGCATTGACCGGTATTGACCCAGGCAATGGCATTCTCTGAATCCGAATAGACGGGAATATGCAGGTTGTGCTTCTCCTGCCACGTCAGCGCGTGGACGATGGCAAGGAACTCTCCAACATTGTTGGTCCCGTCGGCATACGGACCGGCATGGAAGATCTCCTCACCCGTTTCGGTGTTCACGCCGCGATATTCCAACTTGCCCGGCGCGCCGCTGCAAGCCGCATCCACACAAACAGATGGCAGCAGCGGTTTAACGCTTGCTTGGCGCCATTTTCCGCTAGTAGACACCTTGCCGATGTAATCCTCATAATTGGCAAGGTAGGCAGCGTCAGCGGCGGCTTCGCTTTCAAACGCTTTGAACTGCGCGCCAACAACGCCCTTCACCTGCTTCTCGCACTCCGCCCAAGTGGTGAAGACGCCCGTCTTGCGCCCTTTCCATACAACGTAATATTTTTGGCGAGCCATGCGTCAATTTTACATCAAATCGTCATGCCAATATTTGACTTGACAAGGCGCATCCCTGCCGTACAATAATGCCGATTTGAAAAGCAAGCAATCATTTTGAGAGGAAACTTTACCATGTCGTACGCACGCCCAGAATATTTAGTTGACACGGAATGGGTTGCCCAGAACGTGAACAACCCAAACGTCCGCATCATCGAATCAGACGAAGACCCTTTGTTGTATGCCATTGGTCACATCCCCAACGCCGCCCAAGTGGACTGGTTCACCACCCTCCAGCACCCCCTGCGAAGAGATTTTGTGACCCGCGAACAATTTGAAGCCGTCGCTTCCAGCCTTGGCGTCACCAATGATACGACCGTCGTCTTTTACGGCGACAAATCCAATTGGTTTGCCTGCTATGCGCTCTGGCTCTTCCAATATTACGGACACCAGAATGTGAAAATCATGAACGGCGGACGCGCCAAATGGGAGCAGGAAAAACGCCCCCTGGTGAAGGAAGTTCCCGCCTTCCCCCCCACCGCCTATAAAGCAAAAGAAGCGGATAAATCCATCCGCGCGTTTCGCGATGATGTGTTCCGGGCGCTTGAAGCGAAGAAACCGCTGGTAGACGTCCGTTCGCCGAAGGAATATTCCGGCGAATTAACCCACATGCCCAACTACCCGCAGGAGGGCGCAACCCGCGGCGGACATATCCCCGGCGCGGTCAGCATTCCCTGGGCGCAGGCAGTCAACGAAGCCGATTCCACCTTCAAGACCGCCGAGGAATTGAAGGCGCTTTACGAAAGCAAAAACATCAAAGCAGACGACGAAATCATCGCCTACTGCCGCATCGGCGAACGCTCATCGCTGACATGGTTCGTGCTGAAGTACCTGCTGGGCTATCCCATGGTCAAGAACTACGATGGTTCCTGGACCGAGTGGGGCAACCTGGTGGATGCGCCGATCGAAAAATAAACCGCAGGCACACACAGTTGAACGCGGAGATATTTTCCAAACATCTGTGTGTATCCGTGTTCATCGGTAGTGAATATGACCTTACCCAAAAAACTTCAAGAGATCGTAGATGACTTTGCCAGCATGAGCCGTGAAGAAAAACTGGAAATGCTGATCGCCTACGCCGAATCCTTCCCAGACCTGCCGGAGCGTTTTCAGGAAGAACGCGCCAACATGGAACCGGTGCCGGAGTGCATGACCCCGGTCTTCATCATCGCCGAAAAGGTGAATAACGGCATTCAATTCCATCTCGACATCCCCAAACAATCTCCCACCGTGCGCGGGCTTGCCGCGATCTTAACCAACGGCTTGAATGGCTGCTCACTCGAGGAAATCATCTCGATGCCCGCCGATTTTTACATGCCCATGAACTTACAAGAAGCCGTTTCACAGCAACGCATCAATGGTTTCATCGGCGCGCTGGCGCATATGAAACAATCTGCGGTGAAGGCAGGTTAACTGCAAATCAACAAGGTGTTGGGATTAAAGCGCATAGGTCAAGCTTCAAGCGTGACCTATTTTTATTTTGGAAACTTCTTTGGCAGCCTATCCTTCGATCCAGCCCTGTTCTTCAACCGCCATAAAAATATCCGTGGCAGAGATCAAGCCGATCAACGTGCCATGCTCATCAGCAATGGGCAGGTGACGGATCTTCTTTTGCTGCATCAAACGCGAACATTCTGCCAAGGTCCACTCGGCGCGTCCCGTCACAATAGGGCCCGACATGATCTCACGCACGGTCGTCTCGGCGGGGTTGCGGTTGGCGATCAAGATCTTATCGCGAATATCTGTGGTGGTCACAATCCCATACGAAGGATTCTTTTCGCTTATATCCACCACCACACTGTGGATGTTGCGCCGGCGCATCAAGGTCAGGGCATGCGAAACGCTCGAATCGGGGTCAACGACCACAACCGGGCTGGACATCCAATCACGAACCAAATTATTCATAATTCTCTCTCCTTTGCAGATATTTTACAGCATCGGTATAACTGTCGAGTTGCTCACAGCGTAACAAAAGGTTCAAGCAATAGAATCAATGAGCAGGGTGGAAAGAAGCGAACATTACCGGCTGAGAACAGCCCAAGTTAAACCGCCGTCTGCGGTCTTATACAGAATATATTCTCCAGAGACATCCGAAGCGACAATCCACCCGGTTTCTGCGTTGGCAAAGCTCATGTCCAAAATAGAATCGCCAAACTGCACATCCGGTGTGATTTTCCGTACTGTTTTACCCGCATCTTTCGTGACGTAAAACTGGTCGGCGGCATAGAAGATCATTTCCTTCGCAGATGGTGTCTCTAAAATACCATAGCCTTCAAAAACAACCGGGAGCTGAGACCATGTCATGCCGCCGTCTTTTGTGCTGAAGATCAATGTCATTGGAGTTTCCGAAGTCATGCGAATTGCAAGCAAGCCTTCGGTGGGCGATACGAACACAATGCCTTGTACATTCAGTTCGCTGTCCACCGCCTCGCTTGGAAGCGAGAGGCTGATATTCTTCCACGTCGCGCCAGAATTGTCGCTGCGGAAAAGATAAACCTGCCCAGGCGCGTACACAACACCACCCACCCATGCCGTTTTCGCATCAATTGGAAGGATGAGGCTTTTGATACCGCCCAACGGCAGCGAGTCACTTGCGCCTTCGATGTTTGGATCGTTGGTGTATGTCCGTTCCCAGGTCTTACCGCCATCGGTTGTTTTGAAAATGGAGACTCCCATCGAGCCTGCCCCAACGCCGAGGTCTGCCATTACCCAGCCATTCTTTTCATCAACAAATTTGAATGCGCCGCCGCTAAAAGGAGTGGCGAACCGGTCCCAGGTCAACCCGCCATCTGAGGTGCGATAGAGTGTGCCGCCATTCGGGTAGTTGTTCATATCCGGCAGTTGTACCCAAGCGCGCTTTGAGTCAAGAAAATCTGCAAAGACAAGGTACCCCACACCCTTCAATCCGTCAGGGGTAACGTCGTACCACGTCAAACCGCCATCATCGGTGCTGACGATCTCGGTTTCGGTCAAACCCCAACCATGCTTTTGATCCACCATTTCGATGTTGATAATGGATGGCGCTTCAATGATCGGCGCTTCGACGATGGCAGGCAATGGCGTCTCTTGCGGAGCGACACTGGCTTGCGCTTCTGTTTGCGGTTCTTGCGCGGGAGTCAGAGTTGGCGTCGGCTCAATCGTTTCGGCAGGCTCGAGTAGTTCCGTTGCGGGCGCACAAGCGGCTAGCAGTAAAGAAAAAAGAAAGAGGAAAGAAACAATCCGTTTCATGGGACTCCTTTGTCGAAGGAAGTACTCGACCAACTAACCAACAAACTCAACTACTGTGGCTTCGCCCTGCCCTACGCCAACACACAAAGTTACCAAACCGTATTTTATATTTCTGCGATTCTGCATCTCGTGAACGAGTGTGGTCATCAGGCGCGCTCCCGAACAGCCGAGCGGATGCCCAATGGCAATCGCGCCGCCGTTGACGTTGACCAGTTCGGGGTCAATGCCAAGGTCCTCGATCACTGCCAACGACTGCACAGCGAAGGCTTCGTTCAATTCCATTAAACCAATGTCCTGCATTTTCAAACCGGCGCGTTCAAGGGCTTTTTT
>JACAEP010000293.1 GCA_013388795.1 Chloroflexota bacterium | reverse complement strand
ATGCCGCTCATGCCGCCGAGATTCATCGTATCCACTGCCGATGAAGGCACGATCACCAGCGCGCCTTTCTCTTTGAGCCCTTCAAAGAGCATATTCATAGCGCGCAAATGCAGCGCAGTGGGATTGTCAATATACGCCTGCGAAGCCTCAGCGAACGAAGCCGCGATCTGCTTTTCAGACTCGCCGAGGATCACACGCGCCTGACGTTCACGTTCTGCCTGCGCCTGACGCGACATGGCGTCCTCCAAGTCCTGCGGGATCACAATATCGCGGATCTCCACCGATTGCACGGTCACGCCCCAGGGTGTAGTGCGTTCATCGATCACCGCCTGCAACTCCTTGTCGATTGCGCTGCGCCCAACCAGAATATCTGCTAGCATCTTCTTGCCGATGATGTCGCGCAGTGCAGTCTGTGCAGCCCAGTCCACCGCGGCGCGATAATCTTCCACTTCGAGCGCAGCTTTCTCGGCATCCCACACTACCCAGAACAACACAGCATCCACATCCACTGGTACAGTATCTTTGGTCAGTGTTTTCTGTGCGGCAAACGGCGTCACCATCACGCGGTGATCGATCCATGATGGCGTGGTATCCACAATCGGAATGATCCAGAACAAGCCGGGCCCTTTCAGCCCAACGAACTTGCCGAGCCGCAACAACACGACCTTCTGCCATTGCGAAGCGACCTTGAGGGCGAAAAGAAAATAGGAACCGACTATGGTCCAGCCCAGAACCCAGACACCCAATATTGCATCTGAATATTTGCCGTCTCCAATGATCGCGCCCAAAATTGCAATGGCTAAAAAGATACCAAACAGGGCGCCTGCAATCGGTGGTATATGTTGATCTTCTTTTTTGTTTTGAACGAACGACTTAAAAAATTGTGTGCTCATGTTGACATTCTCCTGACTGGCATACTTATTCTTCTTCTTTGACATTCTTCGCTTCTTTCCATAACTTCAAACTGTCTTTCACCATTTGGCTGACCTCTCGTTCAGAGAATCCCAGCCGCAACGCTTCGCCAACGAATCGATCCGCCAACTCCGCCAGCGACTCTTTGCGTAGCTTCTCCGTCACCTCAGGCGGTGGGATCTCCGTGATGAATGTGCCGCGTCCTTGTTGTGTGGATATGATGCGTGCTTCATCCAATATGCGATACGCGCGCGCTACCGTGTTGAAATTGACTCGCAAGTCTGAAGCCAGTGATCGGACAGTGGGCAATTGATCGCCAGGTTTCAAAATGCCATTCACGAGTTGACTTTGAATTTGATTGACGATCTGGGTATAAATGGGCAACCCGGAATGAAAATCGAGCTGCAGGGTGGGTTTCTTTTCTGCCATCTTTTATACTAAATTGTACTAATTGTATCAATGACTGAATTGTAGCGCTTAAGGACCTTAAGTCAAGCCTCCTCAGAATAAAAACAGGCGCTTGAATGAAATTTCAAATGCCTGTTCAAACTGTTTATTTTTTCTTTGGCTTAATCTTTTTTAAGGCAGCCCCCAATCGCTTGATCCCCTCTTCAATATCTTCCACAGGTTGCGATGCAAAGTTGAGACGTATCCAATCTTCCCCACTGATGCCGTCAATGAAAAAAGCATTACCGGGTGAAAAAGCGACGCCTTCTTTGCAAGCGATTGGCAGCAATTCATTTGCCGAAATGGACTTGGGCACTTGCAGCCAAATGAACAACCCACCTTTGGGTACTTCGTAGTTGACACTGCGTGGCAAATACTTTTTGATGGCATTTACCATCGCATCGCGCCGGGCGCGGAAGATTTGATTCGAGCGATGTAGATAGGTTTGATACCGTCCTACAGTCATGTACGCATCAAGTGAACGTTGTATCAAGGTGGACGTTGCCAGATCGCTGAGACGTTTGAAATTGAGCAGGCTATCGTAGACGGGTCCATCTGCGACGATAAACCCAACGCGTAAACCGGGCATCAGCATCTTGGAAAAGGTGCTGATGTAGACGACCTGTCCGCCGGGGTCTAATGATTTGAGCGAAGGCTGGGTGTGACCTTCATAGCGCAAGTCGCCGACAAAATCATCTTCAAGGATGGGAACGTTATATTTGCCTGCTAATAGAATCAATTCGCGGCGGCGGGCGCTGCTGAGACATGTCCCGGTTGGGTTGTGAAAATTGGGTATCGTGTAAATCAGTTTGGGATGATATTGCTGTAAAAGCGTTTCCAACTTTTCCACTTGCATACCCTGACTATCTACAGGAATGCCAACGATCTGAAACCCAAGCGTGCGGAAGAGATCCAATGCCGCAGAGTACGTGGGGTCTTCGACCAGCACAATGTCATTCGGCTTCAACAAGACTTGCGATGCAAGAAAGATCGCTTGTTGCGAGCCCGCAGTGATGAGAATATTTTCGGGGTGAGTCTGCAAGCCCTGGCTGGCGAGGATGCGCGCAATCCCTTCACGCAAGGGAGCATACCCGCGGCGTTCACCATATTCAAGCGCGTCAATCTGGTCACGTCGCATCACAGATTGAATGACCTTGCGAAATTCTTCCACCGGAAATTGACGCGCATCGCTGATGCCGCTGGCAAAGTTGATCGGGTGTGGATGCCCGCTGGCTTGCAGCATATCTTCCGCAGTATCTGAAGTGGCGAAAACATTCTTTTGCAAGTTCATTTGCCAGAGAGGCAAGACATCGGAATTATTTTTTGGAATGGATGGAATTGGATAGACCGGCAGCACATACGTGCCGCTGCCCATTTTGGAAAAGACTAAGCCTTCTGCCTCCAAAGCGGAGTAGGCGTTTTCAACCGTGGTGCGGTTGACTCCCAGATCGCTCGCGAGCTGACGGCTGGCGGGCAGGCGCGTATCGGCGGGCAGATTGCCGGAAAGAATACTTTTACGAAGATGGTCTTCGATCTGTTGATAAAGGGGAATATTGCTTTTGTGGTCGAGCGGGATACGCATTTTGTCTCTCCAAACGGCATTGGTACGGTGAATATATCACCAACTGGACGATCAAATAAGGACAATTGCCTTCAAATGCATTTTATTGGGCAAAAGTGGCTGGTAACTTATTGGTATTTATTGGCTCTTAACATCAGCCAATTTCGTCCTAGAATCCAATAAAGTCGGCTTGCGCAAACAATTTATCTCTTTGACGCTTGCCGCGGTCTGCCGTCGGCGGTCAGATTTTGAGAGTTTGCGCAGGTCTTGTCAAAATATATTCCATGT
>JACAEP010000094.1 GCA_013388795.1 Chloroflexota bacterium | reverse complement strand
GGACTGCTGGCAGAACGGCACGAAGTTAAATTTCCGCGGCGAGCATTACAAGATCACGCTCATGTCGCCGTTTTTCAACCCCGGCAAAATTGACAACCCGAACATCCCGATCTACATTGCGGGAGTCAACACTGGCCTTGCAAGACTCGCAGGGGAACTGTGCGAAGGCTTCCACGCGCATCCCTTCAACAGCCCAAGGTACATGAACGAAGTCATCCTGCCTGCCATTGAAGAAGGCTTGCAAAAAAGCGGACGCAAACGGGGCGCCATCACCGTTTCGATGACGCCCTTCATCGCCACCACGCCCGAAGAAGCAGGCTTTGCGCGCATGCAGGTTGCCTTCTATGCGTCAACTCCATCGTATAAAGCCGTGATGGATCTGCACGGCTGGGGCGAGATCGCCGAAGCCCTCTCCGGCTTTGCCGCCAAAGGCGAATGGCACGAAATGCCCATGCTCATCACCGACGAGATGCTCAACGAATTTTGTCTCATGACCACGCAGGAAAATCTCGCCGCAGACTTGAAGAAACGCTTTGGTAATATCGCGGACCGTATCACACTCTACACGCCCTTCGTCCCCGGCGAGAAAGATGCATGGTGGCAGAATTTGGCCAAGTCTTTTAATTAGGAGAACTTCATGACCCCCAAAATACAAATTCACCCGTCTGCTTGTCACAGACCTCAAAGCCTGCTGATCGAATTCAATCAACCGTTGAAAAAAGACGAATAAGACTCAAGAATCCGACCCCAGACGGCAGACTGCGGTCAAACAACATTCAAGATCATTCGCGGCTCGTTTTTTGATACACAAATGCTCTGTTGCAAGGATGCCATTGCAAGCCGCCACAGGCGGCGCAGCAATCCTCTCGCTGGCAGGAAGACTGCTTCGCTTTGCTCGCAGTGACAGATTTTGAGAGTGTTTGCAACAGAGCAATACACAAATCAAATTTCCAAACGGGGGAGATGCATCCCCCGCCGCTTCATGCTTTCAGAAATAAAGCGTGTAAAATTCCCCACCGAACTACATACCATCTCAACACAAAACCAATACCTTTATGCTGACTCAACTTGCCGAAAAACTTCAACACTCCCCCCTCTGGCGTCACCTGCTTTTTCTCTCCGCCACCTTCCTCACCATCCTGCTCATTGGCTACAACTTCGGCACCTTCGACGAAGCCATGCATATTCCCTTCCTAAAATCGACCGCCGACCCAACTCTCTACCCCAGCGACTCGATGATGCAACTGCATCGCATCTATTACTCATACTTCTGGTACTTCTTTGTACCTGCCTTGCAAAACGGCATCCTTGAGCCGGTCTTATTCATCATCCACTTCGCCAGCATCTACTTCACCTTTTGGGCAGCCTGGAACTTAAGCCAGACCCTTTTCCACAATTCACTCGCATCCATGTTCAGCGTGGTCGGGTTTATCGTGCCGCACTTCGGCTTCTCCGGCTTCCCCGTCTTTGAGATCGCCCCGTTAAGCCGCACATTCGTATTGCCATTTTTATTATTCGCCCTCGATCAATTTTTCAAAGGACGGATTCCCCTTGCCTTCCTCATCGCAGGCGTGATGTACAACATCCACGTTGTATCGGTCAACTTTATTCTGGCGATGTTCGGCTGGGCATGTCTGATGGAATTCAAACGCATCGGACTCCGCCGCATCCTGCTTGCTGCCATTTTATTTTTTATTTCCGCCTTACCCGTCCTGCTATGGAAAGCAGGCGGCGACCCGCTTGATCTCTCCCTGCGCCCCGAATGGGTAGACTTCCTCAACCGCACCCTATTCCTGCATCTATTCGATATGGTCCGCCCCGACTACCCCGGCAGTTGGGCAATCGCCTTCGCCGGGCTGACCGCCATCGTCTTATTCTTCATCGCCTTACCCTCCACAGAAGATGCAGGCATCAAAGTCACAGCCCGCAACTTCATGGCGGCAGGCATCATCGTTCTGGTTGTGCATGTCATCTCAGTGTACTGTCTACCGATCACCATTCTGATCCAGTCGCAAATTCTACGCATGGGTTTGTGGATCATCATCCTCGCCTATCTTTTCTTTGCCAATTATCTCGCCAAACTGATTCAAGGCGGCAGCCTGCCGTCGGTCAACACCTTGTTACTAGGATTGGTCTATATTTTCTCGCCATCCTCCGTGCTGGTATTGGCAGCCTGGCTCTTATCGCGGCAGATTCATCGTCCGCATTTGTTAAAAGCCTCGCTTTGGGCAGCGCCATTCGTCACGACGGCTTTATACATCGTTGTATGGTTCATGGGCTTTTGGCAGCCGGGCATTTACATCTACGGCAAGCCCAGCCCGTGGGTGGATGTGCAGCAATGGGCGCGCGAGAACACGGCAAAAGACGCGCGCTTCATCACCCCGCCTGAAAAATGGGGCGTGCAAGAATCAGACTGGCGCGTCCATTCTGAACGAGCCAGCGCCGCCACTTTATCCGAACTTCTAGTAGCTGCCTTCCAACCCGGCTACGAAGTCGAATGGCAAACCCGCTTCGACGTCCTCGCTCCAGGCGCGCTTGCTCAATTCGACGGCGACTATTTTCATAACGTTCAATTCACTCAAGACGCATACTACAGCCTGTCCACCACAGGCCTGGTCAACGCCGCCTGCCGCTTCGACGCACAGTACATCGTCATCGAAAAACCACATCTTCATTCCCTGCCAATCGCATACGAAAATACCGACTTCATCGTGTATGATGTCAGCACGCAGACTTGCCCATAACTCATCTCAAAAGGAGATTTCATGAACTTTAACGACTATCAGCAAAAATCACGAGCCACGGCGCAATATCCCGCCATTGGGCATCCGGTTATTTACCCTGCGCTCGGCTTGGTGAACGAAGCCGGTGAAGTAGCAGGCAAGATCAAAAAGATATTTCGAGATAAAGAAGGGACCATCGGCGAAGCGGAACGCGATGCCCTCAAAGCTGAACTCGGCGACGTGCTTTGGTACATCGCGCAGGTCGCCACCGAGCTCGACCTTCCGCTCGATGACATTGCCGAAGCGAATTTGGAAAAACTTTTAGACCGCCAAGCCCGCGGCAAAATTCAAGGCGACGGGGATAATCGCTAGTTCCCAAACAACATAAAGATATAGGGCAAAGTGTAAACCCCGCTGGCACGCCCAAAAAACAAGCCGCATCCTTGTGGGTGCGGCTTGCCAATTACCAATCTCTACCTACCCCAACTTTCCTGTCATCATCGCCATCTTCACTTCACCAATGGCTTTGGTCACCCTGATCTCGCGCGGACAGGCTTCGGTGCAGTTGTATGCGGTATGACAGCGGGCAATGCCATCCGTCTCGGCAAGGATCTGCAGGCGCTGGTCGGCGGCTTCGTCGCGGCTGTCAAAGATGAAGCGGTGCGCGGTCACAATCGCGGCAGGACCATAATACTCGCCGTTCGCCCAATAGGAAGGACAGGAAGTGGTGCATGCCGCGCACAGAATACACTTGGTGGTTTCATCAAAGCGGGCGCGCTCTTCGGGGGTTTGCAGGCGCTCGCGCCCATCTTCAGGAAGCGGACTTTCGTTGATGAAATACGGCAGCATCTTCTTATAGTTATCGAAGAACGGCTCCATATCCACAATCAAATCTTTTTTGATGGGCAGACCCAGGATCGGTTCGATCGTAATGTTTGCGCCCACATCGCGGATGAGCGTTTTGCATGCCAGCCGGTTGCGCCCGTTGATACGCATCGCATCGGAACCGCAGACACCATGTGCGCACGAACGGCGGAACGATAAGGCGCCGTCGGTCTTGCCTTTGATGTATTCAAGCACATCCAGCACACGGTCATTTTCATTGGCTTCGACCTTGTAGGTCACATAATTGCCGCGCTGGTCTTTCTCGGGGTTGTAACGGAAAACTTTGACTGTAATTTCCATAAATCACTCCTGATACCGTCATTCCAAGGAGGGTATTTGCCCGACGAAGCAATCTAAAACTATGCTATGAGATTGCTTCAGGCTATCGCCCTCGCAATGACGAATTAATAGACTCTCGCCTTGGGTTGATGTTTGGTAATGACAACCGGCTTGTAACTGATCTCAAGTTTGCCGTTCTTCTTGGCGATCAAGGTGTGCTTCAACCAGTTTGCGTCATCGCGATTGGGGAAATCTTCGCGCGAATGTCCGCCGCGCGACTCCTTGCGGTTCAAAGCGCTTGCCGCAACCACTTCCGCGATCTCAAGCAGGTTGCCAAGTTCCCATGCGTTCAACAGCTCGGTATTGAAGATTTTGCCGGTATCGCTGACTTTCACATCTTTGAAGCGCCGTTGAAGTTCGCGCACTTTTTCAAGGGCGTTACTCATATCTTTTTCGTTACGATAAATACCGACATCCGCGAACATCACGTTCTTCATCTCATTGCCGATGTCGAACGCGTTTTCCTTGCCCGAAGCCGACTTCAACGCCTCCAACTCAGACCGAATGGCTGAGTCAGCATTCTCGGGCAGTTTCACCCAGTCTGCAGACTTGGCATACTCTGCCGCACGCAAGCCTGCATATTTACCGAACACCACCAGGTCGAGCAGTGAGTTCGTCCCCAGGCGGTTCGCGCCGTGAACGGATACACAAGCGCATTCACCCGCCGCAAACAGACCCGGCACAACCGTGTTCTTGTCGTCTATCACCACTTCGCCATATTTGTTGGTCGGAATACCGCCCATCGCGTAATGAGCCGTCGGCTGAATCGGCATCATCTGAGTGACAGGGTCCACGCCAAGATAGACGCGACAGAAATCCACAATGTCGGGAATCTTTTTGAGAACAGTATCTCCGCTGATCTTGTAGGGAGAGCCGTCTGGGTTGGCGCGCCCATCTTCGGCGGCGTACTTGTTCACCGTCTCCGGGCGGATATCCAAATAAACATAGTTCTTGCCGTCAATGCCGCGCCCTTCTTTAATCTCGGTGTAGATCGCGCGCGAGACCACATCGCGAGAGGCTAGGTCTTTCACAGACGGCGCATATTTCGGCATGAAGCGTTCCCCCTGGCCGTTAATGAGCACTGCGCCTTCACCGCGCGCGCCTTCAGTGATGAGAATACCGAGTTTGTAAATGCCTGTCGGGTGGAATTGGAAGAATTCCATATCCTCAAGCGGAATGCCCTTACGCAGCAGCATCGCCGCGCCGTCGCCGGTGTAGGCGTACGCGTTTGAAGTCACTTCAAAGATGCGGCCGAATCCGCCTGTTGCGAACACAATTGACTTGGCATGGAAGGTATGCAGTTCACCGGTTGCCAATTCGATTGCAACGATCCCCGCCGCTTTGCCATCCACCATGATGAAGTCGAGCGCCTGGAATTCATCGAAGAAGTTGACCTTGTTCTTCAAACACTGCTGATACAGGGTCTGAAGGATCATGTGCCCGGTGCGGTCCGCGGCATGGGCCGCGCGGCGCACGGGCTTGCCTGTTTCGTTGTTGGTATGCCCGCCGAACGGACGCTGGGAGATGCGTCCATCCGGTGTGCGGTCGAAAGGCAGCCCCATGTGCTCCAGCTCGAGCACCGCCTCAATCGCTTCGTTGCACATGAACTCGATAGCATCTTGGTCGCCGAGATAATCTGACCCTTTGACTGTGTCATACATGTGCCATTCGGGTTTGTCTTGTTCGTAATTCCCCAGCGCCGCAGAGATGCCGCCCTGTGCCGCGCCCGTGTGTGAACGGGTAGGATATAGCTTGCTGATCACAGCCGTCTTGGCATTGCGCGAGGCATACAGACCTGCCATCAAACCGGCGCCGCCTGCGCCCACCACCACCACATCAAATTGATGAACATTTGCCATGAATTATTGCTCCTGAAACTCAAGTTGACAGTCGCTTATAAAG
>JACAEP010000292.1 GCA_013388795.1 Chloroflexota bacterium | reverse complement strand
GGCTGTGCTTGCCTGTCAGACGCCAGCATTGATTTCGCAGAACGATCAAACCGATCAGGCGGTTTCTGCGCAGACGATTCCTACGTTAAGCGTTGGTAATCAAGAATCCGCCAACCCGGCCTCCAACCAGGAAGCTTTGGTAAGGTTATATGAAAACGCCAGCCCTGGCACGGTGGCGATCTTTACCGAAACAGGAAGCGGCTCTGGTTTCGTGTACGACTCACTGGGGCATATTGTGACGAACTATCACGTTGTGGAGGGCTTTAAGACCGTTGAAGTTCGCTTTACCTCTGGGTTTATGGCGTATGGCGCCGTGATTGGCACCGACCTGGACTCCGACCTGGCCGTTGTCAAAGTGGACGCGCCCGTTGAAGAACTCAAGCCTTTGCCATTGGGCGACTCATCCACGCTCAAAGTGGGCCAGACCGTGGTAGCCATTGGCAATCCTTTTGGGCTAGAAAGCACCATGACGGTTGGCATTATATCGGCGCTGGGACGCACGTTAGACTCTGAGCGTGTCAGCCCGGAAGGCAATTTTTTCACGGCAGGCGATATCATCCAAACCGATGCCGCCATCAACCCCGGCAATTCCGGCGGACCATTGTTCAATATCAATGGCGAGGTCATTGGCGTCAATCGCGCCATTCGAACCTTTAATCAGAACGACACAGGAGACCCTGTCAATTCCGGCATCGGCTTTGCCGTTTCGATCAACATCGTCAAGCGGGTTGTGCCGGTCTTGATCGAAACCGGTGAATACAATTATCCCTATATCGGTATTTCCTCCTTTCCTTCGCTCACATTGGATGTGGTCAAGGAATTGGGATTGAAGCAATACACGGGCGCGTATGTGACGGCCGTTGTCCCAGGCGGACCTGCGGATCAAGCCGGACTGCGAGCGGGCAGCACGCCGACATCTTTCCCCACGCTGTTGGCAGGCGGCGACTTGATCATCGCCATTGACGGACGCCCTGTCCGCACCTTTGACGAAATGCTGGCATATCTCATCACCAATAAAGGACCCGGCGATATCATCGTGCTGACGGTCTTGCGCGGCGAAGAAAAAGTGGATATATCCATCACCCTGGATAAACGACCGTAAACAAAAAATCCGAGGCGTTAGACCTCGGATTTTTTGTTTAACCGAAACGTTCCTCCCGCCAGACATCGGCGCGATTGTGATAACCGGCTTGCTCCCAAAACCCGCGTTTATCGCGCGGCATAAATTCAAGCGACCGCAGCCATTTGGCGCCCTTCCAGAAATAGGGAGTTTCCATATCCTCACGCCCGGGGATGTACCCCACCACACCTCTTAGTGGATAGCCATGGTCCGGCGTGATTGGCTCCCCCATAAAATGGGTTGCCAGCAGGAAGTTATCTTGTAAGACCACTTCCAATGGCAGGTTGACCGTGAAGCCGTATTCGGCATGTTGCATGACATGAGTGGCGGTGGGTTTGATTTTGAAAAATCCCTGCTCCACCAACGTCCGCACCGATACACCCTCCCAGTCGGTATCGAACTTGCTCCAGCGCGTCACACAGTGAATGTCCATGTGTAGTTTGGAGCGTGGCAGCTGGTTGAACTCATCCCAACTCCAGCGTTTTTCCTCCTCCACTTCGCCCCACACGCGAAAATCCCACGCGGCGGGGTTGAACGCAGGCACCGGCCCGTAATGCAAAACGGGAAATTTTTGCGTCAACGACTGTCCGGGCGGCAGCCGTCCTTCAGAACGGACTTTGTCTTCCTGCTTGCGGCGTTCCATGCCTTCGAATTGAAACATAAGTCACCTCTCTCTTGAATAAAACGGATGGGATAATTTCACGAGATAGACACATCAGCAATCCCCGATGTTACCGTCGGAACCTTATAGTTTTATAAGATTCCATTTCCGTTCGATTGCAACAAAACTTCCCTTTGGTCAGTTGGGGGATTGCTCTTATAATAAACGAAAATTTATCAGGCGCAAGGAGAATGCATGAAAACGCCCACCTTCAAACAGAGATTCCAATACTGGTTCGATAATTACATGTCGCGCGGCACAGGCGCGTTGATCGGCGGGCTGGCTGTTTTATCGCTGGTCATTATCTTGATTGCCGCCGCCGTCATTCGTTTTGGCGCGCTCGCCATGGATGGCGAATCTGCCCCTAGTTTTGGCGAAGCGGCTTGGATGAGTCTGATGCGCACGCTCGATGCAGGCACCATGGGCGGGGATACCGGTCCCGGATTCCGCATCGTCATGCTGTTGGTCACCATCGGCGGCATATTCATCGTCTCCACCCTGATTGGTATTTTGAGCAACGGGCTTGAAGAACGCATCGAACAACTTCGCAAGGGGCGTTCGCTCGTCCTCGAAAACGACCACACCCTCATTCTCGGCTGGACGCCGCAGGTCTTTACCATCATTTCCGAATTGGTGGCCGCCAACCTGAGCCGAAAAAACGGCGCAGTCATCGTCGTACTGGCAGACCAGGACAAGGTCGAAATGGAAGATGCGATCAAAGAACGCATCCCAGATACAAAGAACACCCGCATCATTTGCCGTTCGGGCAACCCCATCGACATGAACGACCTTGAGATTGCCAGCCCGCACACGGCGCGCTCCATCATTGTGCTCTCTGAAGGCAGCGACCCCGATACGCACGTCATCAAAACCGTGCTGGCCATCACCAACAACCCCAACCGCCGCAGTCAGCCCTATCATATCGTCACGCAGATCCGCGACCCGCATAACATGGATGTGCTGAAATTGCTTTCGGAGAAGGATACCGTCCAGCCCATTCTCACCACCGACCTGATCGCCCGTGTGGTTGCACAAACCTCGCGCCAAAGCGGTTTATCGGTTGTTTACACCGAACTGATGAATTTCGGCGGCGACGAAATCTACTTCAAACAAGAACCCGCCCTCATCGGCAAAACCTATGGCGATGCCCTGCTTGCCTACGAAACCTGCGCTGTGATGGGCATCCGCCGCGCCGATGGTTCCGTCTTTCTGAACCCAGCCATGGATACCCGGATCGAAGCCGGCGACTCCATCTTTGCGATTGCGGAGGACGACGACAAGATTCACCTCTTGACTTCGCGCCTCACTCTGGAAGAAACCCTGATTCAGCATGCTGGAAACGACGCTAAGCCCAAATCTGAGCGCGGATTGATCCTCGGCTGGAACCGCTCCGGATCGGTCATCATCCGCGAGTTGGATAATTATGTTGCCAAAGGTTCCGAATTGCTGGTGGTCTCTGAAGTGGACGATCTCGAAGGGCAGATCCGCCGTGATGTTGGGCGGCTCAAAAACCAGAAGCTCAAAGTCATGAAAGGGGATATTCGCAGCCGCGAACTGTTGGATGAACTTGGCGTCACCGAATATGATCATGTCATTGTGCTGGCATACAGCCACCTCGACGTGCAAGAAGCAGACGCCATCACTCTGGTCGCCCTGCTTCATCTGCGCGACATCGCCGAACGCGACGAGACGCCCTTCTCCATCATCAGCGAAATGCTCGACCTGCGCAACCGCGAACTTGCCGAAGCCGCCAAAGTGGACGACTTCATCGTCAGCGAACACCTCATCAGTTTGATGCTTGCCCAACTTTCCGAGAACGCCGCGCTCAAAGATGTCTTCGCCGACCTCTTCGACCCCGAAGGCGCGGAAGT
>JACAEP010000312.1 GCA_013388795.1 Chloroflexota bacterium | reverse complement strand
CGGGGTAATTCGTGGAGACTTCGGTGTTTCCTGGCAGGTGGCGCGCGGTTCACCAGTAGGGGATGTCCTCCTCTCCCGGCTTCGCAATACAATGATTCTGATGGTCTCAGCCACTATCGTATCTCTAGCGGTTGCCATTCCGATTGGGATTATTTCGGCGGTCAGGCAGTATTCCCGCCTTGATTACTTTGTAACCACATTTTCCTTCTTTGGAACCGCCATGCCGGTGTTTTGGTTTGGGTTGATGAGGATCATCTTTTTTGGGGGTAAGCAGTCGCCTTTGTATAAAGCGTTTGGTTTCCCATACTTGCCAACAGGGAATGTCGTCCTCGTTCGCGATCCCCTTCCGGGAAGTTTGCTGGAACTATTAAACGTTACGCCCGGTTCCACATTGGATATTGTGGTTCATGCGATCCTGCCAACGGTCGTCCTGTCGTTGTTATACATGGCGGGGTGGAGTCGTTTCATGCGCACAGCCATGCTTGAAGTGCTGCGGCAGGATTACGTCCGCACTGCCCGCGCCAAGGGTTTGCGCGAGCGTGTAGTCATTATGAAACATGCCATGCGCAACGGGCTGATTCCCCTGATTACCATTGTTGTATTTCAGATTCCCGGTATCTTTGGCGGGGCCACAATCACCGAGACGGTCTTCAACTGGCCGGGAATGGGCTTCTTGTATGTTTATGCGCTTGGCGCGAATGATTACCCGGTTGCAATGGCATTCTTGTTTATCAGTGCGGTCTTGGTTGTGATCGCATCCCTGCTCGGAGATATCCTCTATACGATTGTCGACCCACGCATTCGCTTGGGCTAATCCTGTAAGACCGGAGAAATAACGATATGGCGGTTGCTCAACTCAATTCTGAAACCCTTTCCACCATTAAAGAAGAAAGCTGGTTTGTGATCATTGGACGGCGGTTTATTCGGCATAAGCTGGCAGTGGTGGGCATGGTGTTCATCTTGATCTTTGTTTTCATGGCGGTATTTGCCAACACGCTTGCTCCTTACGATCCCTACAAACAAAATCTGGCCCCTTCATATTCAAACCCCTCGGCAGAGCATATCCTCGGCACGGATGAACTTGGCAGAGATGTCTTTAGCCGTTTGTTGTATGCGGCGCGTATCTCACTTTTTGTCACCGTGCTGGTAAACTTTGTCTCTGAGACGATCGGTGTTTTTGTGGGGGCGATCTCAGGATATTTTGGCAAATGGGTGGATGCCCTCATCCAACGCGTAGTCGAATTCCTGCTTACCTTGCCCACCCTCCCCTTGTTGCTGTTTTTCTCCGCCATCCTGCGTGGAATTACCATCCCCGGCTTGCCAGACGAGTGGTCCAAGGCAATCGTCATCTCACTGGTGCTGATCGCCTTCGGCTGGCTGGGCGCCACCCGCCTCGTGCGCGGAATGGTGCTTAGTTTGCGCGAACAGGAATTTGTCCAGGCCGCCCGGGCTTTGGGCGCCAGCGACTGGATCATCATTACCCGGCACATGATTCCCAATTCCCTCGCCCCTGTCATCGTCAATTTGACGCTAGGACTCGGCGGCGTCATAGTTTTGGAAGCGGCCCTCTCCTTCCTCGGCTTTGGCATTACCCCGCCGGTTCCCACTTGGGGAAACATGCTTCAAAATGTTCAAGAACGCATGTGGCAGCAGCCTTGGCTGGCGTTTTACCCCGGTTTGTGTATTTTCCTTACATCTTTATCATTTAATTACATCGGCGACGGTTTACGCGATGCGTTAGACCCGCGCCTGAAACTTTAAGAATTTGGGAGCGCAGAAATGAGGCGAACTTTAATATTACCTTTGTTTGTGGGTCTCATAGCTTTCATGACGCTGGCGGCTTGCGCCCGGACTGCTGAAGAAAACCAGGAAACAGAAGCAGAAGCCGTGGCAGCAACCGCGACAGTGGCTGCCAATGTTGCGGCGCTTCCCCCCGATATCCCCATCCATCCGGATGCAGAAGATTTGAAGTTTGCCGCATCCAACACCAGTATCTCTTATATCGTCACTGGCGATGTG
Source organism: Chloroflexota bacterium (assembly GCA_013388795.1). Lineage (GTDB taxonomy): Bacteria > Chloroflexota > Anaerolineae > Anaerolineales > Villigracilaceae > Villigracilis. The sequence continues at coordinate 15,839 of JACAEP010000312.1, read as the reverse complement.
GATACGATTACAAATTATTACCGCGCTGAGCTTGAAGCGCTTGAGTGGACAAAACGCGGAAACAGCCCCGAGAACCCGATCGGAGATGCCATCACCCTCCTGCGCGTCAAGCCGGATAAGAATATCTCTGTTACAATTCAAGGGATTCCAGAAAGCGATCAGGTCCGCGTTTTGATTGCGCTGATCTTAAAGTGACAATTTGTGAGCATACCTTCTTATCAAAGCGCCGGTAAAACTGCGTCGGTGCTGAATTTTCTGATTACGATTTTTCTGGCGATTATCGCATTCATCTACCTGAGCCTTACAGCCTATACCAAAGACGCGCTCTGGTTTTACCCGATATTCGACGCACAGCCTGCCTTCGGCATCCTGTATTGTTATGGTGAAGAAATGGCATTGGAACAAGGAACTGCGCACCTGACCGCATTAACCGCTCTGGTCAACGAGCAGATATCAGGCGACAAGCGATGGGACGAGTTAAACCTAACCGATGAGACCTTCCTGTACTACCAGACCAATGATCGCCTGATGCTCCTTGAGTTTCATTACGATGAACCCCAGCGCATCCATTCATTTAGCCCGTTCTTTTCCAACTTTGATGCCTTGCTGATACCATTAGACGGGCGGCATGCCGAAAAAGACATTATTTTTAGCCTGGTTCGAGGAAAGCCTTCCGGCGGGTCTTTTCATTTAGAGACTTTCGACGCCGTCCTTTCCTATATTGAAAATAACAATCTATGTAAGCGCAAGTAAAGTATATTCCAAGTTCCAAGGAGATCTGGTGAACCGTGTCTGAGATCAACAAACCCCTTTTGGAAGTCAAGAACCTCAAGACCTACTTTTATACTGAGGATGGCGTTGTGCATGAAGTGGACGGCGTCGACTTTGAGATTTACCCCGGCGAAGTGCTCGGTATTGTGGGCGAGTCTGGCTGTGGAAAAAGCGTCACCTCGCTTTCCATCATGCGTCTGATCAGCATCCCCGGCAAGATTGTAGAGGGAGAGATCATGTTTGATGGCAAGAATCTTGTCACTGCATCAGAAGAGGAAATGATGCAAGTGCGCGGCAACCGCATCTCGATGATTTTCCAGCAGCCGCAATCTGCGCTAAACCCCGTGTTTCGGGCGGGAGACCAAATCTCGGAAGTGCTCAACATCCACCAGGATTTTGGCAAAGAAAAAGGAAGGGAGCGCGCCGTTGAGCTTTTGAAACTTGTCGGTATCCCCGAGCCGGAAAAGCGTGCCGATGCCTTCCCCCATGAACTTTCTGGCGGTATGTCCCAGCGTGTCATGATTGCCATGGCGCTTGCCTGTGTCCCCGACCTGCTCATCGCAGATGAACCCACCACTGCGCTGGACGTAACTATTCAGGCGCAGATCCTCGACCTGATGCGCGATATGAAGAACCAGTTGGGCTCCGCCATGATGCTCATCACTCATGATCTGGGCGTCATTGCAGAAATGGCGAACCGCGTTGTTGTAATGTATGCCGGTGAGATCGTGGAGCAATCTCCGGTGGCTTCACTCTTTGACAAACCGCATCATCCCTACACCCAGGGTCTGATCGGTTCCATTCCAGTCCTCGGCGAAATCCGTGATCGGCTCGATGTCATCCCCGGCTCCGTCCCGAACCTGATCAATCTTCCGCAGGGATGCCGCTTCGCCCCCCGTTGCCGCGCGCGCATGGAACATAATCTCTCCATCTGCACCGACAACCATCCTTCCCTGATTGAAGTATCTGAAGGTCACAAAGTCCGCTGCTGGTTATACCAGGATGCCGAAGGGCATACTGCCCCCTTGAAATCTGGAAAATAAAGGAATTAAACGCTCATGAATACAATGACCAAACAGGAACAACCAGACATCTTGGTGGTGGACAAGCTTGTTAAATACTTCCCGGTACGCTCGGGGCTGCTTCAGCGCATAACTGCCTGGGTTCAGGCAGTGGATAAGGTTAGTTTTGCTGTTAAGAAAGGCGAAACACTGGGTATGGTGGGCGAGTCAGGCTGCGGCAAGACAACCGTTGGGCGCAGCCTCTTGCGTTTAATCGAACCCACCTCTGGCGACGTGACTTTTGAAGGTCATAACATCCTCAAGATGAGCCAGCGCGAATTGAAACCTTTGCGGCGCGACATGCAAATCATCTTTCAAGACCCCTATGCCTCCCTCAACCCGCGCATGCCCATCGGCGAATCGGTGATGGAAGGCTTGCAGATCCACAACATTGGACGCCCCAAAGAACGCTGGGAGATCGCCATCAACATGCTCAAGAAAGTGGGCTTGGAAGAATATCACGCCCGTCGTTACCCGCATGAATTTTCAGGCGGTCAACGTCAGCGCATTGGGATTGCCCGCGCTTTGGCGCTGAATCCCAAATTCATCGTCTGTGATGAGCCGGTTTCCGCGTTGGATGTTTCCATTCAGTCGCAGGTCTTAAACATCCTCAAAGACCTGCAGCAGGAATTCGGTCTTACCTATTTGTTCATCGCGCATAATCTCAGCGTGGTGGAACATATCTCGGACCGCGTCGCCGTGATGTACCTTGGCAAAATGGTTGAATTGACCGATCGCAGGTCTTTGTATCGCGAACCGCTCCACCCGTACACCAAGGCGCTGCTCTCCGCCATCCCCGTCCCGCATCCAGAAGTGAAGCGCGAACGGACGATCCTCAAAGGCGACGTGCCCAGCCCGCTTAATCCCCCCAAGGGCTGCCGTTTTCATACCCGCTGTCCCATCGCAGTGGATAAATGTTCACAGGACGAGCCGGAATTCAAGGAAGTCCGCCCTGGTCATTTTGTAGCATGTTGGCTGGCGGAATAACAAAAGCAACGAGAGACCGCGCATGCGGTCTCTTTTCTTTTATCCTGCCGGGCGATTCATATATGGGTATAATTGACAGATGCGCCGCCTGACAAGCAGGAGATCATGAAGAAAACATTCATTCCGTTTCTACTCGCCCTTGTACTGCTTCTCGCCCCAGCCTGTTTGATTGCTCCTTCGCAAACAGATACGCCCACTCCTCCCGCTGCGCAACCCACCAGCAGCCCCACCCTGGCACTGGAGGACGAACAGACCCGGCTTACCGTTTGTATGGGGCAGGAACCGAACAGTTTGTATCCTTTCGGCGAGCTGAATACCGCTGCGCGCAATGTGCTCTCAGCAATAAATGACGGTCCCATTGATACTGTGTCCTACGAGTACCTGCCTGTGATCCTCACCCAATTGCCTTCTTTTGAAAATGGCGACGCGCAAATCATCCGTTCCGCTGTCAATAACGGCGATCCAGTGGTCGATTCGCAAGGAAACCTCACTACATTACAGACTGGTCTGCGTGTACGCCCGGCAGGCTGTACCAGCGACGACTGCGCCATCACCTATGACGGCGCCTCGCCGCTGCAAATGGATCAAATGATCGTCACCTTCCGCCTGCGCCCCGGACTTACCTGGTCCGATGGCACACCGCTTACCGCCGAAGACTCGCTCTACGCATTCGAACTTCATCGCCAAGCCAACATTAACTCATATCTTATTAACCGCACGCAGGCGTACGAAGCGGCTGACGAACAAACCCTGCAATGGTTCGGCATCGCTGGTTTTACAGACCCAACCTACTTCCTAAACATTTGGCAGCCTGCCCCCAGGCATGCTTGGAGCGAATTTCCCGCCGATCAACTGCCTAAAGTGGATATTTCCTCCCGCACCCCGCTCAGTTGGGGACCATTCGCCATCAAAGAATGGACCCCCGGTGAAAGCATCCTGCTCGAAAAGAATCCATATTACTATCGGATACGTGATGGCTTCCCGCGCGTCGACACAGTTCTGATTCGCTTCATTCCCGACCCCAACCTGGCTCTGTCCGAACTCATCGCCGGCCGCTGTGACCTGATCGACCCCACCATCAACCTCGAAGATCATGTTGGCTTGCTGCAAGAAATGCAAACCGCCGGGCAGGCACAGATGTTCGTTACCACCGGCATGAGCATGGAATGGCTGGGCTTGGGAGTTGTCCCCGCATCCTACGAGAATGGCTACGATATTCAAAAAGACAGGCAGGATATTTTTGGCGATCAATACACCCGGCAAGCCATCGCCTATTGCCTCGACCGTGAAACGATCACCGCCAATGTGCTTTACGGGTTAACCGGCATTCCCACTTCCTATCTGCCATCCAACCACCCTGCATTCGACTCGAACATTCAAGTCGTTCCATTCGATCCTGAGATCGGCATTTCCCTGCTTGAACAGGCAGGCTGGCTGGATACTGACAACGACCCATCCACGCCGCGCCGCGCCATCAATACCCAGAATGTTGCTTACAATACCCCGCTCATTTTGAAATATCAAACTACGTCCACCGCGCAGCGCAGACAGGTGGCAGCGATTATTGAACGTTCGCTTTCAGAATGTGGAATCGGTTTGGATGTGGAATTCTTACCCCCCAATGACCTATACGCGCCAGGTCCTGGCGGACCGCTTTTCGGGCGGCAATTTGATCTGGCGCAATACGCCCTCGGCGCGGAAGGGATCGAACCGCCCTGTAATTGGTTCAACAGCGCAGGCATTCCAACCGAGGAAAATTCGTGGGCAGGCGCGAACATTACCGGCTTCCGCAACGATGAATATGATACGGCCTGCCTGCTGGCTCAATCATCCCAGCAAAAGGATGCGGCGCAACTTGCATCCTATCGCCAAACCCAAATTATCCTCGCCGAGGAACTACCTGCCATCCCGCTTTACTCGCGTTTGCGGATCGCCGCTGCCAGCCCGCCAGTATGCGGACTGGACCTTGACCCAACCGCAAGCCTGCTTGCGAACATCGAGGCATATGGCATCGGCGAAACCTGTCAAAACTGATGGTCAGACTGATTTTAATTTTTTGCTATAATTTGCCTGGAGTTTTCTAAACAAGATTTTCACTTCTTGAATAAGAGTCGGTCATGATGATGCGTAATGTTCTGCTTGTGGATGATCAAAGAGATATTCTTCGCCTTTTACGTTCCACTCTGGATACGCTTGGAAATAAGGATATTCAGATCTATGAAGCCCAATCTGGCGAAGAGGCGATGCTCGAGTCGTCACGCCATAAGATCGATATGCTTGTTACGGATTACAAATTGCCGGGCATTACCGGTGTGGAATTGATGCACAAAGTTCGCGCCCGGCATCCGGAAGTACGGGTCATTTTCATCACCGGCATGACCGATCGCAAGATGCGCGATGAGATGCTCAATACCGGCGCATTTGCCATCTTTGATAAACCCATTCCCATGGCCGACTTTCTCGACTCTGTGGAACGGGGGCTGGGCCTTGTGCAAACCATTTTCCCGCCTGAGAAATCTGCCTCACCCAGCGCTATTGAAGACCACCAGCATACCCGGTTGTCTGATCTGCTTGCAAACTTCCGCCAGGATTACAACGCCGATGCGGTCTTTTTAATCAATGAACGCGGATTAATCAACGCCCGCACCGGCAACTTGCACGACCCCAGCATGGAAGTCTCGCTCCTCTCAACTCTCACGGCGATCCATAACATTAGTTTGAAGGTGGCGCGCCATAACCACCAAGAATCCATCGAGTCGTATCATGTTTTCAACGGCGGCGACCATGACCTGTTATTTATCCCTGTAACTCCGCTGTATGCCCTGCTTGTTGCCGGGAAAGGCCTTGCAGATGAAGACCAGATCCTCGATAGTGTGCGCGGATTGATCGCCCTGCGCGGACAGGTTGAGAAAGCTCTCACGTCCATGGGAGTGACAGGCGAATTAAAATTTAAGACAGCCCCAGCGGCTGCCCCTCCGGTGGATGCGCCTCCCAAGAAGCACACCGATCAATTGGCAAAGGCCACTCCCGCACCGGAGATGGAAGCTCTACTCAAGCATGCATCTTCCGAAAAAGCCAGGGCAACTTCTACCGACGATTTCTGGGAATCGGCCGCGCAAGATTTAGGGAAGAAATCCATTAATCCAGAGGTCATCTCGCTGGAAGAAGCCAGAAAATTAGGCATCATTCCCGGCGAGAAATAAAATTGTGATACAATCATGCCCGCACTGGGGCATGGTGCAATGGCAGCACACCAGCCTTTGGAGCTGTGGATCTTGGTTCGAATCCAGGTGCCCCAGCCAAAACACCCACGGTACTGGGTAGTTTTCGGAACGGGATTTGTCGCGGAGGCATGTTATTGCCGCGCAAATCCTGTTTTATTTTTTTTGATGAGGTGACCTTTAATGAAGATTACGGCTGTTCTCCTTGCTGCGGGGCAAGGCACGCGCATGAAGTCTTCCCTGCCCAAAGTTTTACACTCAGTTTCCGGGAAACCCATGATCTGGCATGCTTTGCAGGCGCTTCAAACAGTGACAAATGAATTGCCCGTGGTCGTTGTAGGGCATGGCGCCGACGAAGTGACGACCTACCTTGGCGGCTCGGCCCGCACCGTTGTGCAGAGACCGCAATTGGGCACAGGCCACGCTGTAATGAAGGCTGAACCCGTACTGCGCGGCAACACCGATCTTGTCATTGTCTGTTATGCAGACATGCCGCTTCTTCGTGGTGAGACTCTCCAAAAATTGGTAGATACCCAAAAACAAAATCCAGGACCCATTTCCATGCTGACGGTGATCGCGGATGACCCGCGCGGGTTTGGGCGAATCATTCGCAGGGATGATGGGACAGTCCACGCCATCGTGGAGGAATATGTCGCCACGCCCGACCAGCTGCAGGTCAAAGAATTGAACGTAGGCGCTTACTGCTTCGATGCGAACTGGTTGTGGGATGCCCTCGGCCGCATCCCACAGAATCCGAAAAAAGGCGAATATTACTTAACCGATACCGTTGAACTGGCTGTTGCAGATGGCTTGCCGGTTCACGCAACCTTGATGGATAGCCTTGAAGAGACCATCGGCGTAAATACCCGTGTGCATCTCGCTGAGTGTGAGGCGGCGATGCGCAGGCGTATCAATCAAATGCACATGTTAAACGGCGTGACCATGATCGACCCTGCCACAGTGTACATCGACGCCGATGTAAAAATCGGCAGGGATTCAACCATTATGCCGAACACGTTCATTTATGGAAACACAGAGATCGGAGAGGGGAATGTCATTGGGCCCAATACAATGATCCGCGATTCGAAAATTGGCAGGGGGTGCAAGGTTCTTGCATCGGTGATGGAAGGCGCGCGCCTGGAAGATGATGTGGAGATGGGCCCATTCGCTCGTTTGCGAAAAGGCGCGCGCCTGGGCAACCATGTTCACATGGGCAACTTTGGCGAAGTGAAAGATTCGTATCTCGCCGACGGTGTAAAGATGGGGCATTTCTCCTACATTGGCAATGCGCAGATCGGCGCGCGCACAAACATTGGCGCCGGGACGATCACCTGCAATTACGATGGCGAGAAGAAACATGCCACAGAAATCGGGGAGGATGTATTCATCGGTTCCGACACTATGTTGGTGGCTCCGCTCAAACTGGGAAATGGGGCTCGAACCGGCGCGGGCGCAGTGGTAACGAAAAATGTGCCGGAAGATACGCTTGTGGTGGGCATTCCAGCCCGCGCGATCCGAAAATTGGAACGAAAGCCGAAAAAAAAGTAGGCAGGTTCAAATGACAATCACCACCCAAGAAAAACAATCCTTGATCGTTTTTGCCAATGAAGCCAGACGCAGGGCCTATGCGCCGTATTCCAACTATCCGGTGGGGGCAGCATTGCGGACGAAATCCGGGCGTATTTATACCGGTGTAAATATTGAAAATGCTTCATATCCTCAAACCATGTGCGCTGAACGTGTAGCCATTTTTAAGGCGGTTTCAGAGGGTGAAACAGAATTTGAAGTGATTGCTGTCGTAACAAATAATGGCGGCTCGCCTTGCGGTGGATGCCGCCAAGTGATGGCGGAATTTGGTCTGGATACACTGGTGTTGCTGGGAAATGGGAATGGAGAGTTGACCAGAGAGACTACGGTCCAAGACTTGTTGCCCGAGGCATTTACATCGAAACACTTGATTACTGAATAGAAAGGCGTCAAAGAAGAGAGAATCTTCTCCACATCCATCACCTTCCCATGGCTGATTTCCGCTCTTTCCGCGCCTCTGCTGTTGTGCTTCGCCATTCCGATTGGGGCGAAGCCGACCGCTTGCTTACCTTATACACGCGTGAACATGGCATGGTGCGCGCCCTGGCAAAGGGAGCGCGTAAGGTTACCTCGCGCAAGGCCGGGCATTTACAGCCATTCACCCATGTTACGCTCCAACTTGCCAGAGGACGGGATTTACTACTCGTGACTCAGGTGGAGACCATTAATGCGTTTCTACCCTTGCATGATGACCTTGTGAAGACCGGTCATGCCGCCTATGTGGTTGAGTTGCTTCTGCGCTTCTGTTATGAAGACGAAGGCGCAAACCCGTCCATTTTTCGTTTGCTGGTGGAAACGCTTGACCGCCTGGAGAAGGAAACCGATGCCTGGCTGCCCGTCCGTTATTATGAGATGCGTCTGCTCGATGCAGTGGGCTACCGCCCCCATTTATTCGAGTGTGCGAATTGTGGTCGCGAGGTTTTACCCGAAGTCCAGTTTTTTTCTTTTATTACAGGCGGAGTTATCTGCCCGCGTTGCGGCGGGGGGCTTCAACATCTGACTCGCATTTCATTGGAAACCTTGAAATACTTGCGCCACTTCCAACGCTCCAGCTATCGAGAAGCCTCACGCGCACGACCCGGTCCTGAGGTCCAAAAAGAGGCGGAGATTTTGATGCAGGGATACTTCATGCATTTGTTGGAACGTCAGTTGAATACTCCGGGGTTCATCAAAAAAGTCAAAGCAGGTTAACAGGGCAATTATTTCCCGTTCTGTTTTCGTTTGACTTGTTGCAGCATTGAAGCGCTCATCGGGATCGTATCAATGGGAGTGAAGGCGGAGCGCGCGTCGGACGCGTAGCCTAATTGGCGCATGGTGATGCGGCGCATCCAGCTAATGATGGCTTTTGCCGAGAACTCCTCTTCGTAGGGAATTGGAACAGTGACGTTGTTTTCGAGCGCGACTCGCACGTCTTTTGCGGTTTTGCCGGGGAATTCCGTCCGCCCTGCGCCAACCGCCCAATAAATGTGCGCGTCGCTCGAAGCGATCTTTGCCAGCGGCAGATATACCGAAATTTTTCGGGCAACCTTGTCGAAATTTTGCGTGCCCATGTTATGCGTTTCAATTCCCCGCAGCGCCCCCTTGGTGCGCGGGTTAGCAAGCGCGCCAAGCACTGCCTCCATCGAAAGGCTGTTGGGCAGATGGTTGAATGGATGTGGAGCAATCGCCACGCCGCCCTGTTTGCCAATGTGGATTAACGTATCCACCAGCGGCATTCCGGCTGGCGGCAGGGTTTGAATGAACAGCGCCACCAAATGCCCATCCTTCGTGCTGACTTCCGCGCCGGGGATGGCTTCCAGCCCGTATTCCGGCGCAAGTTTCACCGCTTCAAGCGAGCCTTGAATTTCATCGTGATCGGTCACGGCAATCACATCCAAGCCGACATCGGCGGACTGCTTGAGAATGGCGCGCACAGTTGTGGTTGCATCGTGGGAGTAGATGGAATGGATGTGGAGGTCTGCGGTGCCCATGTTGCGCCCTGTGTTTGATTGGTTTAGTGGGATTTTTTCTTTGCCCCAGTTTAACACAAATATCCGCGCTTTTGCCCGAATTTTGAACCCGCTAAGGGAGTGTGTAAAAACGTTCTCCACCATAGAGAGATTCGAGATGGCTGAGTGTTTTATAAATAAAAAATCCACCACAGAGAAGTAATCGGTCGAAAATAATTAGAATGCTGTCAGTGCAAGCTGCGCTTTTTGCGGTGAAGCAATCCCAAGATTTGAGGGCGAGATTGCTTACCCCTTTGGGCGCACGTCGTCAGGGAGAGCGCCCTCCTCGCAATGGTGTTATTTTATAATTTAATTTGATCTCCTGCTTTAAGCGCGCCTTCATAAATATAAAAAAGAGTATTTGCAAATACTCTTTTTTATAAGCAGTCTAAGATTAATCTGCTGCGGCAAGAGATTGTGCGGGCTTGATGGTTTTACGCCAGAAGAATGCCCAATACATGAGGACCGAGATGGTGTAGAGTGTGATGGTTCCCATGAAAGCCGGTCCGAAGCCGTACTTGACTTGCAGCCATCCGCTGATGGTAGGGCTGAATGCCCAGCCAAAATTCCACGCCATGCTGGTGAGGCTGGCCACGGTAGCACGCCCGGATGTTTCGACATGCTCCATCACAAAGGCTTGATATACGGGGCTGCTCATATTCATTAATGCGAGGCGGATGTAGTAACTTGCGGCGGCAGCCCAGAAAATGGGGGAGAAGCCAAGCAGAATGAGGAAAGGAATCGAGATTGCTTGTGTGATGACGACCAGTTGGATTTTGCCGGTTCGTTCTGCCAGAGGGGGGGCAATTAATAGACCGATACCCATTGCCAGCGACCCCCAGGCAAACAATGTGCCGATGACCGGGTCAGGTTGGTTGTGGACCATCCGGAAGAACACGTTCATAAATGGCATGATAAGCCCGGCTCCAAGTGAAGTGAGCAGCATTGGCAGGATAAATTTGGTAAGCAGCCCCGGGTTCCTCGCTGCATATTGAAAAGGAGCGAAGACGGCGCGTTGTCTGCGGGTGACGGTTGGCGTTTGGATGAAAAAGAGCGGTATTACAGCCAGCGCTGCGCCGACCCCGGCAATGAGGATGGAGTTTCCATAGGCGCTGCTGCTGGTGGCAGAAACCCCTTGCATGGGGCCGAGCCAGGAGGGCAGGTAGCCGCCGATCCAGTTGCCGACAGATGCCATGGTCATGGTCAGCCCTTGACCAAAGCTAAAGAGGTATGTGCGTTCCTTTTCATCGCTGTTTTCCATCAGGAAAGGCGACATGGTTACGCCAGCCAGACTTTGCGCCAGACCTGAAACGATGTTCATCACATAGAATGATGCTTCTGTCTGCCAGAGCGCCATGGCAATGATGGAGAATGCCAGCAAGCCGCCTGAAAGCACAAGCGAACTTTTGCGTCCGATTATGTCTGCCAGGTAGCCCATGGGCAGGGCGGCAATGAGCGCCACAAAACTGCTGGTGGTGATGAGATTGCCCAGCACGGATTCGTCGAAGCCGAGGCTGAGGACATAGAAGTTGAAAATCAAGCGGAAGACGCCCATCACGGCGCCGGTGATGATGACGTTTAGCAAATACATCCGCGCGTTCGGTTTGAACTCGCGGACGTGGGAACTATACTCTCCCAGAATTCGGAATGGATTTTTGTTCACTGAAGGTTGCGTGTTCATGCGGGTTCTTTGGGTTGTTCTCCTTGAAGGAAGGCATTAAGATGTTGGTATGCAGCATCAAGACCTTGTTTGCGGGCCGTATAACGGTTCTCTTCATGCATAAGGCTGAGTTCCACCAAACCGGCCAGACGCAGTTCTTTAAGATGGTGCGTGACGGTTGGCGGGCGGAGTTGTAATTTGCGGGCAATCTCGGAAGGAGTGAGGCTTTCGCTGGTAAGATAGCGCATGATCTTCAAACGGGTTGGGTCGGCGAGCGCTTTAAGAGAGCGGACGAGAGCATCTGGCACGATCTCACCGGGAACGACGGACATATCTGCGGGGCGCGCGCCAAATGCCAGCAGTATGGCGCTGCCGTCGAACTTTTCAAAGAAGACCAGGGGGGTGATCCAAAATGCGGGGGTGATAATGAAATGGTCGGCATTGAACTCACCCCCCAACTGTAAACCTTGAGTAAGCTCGGCGAACAGTTCTTCGAAGCTCACCGTGGCAGCCAACGCCTGGGCATGTTCCAAGGCAGACCGAAGCGCCGGTTCGATGCGCTTTTCTTCTTCTTCAAAAAAAGCCTGGTAATAAGATTGCATGGCAGACAGATAGGCGTCGCCAAGTTCGGCAGGGCGGCTCCACCAATCCAACGCGGATTCGACCATTTCACGTTTGATTGAGCCGTGTTTTTTTGAAACGAGTGTTTGGAAAAAATCCACATCGCCTGCATTCCACTTGCCTTCTGTGGCAATCCGAGATAGCGTTACCCTAAAATTTTTATGTTTCTGTGAGTCTTCGGTTTTGTCCGGTTCGTAGGTTTCATTGATACGGTAGAGCTCGATCATGCGTTGGGCGGGAGGAATTTGCTTGAGCGCCCAAAGCGCGCTGATGGCGTCTTTGGGCGCAGGCAGGGTATGCAGCCATTTGAGCGGCACACCCAGAAGCAGGTACAACTCCTCCAGCAGTTTGCGCTCAAGAGCGGGGATTCTTGCGCGGACGCTGGCAGCGTAGGATGGGCGGATGCCAAAATAGTCAGGTTCGAGCAAAACATACAGACTTATAAAAAGTTCATATGCGGTTCCAAAATCCCAAGTAACGGTGGGCGAGGAGTTGTACGTTTTCATGGCGGTGTGCTTCGTTTAGCGAATACCTTTCAGTTTTTTACCGATCGAGATCAGCGTTTCGCTGGTGTTTGTATCGATACTTTCGTTGAAGGGCGGCACATGCTTGAACAGTGTGCCTAGTGTGATAAGCGCCTGCCCGGTCTGGCGGGTGAAGGCATCTCGGGCGGCAGTTTCTCTGGGCAGGCTGCTTGTGAAGTTGGTCTCTTGTTCTTCTGTGTGTTCAATGCTTATAATACTCATTGGGTCCTCTCTCTCTAAGGGGACAACATTTAGGCAAATAACTTAATTAGACGTATATCTAATTAGATGATAGCCTAAGTTATATAGGTTGTCAAGTGTGAATTTTGCCAGATTTGCCATAAAAGCCCAATTTTCTGCGCATTTTTTTTCAGGATAGTACATTCGGGGCATCTATTTTCGGGCGAATTTTTCATATAAAGTGTTCATCACTCTAGGAAGGATGGACGTAATGAGGCGCAAAATCGCAGCAGGTGGTTTGATCGGTTTAAGTTCCATTGTTTTGTTGGCAAGTCTGGCAGGGATGGTTCTTGCCTGGGTATATAACGAGCCGCTCACTCTCGAAGCCGTCACCTGGTTGGAAGATGTTGAGTCGCAGTTAACGCAGATTCAAACTGATTTACGGAACGCCAAAACCGAAGTGCAACGCGCTTTGAGGATCATCCAGTCGGCAGAGGATGCGCTGACATCGCTCACCCAGCAAACTTCTGACGCCAAGGAAATTCTGGAGCAGGTCAATCAGACGCTGAATGATGAACTGATTCCCGGTTTGGATGGCACGCGCACCCGTATCAGTGAGGTCCGCGCCGTGTTGGAGGATTTGCGCGGCTCGCTCGAACAATTGAACAATTTGCCGTTCGTCGAGTTTAACATTCCCGGTGATGAATTGATCCTCCCCATCATCACCGGCGTCGATTCGCTTGATACGCAGATTGCCAATGTGCAAGACCTGGCCCAGCGCGCGTCAGTCTTCCTCGGTGACACATCCTATTTACTGGGTGGAGATTTCGAAACCACAAAAAAGAATCTGCAAAACCTGCTTGAAGCGCTGGAAGGCTACGACAAAAAACTGACGGATTGGCTGATACAAGTGCGGATGCTCAAAGAATCTGCCCCCGGATGGATCGATAACGCCTCCCTCTCCATTTCGGCGGGTTTGTTCTGGTTTGCCTTTTCCCAGTTCGGGCTGATTCTGCACGGGTTGAGCCTCTGGCATGGAGATACCCCCCTGGCGGTGTTGAAGAAATTACGCAAAACTCCGACGAAATAAAAACAGGCGCGGATTTACGCCCGCGCCTGTTTTGTCATCGCTCTGGCCATGGAATTTCGGCAGGACCGGCATAGCCGTGTTTTTCTTGAATATAAACACGTCCGCGGGAGGGTTCGGCGCAGCCGGCTTCATCGGTGAAGGTGATGAATGGAACGCGCGAGCCGAGTGTATCGAAAATGATCTCGCCGCCTTTGCAATACCAGATCTCGATGAGGTAGGGAAACATGGCTTCGTTTTCGTACTTGCCCGGGCTGACGATGACTTCCATCCATGTTACGGTGATTTCATCCCCTGCGCGGGTTGCGCTGAGGACGGTGGTTGGCCCATAATAAGGCGAGACAGGAATTTTATAGCCGTTAGGGTACATAACCGGAAGGGTCTTTGGGTCGCCCTCCGATATGTCAAGATATTGCGCGTTCACCCAGCAATCTTGCTGGCCGTTTTCTATCAAGACCCAATCATTCCTGCCTTCTGTGCGTCCAATCAAACGAATGGGGGTGGATTGGTTGAACGCAATTAGATAGAGGTAATTGGCGCCAGGTCCATAGCGGCAGACGATCTTATCTGCGCTGACTTTGGCTTTGAAACTTTCGACAGTGGGGATGGCTGTGGAGGCGGGCGTGGGGCTGGGCGTTTCTGTAGGGGGTACGGGGCTGGGAGTGAAAGTCTCTGTTGGGGGCGAGGGAGTGGCCGTGGCGGCTGCGGGGAAAGTTGGCTCTTGCGTGGCAGAAACAGGTCCCGGCGCGGGTATCGAAGCGGGCGCGCAAGCGCTTACAAAAATAATCAAGGTCAAAAAGATAATCAGGTTGCGATTCATGGCAGGTTCATCCAATCTGGTAATTTTTTTGTAATTGTACCGAATTTGCTCTCACGCGCTGTTAATATATGGGGAAGTTTTTCGTTATAATTCTTGACGATGAGCGCATGGATTTCTCACCGTGAATTTCCCAGGCAGGCGCTCGCTATATTGAGCGGTGGATTCGCCCTATTCTTTGGGATTGTTCTGATTTGGACGATTGCTTATCAACTGGCGTACGCCGGGCGGATCTTTCCCGGAGTTTCTGTGGCAGGTGTGGACCTTTCGGGTCTTTCGCCGAATGAAGCCGCTTTAAGATTAAGCCAGACGCTTTCCTACCCAAATACGGGCAAGATCCTCTTCCGCGATGGCGAACGCGTGTGGCTGGTCTCGCCTGCTGAGCTGGGCATGGTCTTCGACCCGACTGCCAGCGCAAACGCCGCCTACAGCCATGGACGGAAGGGTGGTTTGTTCTCGGCGCTTTCCGGGCAAATCAGCGCGCGTGGGTTGGGCGCCGACATTGCTCCGGTGGTCATCTTTGATCAACGGGTAGCGTATGCCTATTTGCAGAATATTGCTTTGCAAGTGGATCAGCCCGTCTCAGAAGCTGTTCTGCGTGTGGATGGCACGAATATTATTTCCGAGCCGGGGCGCATAGGACGTTCCTTGAATCTCGATGCGACCTTGATCTATCTTGGCGCACAATTGCAAAGTTTTCGAGATGGCGAAGTTCCGTTGGTGATTCAGGAAACCGCGCCGCGTCTTTTGGATGTTACGGCGCAAGCGGATCTGGCGCGCGCCATGTTGAGCCAGCCCTTTACCATGACCCTGCCAAACGCAGGCGCGGGCGATCCTGGCCCGTGGACGTTTGATGTGCCGGTGTTGGCGAACATGCTGGCGTTTAACCTGGTGGATGCAGGCGGCGTGCCGGTCATGCAGGTTGGGTTGGATTCGAATGCTTTGCGTCAATCGCTGAATGACCTGAAAGTAATGGTCGATCGCAACCCGCAGAGCGCAAGGTTTGTCTTCAATGATCAGAATGGACAGATCGAACCGATTGCCGCTTCGGCGGTCGGGCGTGTGATGGATGTGGAAGCCAGCATTGCCGCCATTAATAGCGCGTTACAGCGCGGCGAGCATCGTGTGGATTTGGTGGTGACCGAACAGCAGCCTGCCGTCACCGACGCTGCTACCGGCGCGGAGCTGGGGGTGACTCAACTGATCGCATCTCACACGACCTATTTTTATGGCTCAAGCGAGGCGCGTATTCAGAATATCGTCACGGCGGCATCCCAATATCATGGCTTGCTGGTGGCTCCCGGCGAGACCTTTTCCATGGGTAGTGTTCTGGGT
>JACAEP010000294.1 GCA_013388795.1 Chloroflexota bacterium | reverse complement strand
TCCTGCAGGGCGCCCGCCACGATCTCGGATGCCGATGCCGAACCTTCATTGATAAGCACAATCATGGGGATGGTCGTGTCGGCAGCAACCCCGCCAGGGATGACTTCGTAGGTGGTGCGTGTTCCGTCTCCAAATTGTTCATAAAGCACAACGCCTTCGCTCAGAAATTGCGAAGTCAGTTCTACGGCAGTCTGCAAATAGCCGCCGCCATTGTTACGCAGATCAAGGATGATGGCTTTGGGGTTCTGCGGCATTAACTCACTTAACGCCGCTTCCAACTCGGGCATGGTGTTGGGACCGAAGGTCGTCACTTGAAAGTAGGCGATATTGCCTTCCAGCATTTCGCCGGTGGCAGAAGCGATAGTAATACGGGCGCGGGTGATCGAAAACTCCAGCGGGGCGTCTGCGCCCTCGCGCAGGATGGTGAGAACGACGGTTGTACCGGCAGGGCCCAAGACTTTGCGGCGGGCTAGTTCGGCGTCGATGCCGGTCATGTCTTCGCCGTCAATCGCGATGATCTTATCGCCGGGCAGCAAGCCTGCTTCTTCGGCAGGCGAGCCGGGGATGGGACTGGTAATGGTCAGATAATCGGTGGTGGTATCCACATAGGCGCCAATGCCTTCATAGGAACCTTCGAGGCTTTCATTGGCTTGTTTATAATCTTCGGGGTCCATATAACTGGAATGCTGGTCGCCGAGGGCTGCCATCATGCCGCTGATGGCTCCGCGCATCAGAGCGACATCATCCACCGGCTGGTCCACATAGTTGGCATGAACGAGATTCCACGCCTCCCAAAACGGGGCAAAGAGGGTCTGCAGATCTTCAGGGGTGGCGGTCTGCTGTTCTGCCGAAGCAGCGGGCGGCGGCGTCATGGTTGCGGGTTGGCCAACGATGCTATCTGCGCCGGAACCAAAGGGGAGCAAGTGTCCGGTCACAAAGCCGCCCGCAAACGAACCCAGCGCCACAAGCAAGACACTCAACCCGATAAAAACTGCCTTTAACGTTTTATTCACAAGAGCCTCCAATAACGAGCATACGTAGAAAGATACCAATTGGTTATTAAAGATTGCTGAATGGATTATTCGATTTGGGTAAGAATCCGCTCATGCCGAGGCGCAGCCTCATCGCGGGCATATACGGCTTACTGTTCAGATTCTCTGTTCGTCTTTTCCTTACCCTTGTTCAACGCATCCAGCGCGCGGCGTAATTCTTCCATGTCATCGTCTTTTTTCTTGTGGGCGGGATTCATGGATTTCATAAGGCTGATCAAGGGGTCGTCCTTGCCGCCGCGCATCACACCACGAACGATGCCATACATCACTACATTAATTCCCACGATCAATAGAATAAAAAGCAGGGCGGCAATTGCAGTTTTACTGATTTCCATGTTGACTCTCCAAAATGGGGATTAACCGATTCCAGTCTGTCAGGCGCGCGTCGGCGCTGCCTGCAGGGAATTCTTCATGATACAAAATGCTGAACAAACCGGCTTCTTTCGCGGCGCGGGTGGTGCGGTGGATGTCGTCGATCATAACGCACTTGGAGGGGTCGGTCTCCCCGGCGGCTTGCATGGCAATTTGAAAAGACTCGGGCATGGGCTTGCAGTATGGGGCAATGGCGTTTACATCCACGATGATTTCAAAGAGGTCGCGCAGATCGAGAGCGGACAACACTCTTTCGGCGTGGGGAACATCCGCGTTGGTAAAGATCAGGTTGCGGGTCGGGAGCGAGGCGATGATCGAGCGCAGAGTCGGATTGGGAGTTAGAAAATCCTTGAGCGGCAGATCATGCACAAAGGACAGGAAATCCTGCGTATTGATTTTATGGTGGGCTTGCAGTCCGCGCAGAGTGGTGCCGTATTGCAGAAAATATTTTTCGCGGATGCGCGCGATCTGGTCTTCAGGAAAGCCCATGCGTTCGCGCATGTACATGTTCATGCGCTCTTTGATCGCCAGCCATAGGCCGGTGTTCGATGGATACAAGGTGTCATCGAGGTCGAAGAAGATGGTGGTGAAATACATTCGGCGATTATATAATACCCTGCCCGCAAGTTGCCGCCTTTGAGCAATTTGTGGGCGCACTGGGTATAATCGCGCCATGCCCATTCGATTGCTTTCTTCCGAAGTCTCGTCGCAAATCGCTGCTGGCGAAGTGGTGGAGCGCCCCGCCTCTGTGGTCAAAGAGTTAACTGAAAATTCTTTGGATGCCGGCGCAAAGAATATTTCAATCTCAATCGCCGATGCCGGGCGGACCTTAATTGAAGTGGCAGATGACGGGCATGGGATTCCGGCTGACGAATTGGAATTGGCGGCGGCTCGACACGCAACCTCGAAGTTGATTCAGTCCGACGACTTGTTCCACATCCAGACCTTGGGCTTCCGAGGCGAGGCGCTAGCTTCGATTGGTTCCGTCTCACGGATGGCGATCACCTCGCGAGTGAAATCTGCAAAGGAAGGCGCGCGCCTGCGGGTGGATGGCGGCATTTCCAGCAAGGTGGAAAAAGTCGGCGCGCCAGTGGGGACGGTGGTGCGGGTGGAAAATCTCTTTTACAATGTGCCTGCGCGTTTGAAATTTTTGAAAACCGATACAACCGAGCGCCGCGCCATTGATTCATTGGTGACGCGCTATGCGCTGGCGTATCCGAATGTGCGTTTCAAAATCACAGACGGCAAGCAGGTCACATTGCAGACGGCGGGCGATGGGGACCGCCGCGCCATTCTCGCCGCTCTTTATGGCGTGGACGTCGCCAAACAAATGCTGGAAGTGATGGCTTCGGAGGAGGGAATGACGCTGACCGGCTTCATCAGCCCGGTTTCGTTGACTCGCTCGAATCGCAAAGAGATTACGTTCTTCATCAATGGCCGTTGGGTGCAGGAAATTTCTCTGAACTCGGCTTTGCTGCAAGCCTATCACACGCTTTTGATGGTGGGGCGGTATCCGTTCACGGCGCTGTTGCTGGATATAGCTCCCGAAGATGTGGATGTAAACGTCCACCCGACGAAGGCGGAGGTCCGTTTTCGAGCGCAGGATAAAGTGTTTGGTTTTGTGCAACGCTCTGTGAGAAAAGCATTACTGGCATATACGCCTGTGCCGGCGGTTTCACCGCAGTTGTGGGGGGCGCGTTCGCGGATGGAAGAATTGCCGGCCAGGCAGGCAGGGGTTGATTGGAGTATTGCGCATGACGAAGAACTGACTATAGACAGCGGACCGCGGACTGTGGAGAGTTCATCTTCGCCCGAAGGTATTTCGCCGCCGGCGGTCAACGGTCAATCGTCCTTCTCCGCCAACATCCCCCTCCTGCGCCTCATCGGTCAAATCGGGGCGACGTATCTCGTGGCAGAAGGTCCAGACGGGTTGTATCTGATTGACCAGCATGCAGCGCATGAGCGGGTATTATTCGAGAAGCTGATGGCGCAGCGCGCGAACAAAAGTATTCCGTCACAGGCTTTGCTGGCGCCGGAGGTCGTAACCCTGCCGCCGCAATCGTCAAAGATATTGCTGGAGCATTTGCCATTCTTGAACAAGTTCGGCTTTGAAGTGGAAGAGTTTGGCACAAATACCTTCCAGGTGCGCGCCATGCCAATGGTGTTCGCGGGCGGCAGCCCAGCCATGGCGCTCAAGGCTTTGGTGGAGGATTTTGAAGAGGACGAGAGTCCGCTGGCGGCGGAGGTGGAGGCGCGGCTGGCGGCGCGAGTCTGCAAGCGGCTGGCGGTTAAAGGCGGGCAGGCGCTGACTGCCGAAGAGCAGAAGAGTCTGCTTATGGATTTGGAGAATTGTCAGTCGCCGCGCACATGTCCGCATGGCAGACCGACCATGATCCATTTGTCGGTGGACACGTTGGAACGTCAATTTGGGCGTAAAGGGGCGCGATGATTTTGTTTTAAATTTTTGCAAGGTTGGTATTACTAAATTTGTAAGGTTCATAAAAAATGTCTGACTATACGCTACAATGGAGATATGCGCAGCATTTCAGACCTCTCCAAACACGACTTGGAAACCCTGTTCGATCACATTCAAGCTGCCATTGCGCTGGTAGATCGAGACGGGAAATTGATCTCGTGGAATTCTGTATTTGAGACTGGAAAACGTCAATACCCGAATGCAGAAAGATTGCAAGACCTTTTTCTGCAAAGAGATGCAGACCTTGTTCGCGCAAAATTAATGGAACACGACAAGGAACATTGGGCGGGGGAATTTGCAATCACAGAAACGGATGCCGCCGTCTTATGCGATTTCTGGCTGATCCCGGCCCGCAATGACTATAAAATTTTTATCGCTGAACGGATTGCCACCGAAGCGGACGCTGAAACCATGGTCGGCAAACTGCGCAAACAGGTAAGACTGTATCAGGTGGAAAGCGAATATTCGAAAAAACTGGCTCGCAATAAACAGATCGAAATGGAAGCGGTATTGGCTCAGGCACAGGAAGTGGCGCACGTTGATCCGCTCACCTTCCTGCCAAACCGGCGCACGATCATCAAGGACCTTCAAAGTGAGGTCATGCGCGCCGAAAGATATCGTTCCCTTTTTTCCATCTCGGTTGTGGATATTGATAACTTCAAAATGATCAATGACAACTACGGTCATCCTGTCGGAGATGAAGTCCTGCGCCATGTGGCATTGTTATTGAGAGACAGCATCCGCCACCCGGATGTGGTTGGGCGGTATGGCGGCGAAGAGTTCATCATCCTTTTACCCAATTCTGACAAACACGCTGCTGCCGAACAGGCTGCGCGCTTGTGCCGCGAGATACGCAGCCATACAGTGCGTTCCAAAGATCACGAGATGCGGGTCAGCATCAGCATTGGCATCGCTGAGTTCAAAGTTGGCGAAGACTCATGGCACAGCCTGCTCAAACGCGCAGACAATGCCATGTTCACTGCCAAGAACAACGGGCGCGACCGTTGGGTGATTGGAGATTAGCAGCATCGAATAAAAAACGCCAGTTTCATCAGTATGGACTGGTGTTGCTCTGTTGCAAGGATGTCATTGCGAGCCGCCGCAAGCGGCGAAGCCATCCCCTCGCTGGCAGGAAGACTGCTTCGCTTTGCTCGCAGTGACAGATTTTGAGAGTGTTTGCAACAGAGCAAACTGGTGTTTTTTTATCCCTCTTTGTAAATCCCCAGCGGAGTGT
>JACAEP010000314.1 GCA_013388795.1 Chloroflexota bacterium | reverse complement strand
TCGTTCACCACATGAACACCATCGTTCACCACATGAACACCATCGTTCACCACATGAACACCATCGTTCACCACATGAACACCTTGTTCACTTGATAAACGCAAAAAATACCGCGCAACGTTATCCGCCATGCGGTCAACTAACGTGATTCGGAGGGTATCATCGGGTCGGCTTTCGATCTTGATATAGCCTAAACGTTCTAGTTCGCGGCGGGTTTTGGATACCTTGCCGATGCTCATCTTGCAACGGGCAGCGGTGGTTCGTGTCCCTTCCCAGCATGCCCCGTCGGAGTTGTCACCGCATACCCGGCGATAGTGGCCTAGTAGACGATACTGGTACACGTCCAGTTCGTCATCGGCTATGTTTAGCATAATATGAAAGTATTTGCCGGAAAGCCCGCGATCTTCGATATGTTCCCTTTTCATGCCGCGCCGCCGTCGATTACAAAATGCACAAAAATCGGTTGACCGTCACAGTCCAAAAACGTCCGCTCAGCACGATCCTCGCTAAGCAGCGCGTCCCATCTGCCTGACAGATGGATTGTCCGCTCGTAGACCAGCGCCTTGATAACCTCCCAAATGTCACGAGGATCGAGTCCCGTCGCTTTGACCAGTCGCATCATAGCTAGGGGGGATTTACCATCCGACGCCAGACCGACTAGCGCAGACAGCACGATATCACGGTCAGATAAATTTTGGACTTGCCAGACGGGGGATAATGCAGTAGCATTGTGCATAGTGACCAACCTTTCTTTGGTTACTCGTATCACCCGGCTGCTTGTACAGCGCGGGTGATTTTCTTTATGGGATGAATATCTCGATCATTATACGCTAACGCCATGATTTATCCAAGTCTTTACGCGAAGTCAAAGAGGGACAACTGCTGAACATCAGCAGGGCGGAGGCAGTGCGGCTGAGGTACAGCCGCTCCCGCTCTCGATTGCCTTTGTCATGGCTGCCATATCCGCCCGGAGGTTTCCACTCGATCATGCGCCAGCCGTCTGGCCACACAAAGCCGTCGTCATAGCCGCAATAGACAATCCGCAATAGCGGGTTATCGCCGTGGGCTATGGCCCATTGCCGCGCTGCCGCGGCAATATCAGGCCCGTCATGGGTGTACAGTTGCTCACGGTTATCCATGATGTAGGGTGGGTCAAGCACTACGCCCGTCAACCCGTGTATGACCGTGACGCTATCGGTCATGACCCGCGTCCAGTCGCCCGACGCCACCCGGACGCGCTTGAGGCGCACTTGCAAGGCGTCAAACCACTCGTAGAGATGGTTTTTACCATAAGTGGAATGGATACCCTGTCCTTCGCTATACTGGCCGCCCAAGTGTACCCGCGCACGCTTCACGCCCAGCCCGGCGCTGCCGTCTAATCTTACCAATTCGCCATTAATTTGCTGCCACGGGCCCTTGCCGCTGCAAAATTCACCGCCGATATAGCAAGACATACCCCACACCCACCAGCCCGCGATTTTGGCGTCATACCAGTCCGGGTCGCCCTCTAACCTCGCGGTCATACTTTCGCGCTGCCCGACCAGCCAGGCATGGCGGGCATGGAGATCGTTTTCGTTGACCGGCCAGTCGGCATATTCTGCTACCTTGCGAGCATCGGCTTTGATAGCCCGCCAAAAACAGCTGATATAGCCGTCTTTATCGTTGACGGTTTCCAGCGGGACACCTGTCAGATGTTCAGCGGGACGCGCCAGCAGCACCGACCCGCCTCCGAAAAACGGCTCAACATAGTTCGGCACATCACCTAGTGCCTGCCAGATTTTGGCGGCGACTCGTGCCTTGCCGCCAAAGTAGGGGTAAGGGGATTTTAAGTTCATCACGCCGCGTCCTTTTTCGCTTTGCGCTGATCTGGCGTCCAATACGGCCACCATCGTTTTTTGATACACCAATGGATCAGCGACCATCCTTTGGGCAGCGCCCCCCCCCATGCATCTAATGCCTGATAGGAGATAGGCTGCCCATCATGCCAGATGCGGCTGCAAGCATACTGTCCGACCGCCTTATAGACCCCGATAATCCCTGTCGGGTAAATTTGTCGCGCTTTATGCTGTGCCTGACCAATATCCCTATAAAGCGGCGCGTCGGCCAGCGCCAGATACACGCGGCCGGCCAGCGTCACAGCCGTGCTGCGAAAACCACTTTGGGGGACGACGTAGCCCAATGACCGCAGCTCTCGCAGCGCATCGCTGACGCGGCCCGGCGACAGGCAGCCAATGTCCGCAATGCGCGGCGGATACCCTCTTGTGTCGTAAAACGCGGCACATTCCGCCAGCACCCCGTGGCGCGTCGGTTTGAGACGGGGTAGGGGGGTCATGGCTGCGCCATCCCCAACAGCGTCCCTAAAATCAGCAGCGCCGCGATGATGACCACAAATACCGCGACCAGTGCCAGCTTAAACAGCCGTATATCCATCCTACATCTCCATTTGTGCAACCGCTTGCACAGCAAACAGACTCAGCACGAGCGGCTTGCCGACAGGGATAGCTGCCGCCACCGCCGGATCGAGCAGCAGCGTAACCCGTCCGCCGTCCCGCCCCACAGCGCGGCAGTCCACGCCCCGGCATATCTGTGCCACCGCCGGCTTGTCGGCCTTGCCCCGCTCAGCGGCAATGGCCGACTTAAGCTGGCTCAGCGTCCAATTTTGGTCTAGCGCCTTATCCATCCTGGCGTGGGCAGCGATATAGGTATCCGGGACATCCAGATCAACTCCCGCGCAGGCCGCCATATACAGCGACCACAATCCGGGACGCTCGACGCGCTGCGGCGGCGCAAACACCGCCGCCACTTTGAGGCGATTGTAAAGCGTCCGCCGTGATACTTTGGCGATACTCTCCCATGACCGGCACAATGCCGCCATATCGTAGCCGGCCTCTCGCGCCAGCAAAAGGATGTCCCCTTGGGCAAATAAGCCCATATCGGCCTGCTCGCACGCCTGGATAAAGGCCGACTCTAACGCCTCATAATCAAGCGCTGCGTCTACCAACGGTATGCTCCAAAAAAACATAATCGGCATAGCGGGGATCAGTACAAAGCACTTTGAGCAGCAGGGCGCGTTTTAGTTTGTAGACGGCCGTCTTTGCGCCTTTGACATCCTCGATGATCCAGGAGCGCCGCTCCTCCTCATAGTACACAAAGTCAGCTCGGTAGGTTATCGGCCGGATGGTCTCTCCCATAAACCTAAACCCGGGTTGCAGCTCAAAAACCACCTGACACTGCAAAAAGGAGATGTATCCGGCCTCGCCCAACAGCCACAGCTCATCGTATCGTTTGCTTTCGGCGGCGCTGTCAAAATACCGCCGGGCAGTGTTATTCCACATGCGCCGGTTATTGTATTTACTCACGACGCCTGCCCCCTTGCATCGGGCAAGACTATCTTGACCAGATCGCGGGCAAGCAAGTCGCCCGCGATCTGCGCCAGCGCCTCAATACCCCAAAGCACTTTTTCCATTTGGATTTTGCTGCCCTGACCGGCCGCGGCCGCGGCTGATGTCTCGATAGCCCGTACAATATCAAGCACCTTGCGGGTATTGTCCATTTTAGTCTTTGTCCTCCGGCTCTAAGCCCCAATCCAGTACGGGATCATCGGCGGGCACATAAGGGGCTAAAACAAAAACATGACCGCAGTCGCAGCACTCAAAGCGCCCATGGCCGTCCTCCGCATCAACAAACATAACCTCATCACTCTCGCAGAGTGGACAAGTCATGACGCACTCTCCGGGTGTTGTTTGCGGTTGCGTACCGATTCCAGCGCCGCACGCATGCTCATATTGCACAACTTGGGCATCATCGGCGCAACGGCACGCATCGCGTCTGGCCGCGCGTTAAACCCAAAAGTGTCCAGATGCCCATAGATCACAGACCACAAGGCATCCGCAGTCGCGGTCGCGTCCAGCTGTGCGTCCGTAAGCCCGTAAGCCCCCACCATCTCAATTTGACCGTTTTTTGTCGGCGGGCTCGGCGGGCTTGCGATGACTGGTGCTGGCGCGGGACGGGTAGTCTTATCTAGGGGACTATCTGCCGGATAATCGGCATCACCATCGTCCTCGACAAACTGCGTACCATACCCCGCATGCGCCAGCGCCCGGCCAATCGCGGCGGTTTCGGCTTTTTCAACAGCACGGCCAGCCCATTTTGCGCTGCGATTATCAACCGCTGTACCATACCCTGTCGCGACAATCTGTCCCGCGGCCGTGGTAATTGTCGCCCGTACTACGGCAGGATCAAGCTGGATCAGGTCGGTGCTGATAACCCCGTCAGGGTTTGCCATGCGAAACCACATGATCCGCGCATACACGGGCAAATAATCTTTGCCTTGCAGCTTGATTAGATGGGGCGCTGGATCAAATGTTGTCATACGCTTACCTCGTAGTCCTCCGACGCCGTGTCGGACTCGCAATCCCACCAACGCGACTGGTCATTGGCCTCACCAGTCAACCGTTGCTCCCACTCCATCGCATGATAATTATCAGGTGGCGGCGCAAGCGCATCATCGGAGTCCATCAGGCCGCCGCCTGACCTTGCGCTATGCGCCAGTAGGCAACCCGCGCAAACTCGGCGGCCGTCATGACGCGGCAGCACATCCCGACAACCATTGGAGCGCCGGGACGACGATACGATACCGATACAATCCCCCCGCCCGGATAGGACTTGACCGATAGGACTGTAGCAGGCATATAATCGTGATTGGACCACCACTGCGACCACGAGGTCACAAAGATGGTATCGCCCGGCTGCACAGCACCGATACTCCGGATAGGCTCGTAGATCATGCCTCACCCCCATGCGCCTGGCGCATCTGCGCGTGCAGGATCGCGCTGGTATCGACCGGCTGCGTATCGCCGTCGGCCAACTCCGGGCAGCCCTGTCGCCGCCAGTAGTCGATGCGCTCCTGGCGGATGGCAAAGCACAAATCGTCCCGGCGCTGCTGCTGGCATTGGAGCTGCCGCATGAGTACGTCTTTTATGCAATCATTAGCGCTGTCTGACAGCGCATCCTCAATTTGGGCAATGAGCGCAAGGCACTCGCTGTAGGCGCGTCGGATGTCCATCATTTGTCCTCCTTGGCATACCACGGGACAATTGCCTGGATGGACGCGGGTTGGACCCCATCGCGGATCAATCCGTCGATGGCAGCCAGTATCACGCCCCGCCACAACCGCCGCTCGGACGCGTCGCGGATATGGGCAAAGCGCTTTGCCATTTGCGCCAGACCGTCCAGACGGTCTGGCAAATGTACTTGTTTGATTTGATCAGTCACAGTCACCCTCCAATGCAAATTATGCTATAATTTATACAGTGCTTGACGGCTAGGTCGCCTAGCGCAAATCGTCTTTTGGGCGCAGCGTCGCGGTTTTGCACACGACCAGATTATGACGCGCCAGCCATTTAACCAGCGCTGTGTGCGCGCAACCGATTAGCTCCGATGCCGCCAGCACACTGCCGCCGCGGGCAAGAGCATCAGATACCATACTGTAGACGTCAGGGTAGCCTTGCTCTTTTGCCCTTTGCTCAAGCGGCACATACGTCCGCAGGGGAGAGTCCATATGCACCTCATCCACCACTAAAACAGATACTTTAATTAAACCATTGTTTATTGTCAGTGTCAATATTTGCACTGTTTGGCTTTGGTTATAATGCTGTTATGTTGGATCAGATGAGCAGAGAGGCGGGTCAATGAGGCAAAACGTATTTAGGCGGGATCGCCTGCGGGACTTGATGTACAAGCGGGGCATGACACAAGCGCAGCTTGCCGCTCAAATCGGCGTAGATCAGGCGTCTGTATCGGCCTACCTATTATCGCGTCAGCCCATGCTGCCCGTACTGGTAGCGATAGCCAACGTCTTTGAGGTGTCGGTGGACTATTTGGTGGGGCGGTCGGATAATCCCACCGACACCTATATGTCAAACGATGACAAGCTAAGCCGCGATGCTTTTTTGCTTGTCCAGGCTTTTCGCAACCGTGATTTTTTTAAGCTTATCCGCATGGCGGTAGAACAAGCGGAAAAGGACGCTGCTGTCGCCAGACACGATAGCCTCAAGTAGCGCGATATAGTCGTCTATATCCAGATTTTGCGCCCAGGCGATAAACTGTTTGTCGGCGTCCGATGTCAGATGCAGCATACTGGTCTCCTTAATCAAAATGTCCCTTGATCCTATTATTATATCCGCTTTAATGAGGACTTTACGGTATTTACGGCAAAATCACAATTGGAGCCTATCATGACCCGATGGTTTGTTTTGTCACTGATGATGTTGGTATTGGCGGCGGCGACGTGGCTGCTGCTGACCAATGTCCCTTTTGGCGTCAAGGCGGGCATCCCACTAATATGTATTTTTGTCGGCATCTATTTTGCCTACCTGTCGGGCAATCAAAATAAGCGTCGGGAGGATAAGGCATTGTACGAGGCTATCCGTAAAAGCAAACGGTAGATGCTGTCGTAACCCCCCATAATGCGGTCACAAAACGCGCGGGGTAGGTCTCGCGTCGGGGTGGATTGGGGGCGACGGCCAGCGGTCCCTTTTTTGATTTACCCCCACAATATTAAGGGTATATCGTGTATCAAAAAACTTGACACGGTAGTAAAACTATGGTATCCTTTAGGTAGATTATAAAACAAAACGCCGGGGTTGCCGGCGTTAAGCGACACGGAGGGTGACCGTGACTACAGACAATCGTACTCCAGGATGGATCCCACTGTCAAGCTTTGACCTTGACGCAACCGGTCTGGCATGCCGCTTTTTGGGGCGCTGCGCCACAGGCGCGGCCGCAACCTACGGCACAATCATCGCCGATTATAACAATTACTACGAAGTCGAAATTGACGGTAAACACCATTTTGTCGATGCCAGCAAAATGGTCAATGTCAGTGTGTGGTGGTAAGGGGGTAATCATGGGACGTCGCAGTCGCGAGTATGCCGCGGAATGGCGGCTGGCAATGACGCAAAACGACCTGGATCGCGCGATCCACTTTGAGCAATTGTTGATGACGAGTCTCACCCAAATCGAGAGGCGTGTCTATAACCTTTGTCATATCCGCGCCACTGTGACGGCGAGGGATATTGCGGCAGCAAGCAGCCCCCCCATCCGCCGCGAAAATGTCCATCGGACGTTGGAGGCGTTGTGTGTGTACGGGTTAGTCAAAAAAGTCGGCAAGCAGCCGCTGGGCAAAACTTTTGGGGATGTGTATGAGGTAGCCAAATGAGCGCAAATCTTTTCGATGGGTGGTGCGCGGTAATTGATGCTGATGCGCCCAATCCATATCCGATGCCTACCTATACAGCCGATGGCTGGCAGCCGGGCAAATGGTCAAAGCCCGCGCCGCGGGAGCTGCTGGGGTGGCCAATTACTCGCCGTCCGTATAATGATCCAAAGTTGACCAGGCAAAGCCAGATTTGGTCGGTACATTACAAAAAGCCGCAGGCCAATGCGGGACTGACCGACGCTTGGTGCAGGCAGATCCGGCTTGTCGCACCTGTTGCCCATCCAATTTGGTGGAGACGTATCTGGCAGCGCGTCGATGCCATGCGAGCCAGCATTGTCCTGCTTGATGATTTATCTGACCCATGGATCGTCAAGGTCTCGCTGCAAGAGGCGCAAAATATTTTTGTCGGTCAAATACGCCATGCCGCTTGGACCGGCATTGTGCGCGCCTATAACAGCACAATCACCGGATATGACGCCTATCTCAAAGGCCTTAACAGCGCAGTTACCATCCAACTGATTGATCCTTATCGGAGCATTTTTGAGCCACCGACGCTGCAAGATAAAGTGGTGTACGCAATGCTGCCGGCCATAAGGCGGCATCTGACGGCGCTGCAAATCCGCCAGGTCGAGATGCGCTACGAGGCTTATCTCAAAGGTTTTATCCCTTATGGGGATAAGGATGGCAAACTGTATGTAGTCCGCCGTGATGACTGGCGGGCAGGAGATTTGTAATGCGCAACCCTTTATCAATCGATTTGCGCGACCAATGGATCGCCAGGGATATTGCCAGTGCCGCCGAGGACATATGGATTTTAGATTTTCAGGCGCACATGCGCTACAACCGCTACTGGATTGGCAAGCCCCTTGATCCATTTTGGTATCAGCCGCCCGACGACAGCGGGCAAGCGGATTGGGATTACGAGGAGCAGCGGGCTTATCGCGCGGCGGCTGAAGACTACGCGATAAGCCGCGCGAGCGACCGGGCGGCTTATGGGACATGGCGATTTTGACGTTGGAGTAGGCGAAGTTACCGGGAAATACCTTAAGTCGTTCGTGGGCTTATGGGGCTTGGCGCTTGTGACCCCCTCATAATTAGGGGGTTGACTTTTACATCAATTTGGTGTACTATATAAACAAGATAAGGTTCCAATGCAGGAACCAAAAGCAAGAGGAGACAACGAAATGACTACCAACACCAACACCACCAACCCCATGACCCGCAGCGAAGTGATTGCGGCGTTAGAGGGTAATCAGGGTTTAGCGGGCGCCAATCTGAGCGGCGCCGACCTGAGCGATCTTGATTTTATGGATGTTGACCTGAGCGGCGCCGACCTGACCGGCGCGAACCTGGACGGCGCGATCATGATAAATACCAATCTGGACGGCGCGAATCTGAGCGGCGCCGATCTGATTGGGACAAACCTGATCGGCGCACACCTAAACGGCGCGAATCTGAGCGGCGCCGATCTGACGGACGCCGACCTGACCGAAGCGCTGCTAATGGAGGCGACCCTGACAAACGCGAACCTGACCCGCGCCTGTCTCAACGATACCCTCCTGCGCAAAGCCGACCTGACCGGCGCCAACATGAGAAACGCCTATGTGGAAGGTGCTCTGGCTAATCATGCCACAATGGTTAACACCTGTTTAGCGGGCGCCGAAATGTTGACGATTAGTTTGGTCGGCGCGAACTTGACAAGCGCCGATTTGGGAAGCGCCACACTAGAACTCGCGGATCTGACGTCCGCCAATCTGAGCGGCGCTTATCTGGTAAGTGCAGATTTGTTTAAAGCCAATCTCCATCTCGCAAACCTGAGCCGCGCCGAACTAATCTGTGCCGACATGCACAACGCCGATTTGACGGGCACAAACCTGACGGACGCCGATTTGGCGGGCGCAAAACTGATGTACGCCAACATGCGCAACGTCGATCTGACGGGCGCAAACCTGACGGACGCCGACATGCGCAACGCCGATTTGACGGGCGCGAACCTGACGGACGCCGATCTGACCAACGTTGATCTGACGGGCGCAAAACAAAGCTAACAAGCCAATAGATGCTCCCGCCTATGTAGGCGGGAGCATCTAACTGATAAAGCAATCAAGGGGAAAACAAAAATGGCAACTATGACCCGCAGCGAAATCATCCAGGCCGTAAAGGCGGGGCGCATCTTAGCAAACGCCAACCTGCAAGGCGCCGATTTG
>JACAEP010000303.1 GCA_013388795.1 Chloroflexota bacterium | reverse complement strand
GAGCACATCCGCACCCACTCTGTAGACTTAATGATCGTTGATCTGAAAATGCCCGGCATGGACGGTCTTGAAGTCATCCAGGTTGTCAACCAGACATCGCCTGAAACTGAAATTATTTTGCTTACCGCGCATGGCTCGATTGAAACCGCCATTCAAGCCTTGCGTTTGCGCATCCATGATTATTTGTTGAAGCCTGCTTCCCCGGCGCAGATCCTTGCCAGCGTAAAGAAAGGCTTGGTCCGGCGCAGCAAGTCTCGGGTCAGTAATGCGGCGGTGACGGGTTCAGAATCCACCCAGGAAGTGTATACGCTCAAAGACGGCACCATGGTCGATCTATCGCGTCGTCAGATCAAACATAAGAGCAAGATCGAGCGCCTCACGCCTGCCGAGGGACGCCTGCTGCGCATCCTGATGGAGAATGAGGGCAAGGTCTTCTCGCACCGCGAACTGGTTCTGCTGGTGCAGGGCTACGATACCTCGGTGCGCGAAGCCCCCGAAATTTTGCGCCCGCTTGTCAGCCGCCTGCGCCATAAACTGGAAGCCTTCCCCTCGCTTTCGGAGAAGGTCGTCAGCGTGCGCGGGACGGGGTATTTGTATGAGGGTGGGTAGTTGCTGAATGGATAATGGTGAATAAAACAGGGACAGCCGAGAGGCTGTCCCTGTTTTGTTTGTCCATGCAGGCAATTTTCTACCTGTCCATCTCCCTCAACTTCATATATACCGCTTCTAGCGCCCCGCCTGCTACCGAAAGCGCTTTATCTGAAACAAAATGCACCATGTTAGATTCGGCGCGCGCGTCCACATCGCCGATCTTCATGCCTTCGGTCACATCCACGCGCGGGTGGATCAATCCGCGCAAGATACCGTCGAACGGACTGATGATGTCCTTGCCGCTGATCGTTGCAATCGTCTCCCCTTGCTTGCACGAGTCGCCGATTTGCTTGCGCGGCTCCACCGTTCCGGCGGCGGGTGCGCGCAAAATACGGCGGATGTCGCCATCGGGTTGGCGGCTGTCGGGCGCGGTCTGCCCCTCCCAATACACCCTGCCAAGCGCGTGTCCGCGTTGGGTTTCGATCACAGCGTGGCAATCGGCTCCGGCGGTAAACCCGGGTCCCAGCCCGATGTGAAGCGCGACATTCACCGGCAGCGGTTCTGGCTTGGATTTCATCAAACGCGCATCCACCACAAAGGTCGAAGCGGGACTGGTCAAAAATTGGTTATTGAGGATGTTGGCTTGCGGATCGATCAACACCGGAATTTCATCCGCCTCCAGCGTGACCTGGAACTGGTCTGCCGAAACAAGCCTTGCGGTTACGCCTTCAACGGTTTGCGTGCCCTCGTAGACCGCTTCTGAAAATGAAACGCTGCGGCGCACAGCCAAAGGTTTTTCCAATTCCAGAATGGCGACTTGGAAACCGACACGGTGTAAACGCAAAGCGACGCCCGAAGCCAGGTCGCCGCCGCCGCGGATGAGAATGAGTGGATTCATGAGTCTATTTTACCCCTGTGTCTGTATCGGCTGCGTGGAAGCCAATTCGTCTGGCGATGCCTGCGCGCGTGTGACCTGTTCTTGCAGCATGTGACTGAACGAATACAACAGCAGGAAGATGAACAGGAAGAAAAAGGTGTACGCTAGCGTGAACGCGGCAAGCCGCCTACTTGGGTCAATGACGATGCCGAGAATGGTGATAGCAGTTTCAGTTGGGTTTTGAAGAATATCCCATGAGTTCAAGCGCACGAACCGCCCGATGTACATGCCGAAACTGCTCAAGCCTGAGATCACAAAGACAAAGACCCAGCCGAACCAGCGGTTGAAAGTGCGCGAGATGATGTCTTGCATTAGGTACAGTGAGATCACGCCCAGCAGGGTTCCGGTCCATGAGCACCACACGACGATGATCACATCGTACCAGAGTGGAGCATCCTGACTTGCCCCACGTGCCAGGTCTTGCAGGTCGGTCAGCATGTAAGGCGCATTGGGGAAGAACAGCAGCCAGAGGAATGCCACAAAGGGAATCGCCAGGTACACCCACAGCCGCTTCCATGAAAGGATGTGGGCGAGATACGAAAGGATGAAAGGAATCCAGGCGAGGAAGAGATTCCATATCAAGCCGGTGTGGCGGGTCGAATCGGTGTATGCCACCCGCGCCCCAACCAATACAATGCAGGCTGCACATGCCACGTTTAATAGCAGAAAGACAGCAATCGAATGACGATTGCGGTAGGTAAAATTTTTGATACGGTTGAGGTTCATAATTTCTTTCTACGGAATAGAATCATATCGAGGTCGCCGGGAGAGAAGCCCAATTCTGTCAGGATCGCGGCGGCTTCGCTGCGGTGTTGGGTGCCGTGATTAACCACATGTGCCATTGATTCGCACAAGATGTTTTCGTACTTCACGCCTTCGGTGCTGGTGTAATGGAATGGCGCATTGATTTTTTCTTCGCTAACTTCTTCCACAAATTTCATCAGTTCGCTTTCTTCTTCCTGCCAGCGCGTGCGCAGCGATTCGAAGGTGGGGAAGTCTTCCGGTTTCAAACGCGTTGTTGGCGATTCTCCACTCCAGCGTTTGCGCCAGATCCATTCGGCGAAGAGGGTATGCACCAACACGCCGCGCAAATAGCGGTGCGGATGTTCGGAGGGTGTGAGAAATTGTTCCGGGCTGAGTTTGGCGGCTGTATCGAGAATCCGCGCATTTGCCCACTGGTTATAGCGGTACAGGGTTTGGATGTAGTCTTTATTCATGAATCTCCTTTATTGCCCGGTTGAGCAATGAAACCATCCCCGCTAAAGGTTTTTCTTTGTGACCCTTTGTGTTTTTCATGCTGAAAAGGATTTATCGTTTTAAAAATTCTAACAGAATTCCATTAACCTCGCTTGCGCGCTCATAGTGAGGAATATGCCCGCACTGATCGAAGGCATGGAATTCTGCGTGCGGAATGGCAGCGCGAATATCGCCGCTGTGTTCAAAAGGAATGGTTGCGTCTTGTTTGCCCCAACACAATAAGGTGGGTTTGTTCAGTTTGCCAACCCGCTGGTAGGTTTTGATAAACGAGTCCAGCATCCCGTTCCGCATGGTGGATAGGATGGCGCGCTTAAAGCCTTGATATTGCATTTGAACTTTGTATTTTGACTGAAACTGTTCGACCAAATCCTGCGAGAACATGTCTGCCGCAACGGCTTTGATCATGCTCCCGCTTCCAAACAGACCGATAGCCAGTTCGCCAAGCCCGGGCATTCTCACCGCCTTGAGAAAAGGCGTCAGCGAAACGGCTCGCGCGCCCGATGGATCGATCAGAATGTGCTTTGCAACATACTCAGGGCGCGCATCGATGAATGAGGCGCTAACCACCCCGCCCATGGACAGCCCGATGAGGTTAATATTCTGATACTTTAATGCGTCAAGCAATTCTGTGAGTTGTTGAACAAAAAGTTTTGCCTCATAACGGACTTTGGGTCTGTCGGAAAAGCCCCGCCCAAGCAGGTCATAGCGCAGAACGCGGAAGCCCTGCGCGCAAAGAAATTCAAAGGTGGGGTCGAAGATAAAATATGGGACGGAAAATCCATGCACGAAGACGATGGGCAGTCCATTGGGGTCACCGCCTTCTTCATAGTGAGTCACCCCGCTGGGGAGGGCAATGAAAGAACCCGGCAGGTCTTTGCGGGTTTCTTCATTAAGCGGTATGGTTTCATCAAGGTAAGGGAATGGCAAGAGGGGTTATCTCTCCAGCAGACCCAGCACGGCTGGCAGTAATTGCTTTTTACGCGAAACCACGCCTGCCGCGTCGCGAGAGCCATCGGGCATGGGCGGGTAAGGCAGGTCGTCTAAAATGGGCGGCGCATGGGAGGAAATCAACAATCGGCTTGTGCCGCGCACCACGTCTGTGACAAGCAGCATGGCAAAGTCGAGCCCGCGTTTGTCGCGCAGGTCGTCAAGGGCTTCGGTCAGCGGCTTGAGATGTTCGGAGAGCTGCATGATGTCGGTCACTTCAACCTGTGCAACAGCAAACTTGAAGCCGCCGCCTTCAAATGGTTTGATGTCTGTGCTGACGATTTCTTCAGGTTTGCGGTTGGATAACCCTGCGCCGGCCGAAAGGATGGCTTTGCCATAACTCTCGATGGTTTCGCCTTTCAGCGGGCTTCCACCGACGAATGCCCAGCGGGACAACTTTTCGGCGGCGGCTTTGTCGCGCGCTGTCGTGGTGGGAGAGGTTAGGATGAGCGTATCAGACAGCAGTCCGGCCAGAAGCGCGCCAGCGATGGCGGGCGGGGCGGAGAGTCCCGCTTCGGCTGTTTGTTCAGTCACAAGTGTTGAGGTTGATCCCACTACATCGACTGTAAAACGGATCGGCTGGTGTGTGTAAGGGTTGCCGAGTCGGTGATGGTCGAGGATTTCGAGCAGTTCGGCTTCTTCAAGCGCGGCGATGGATTGGCGCGGTTCATTGTGATCGACGAGGATGACCTTGAGGCGCGGCGGGTTGAGGATGTGACGCTGGCGGGCAATGCCGAGGTAGAGCCCATTTTCATCCACCACCCAATAGTCGTCAATTTCGGCGCGCAGGATGCGGTTGAGCGAATCGCGGATGTGCGCGTTTGCCTGGAATTTTGGCACGCTTGTGTCGGCGGCATCTTTGCATGGCGCCGACATCATTTCTCGCACGGTGGTGTCGCCAGGGCGCGGCCCAAGTGTGGCGCTAAAGTAGTTGAAAAGGCTCATGCCGTTGATAATGCCGAATGGCGTGCCGTCTTCATTTACAACCGGCGCAATGCCGCCTGTGCGGCTGGCGAGCGTCCAGGCGTGCCCCAGTTGGGCTTCTGGTCGAATGCTGTCGAAGCGCTGCATGACGGACTCAAACCGAGGAGAGGCATCGGCGAGGAGATGGGGGGCGTCCAGCCCAAGCGTTTTGAGCGCCCAGGAGGTCTGCGCATTCAACGCTCCGGCGCGCGCGGCGAGGGTGTTGTGCGCGTCCCGCGCGCGCAACAGCCAGGCATATCCCATGGCGGAGGCGATGGAGTCGGTATCGGGATTGATGTGTCCTACAACGTAGATCTGATCGAGCATGTGATTTGTGTCTTTCCTTGAGAAGTTTGCTTTCTTGAGTAATGGAGCGCGGAGGGATTATATCTCGCCTTGTTCAACCATGCTTAAGAAGGTTTTTACGATCAGCGGGTCAAAGTGCCTGCCGGTCTCTTCCGTAAAATAGGCAAGAATGCGGTCGCGAGTCCATGCCTTGTTGTATGGGCGGTCGTTACTGAGCGCGTCCCATACATCCGCAATGGCAAAGATACGCGCGGAGAGTGGAATTTCTTCGCCTTTTAATCCGCGTGGGTAGCCGCTGCCGTCCCATTTTTCATGATGGCAGTATGGAATTTCGATGGCTTTTGTCAGGAAAGGGATGCGTGAAAGCAGTTTGAAGGCTGTTTCAGGGTGCTGGTTAATGATGGCGCGTTCTTCCGGGGTTAGTTTTCCTTTTTTATGTAAAATCTCATCCGGGATGCTGATCTTGCCAATATCATGCAGGATCGCGCCGCTGCGAATATCTTCCAACGCTTCTCCTGCAATGCCGATTTTTTGGGCGATCTTTAGGGTGGTTTCGGTCACCCTGCGCGAGTGGCCTTCGGTTTCTTTATCGCGCAGTTCAAGCGCGCGCGCCAGCCCTTCCAGCGTGGATTCGTAGGCTTCTGCCAGTTCACGGGTGCGCGCCTGAACACGATCTTCAAGCTGGGTGTTCAGGCGGCGCAGTTCGCTTTCCAATTCCTTCAGGGCGGTAATGTCGTGCGAGATGTACACCCGCCCGGTCATTTCCTTGCCAAACCCAAATAACGGCCAGACTGTCAATTCATAATAAATCTCGCGGTTGTTCAACTTGAAACTGGTTTCGGTGCGCGCATGGGAAACCTGCATATACATTTTTATTGGAATGGGGAAGTCATCGAACACCTTTTTGGCGGGTTCTCCAATCACTTCTCCGTCCTTTTTGCCGAGCAAATCAAGCATGGCGGCGTTGACGTCAATCACACGATTGTGTTTATCCAAAATGACAACCGGGTCTGCCAGCGCCTCGAAGACCCGATCGCGCCCAACAGGCGCGATTTCGAGAATTCGAAAACGAAAAAAACCCCAGGCCGTAACAAGGTTTCCCAATGCCGCGGTAAGCGGCAGAGTGTCTCTTTCAGGAGTGATTTGAAGCCCCGCTAGGGTAAAGGCAGTGCCGATGACGGGAATGAGAAGTCCTGTCACTATGGTAATTAATTGCCCGCGATATAACCCTTGCGGGCGGATCAGACGCCGCGCTATGATGTACACCCCCCAAAACAACACCATGTATCCATAAATGGCATATCCATAGATCGCAGGGGTGATGTCGTATCTCAATTCCCTGAATGGATCAGCAGGCAACATCTCGATATTTTGGTAGATTAAACCATGCAGAGGATTCGTGAAGGTCAGGATGGTGAAAACGAAAGGCAGGATCAGGGATGCCGCAAACCATCTTCGCATGTGGCGAATTTTATAATCCGTGTATTGGACAGCAAAAACAGGAATGGCGACCAGAATGACATTGGCGCCCAGCCATTCGATCCCATCCCAAAAAATTTTCATCTCCAGCGTCTTGCCGGCCAACTCAAGCATAAAAGCCGCAATCCAAATGGATTGCCCAAGAATGTAAAAAAAGAGCGCAAGGGCGCCTCTTGCGCTTCGTTTGCTCCAAACAAAGAGGAGAAGCATCAGTGAGAGCAGTAGAGAGGTGAAATAGGGGATTAGATAAATTAATTCCGAGCGCGTCATGAATTTACACAGGTATCTGAATTATATCTTTCTCAGAGATAAACAGGATGCATTGGAATGACACTTAAAAAGACGCACGGCGAGTGGATACCTGCGTCTCTTTCCTGTGCTGAGCCTGTTTCTATTTACTAAGACTTTATCGCCCTCCAAACGCGTTCCGGCGTGGTCGGAATCACATCCACGTTCACGCCAATGGCGTCCAGAATCGCATTTCCAACTGCCGGAGCGACTCCGTCCATTGGAATCTCTGCCACGGCTTTTACCCCGAACGGATGGCTCGGCTCGAACGTCTCTACGAAGATGGTTTCCAGTTTTGGCATCTCATCCGCGCGGAAGATATGATAGCGCTCCAGATCGCGTTCGTAGGCAGCGCCTTTCTCGTCATATCGCATCTCTTCACAGACGGCATATCCCAATGCCTGTGTCATACCGCCTTCGATTTGTCCCGAAGCCGTGAGCGGATTCACGATCACACCGGCATCAACTGCCATCACCAAACGATCCACTGTAACTTGCCCAGTTTCTGTGTCCACGGTCACTTCGGCAAATTGAGCGGCAAAGGGCGGCGGCGACACCGGCGAGACATAACTTGCCACGCCCATGATCTGTTCCTGATTATTCTTGTGCAGGGTGTCGAGGGCAACTTCAGCCAACGTCACCGAACGGCCATCTGGCGCAATTGCTTTTCGGTCCGCTAATCGAATATTCGAATATTCGGAATCTGGCAATTCCAGCATAGTCGCCGCACGGATCTTGATTCTCTCCGCCACAATGTTTGCCGCCTTTACAGCAGCTGTGCCAGAAATGTATGTCGTTGACGAAGCATACGCGCCCTTATCAAATGGAGTGAAATCTGTATCGGACGAATAGGTGATCATGTCTTCAATCGGCACACCCAACACTTCAGCTGCCATCTGCGCAATGACTGTATCTGAACCAGTGCCCAGATCGGTTGCGCCCACCAGAAGATTGAATGAACCATCATCGTTCATCTTAATGGATGCGCCACCCATATCAAGATAGGGAATGGCTGTCCCTTGCATGACCATTGCCACGCCAATGCCTTTGCGTTTGGTAGGGGAGGCGGTCTTCCTCCAATTTTCATTGCCATATTTGTCATCCCATGCAATCGCAGCGCGACCTTGCGCCACGCATTGCTCCAGCCCAACGGTGTGGATGATCTCCGGGCGTGGTTCGCGTCCCTCGTTCCACGCGGTGGAGAAGGGATGATATTCGCCGGGGTGAATAGCATTCTTCAAACGGAATTCAATTGGGTCAAAGCCCATGGCGCGCGCGATCTTTTCCAAGTGACGGTCGAGCGGCCAATAGCCTTGCGGCACGCCATATCCACGGAAAGCGCCAGCGGGCGGCGTGTTGGTGTACACCACATCAGCATAGAAGCGGATGTTCGGCGCTTTGCGGTATTCGCCATCCCCGACATACAACGCCATTGACTTATGCCCGGTGTTGCCGGTTACAGTCAGGGCATGGCATCCATACGCCCCCGTGTCTGACAGGGCATACATGGAATTGGCTGTAATCGTGCCGTCTTTCTTCACGCCAGTTTTCATGCGCACACGCATGGGGTGACGTGAGCGTGCTGCGATAAATTCCTCTTCGCGGCTGTACTCGTAGATCACGGGTCGCTTCGTGGCAATGGTCAGATGCGCGGCAACGTCCTCCATCAACACGTCCTGTTTTCCGCCAAAGCCGCCGCCGATGCGCGGCTTGATCACACGAATGCGTTTGACCGGGATATTCAACACCGGCGCAAGCATACGCCGCACATGGAACGGCACCTGCGTGGAGGTGCGAATGACCAAGCGATCATCTTCGTCCCAATACGTTACACAAACGTGCGGCTCGATATGCGCTTGTTGCGCTTTCGGTACTTCATAATCAGCTTCGAAAATTTCATCCGCTTCGGCAAAGCCTTTTTCCACGTCGCCAATGTCAATGCGGATGCGCGCCGCTAGATTTTTATCCGGGTTCGAGTCTGCAAAATTTACATATTCTGGCTCGTCGTGAATTTTGATCGCATCCGGATTCATAGCCTCGCGTGAGTCTAAAATGGCTGGCAGAACTTCATATTCCACATCAATGAGAGTAAGCGCCTTCTCTGCGATTTCAGGAGTTTCTGCAGCGACGAACGCTACGCGATCGCCGACAAAACGCACTTTGTTATCCAACGAAAACGAATCCAATGGGCCAGGTATCGGGTCTGATTGTCCGGCTGTAGAATACACCACACGCGGCAGGTCTTTCCATGTCAATACAGAAACGACGCCTTTCAATGCCAATGCTTTGCTGCTGTCAATATTTTTGATGCGCGCATGGGCATGTGGCGAGCGCAGCACCTTCGCATATAACATGCCGCGTATGTCCATGTCTGCGGTAAATGCAGGCTTGCCTTGCACGAGTTTGATGGCATCCACTTTCTTTTCGGGTTTGCCCACGGTTTGCCATTTCTGTGTCTCAGGCGTCGCCACCACTTTGGGCTTGGTCATTACAGTTGTGAATTGATCACTGGGTAAATTAGTGGGTTCAGGTCGATTGCCCCAATTTCCCAAATCCCAATTGATCGCTTCTCCATCCCCAATTTCTTCTCCGCGCATTTCAGCGGCAGCTTTCATCACTGCCTGCACGGGTTTGAGATAACCTGTGCAACGGCACAACACGCCCGCGATTGCCTCGCGGACATCCGCTTCGCTGGGATTCGGATTTTTCTCAAGCAAACTTTTTGCAGCAAGGATTTGGGCAGGCGTGCAATATCCACATTGGATCGCCCCAGACTCAACAAAAGCCTTTTGCAGCGGATGAAGGCCATCGGTCTTTCTCCAGCCGAGGTCTGGGCGCTCGCCCAAAGCTTCGATCGTCGCCACAGCATGACCCTCCGCCTGCGCCGCCAACAATGAACCCGCGTTGACAGGTTTGCCATCCAGCAGAACCGTATCTGCGCCGGTGAGACCATGCTCATCGCCAAACTTCACGCCGTGAAACCCCAGTCCGCGCAGGGCGGTAAGCAGCGTGGTAGACGCAGGCGCTTCGATGACGTGCTCAATTCCGTTGATCTTGAGTGTGATGTTCATTGGGATCTCCTTTTGGTTAAAAGTCAAAGGTCGAAAGTCTTGCAGAACTTTTGACCTTAAACCTGCAACTTTCAACCTGTAACCTGTTACCGTTCTTACGCCACTTTCATTAACTTCAACCCAGCCTTCGAACTCTCCAGCGCCGACTGTGACCCCAGTACCACCACCGCTTCCGATTGTGCAACTTTCTCCAGGACTTCGCCGAATGCGATGAAGTCTTCGCCGTTGGTGGAGAGGACTTCATCGCGATACTTCTGGCGGATTTCGTCGGTGCGCCCGGTGATGTAGCGCATCATCGAAGTGTAGCCTTTCGCGTCGGGCAGTTGATACGAGTCCAAGTCGCCGATGGCGGAGATGATGGACTTCTTTAATTCGTTATCGTTCAGGCGTGAGGCATCGAGGCTTTTCAAAAACGCAGCGGCGCTGTCGTAACTGGCGATGGTGTTATCCACGTTCGGGTCGCGGTAGGAAAGATAGGTGAACACACCCGTCGCATCATCGAACTGGGCAAAGGCGCCATAGGCGCCGCCTTGCACGCGGATCTTTTCCCACAGATGGGTCATACCGAGGTAACCAACAATAACGGAAGAAGAACCGTCTAATTCATAGCCGTGATCGTACAGGTTCGCGCCTTTCGCCACGTAGTTGACTTGTGCGGGAATTGCCAAGCCTTCTTTTTGTGTTGAAGGTTCAAAGTTAAAGGGCGAGAGTTGGACATCCTTCACGGGCATGGCAAAGATGAAATTCTCCAAATACGGTTGGAAGGTTTTCCAGTTATGCGCATCGAGCGTCACGTTGCAGAGCAGGGTCTTGCTGTTGATAAGCGTTTCGCGGATGGTCTCTAACTTCTCCAGCACGTTCGCCCATTTTTTATCGATCTCGGTCGTAAGTTCGCGCAGCGCAAACAGATAACCAATGCCCTTGGTCTGGTCGTTGATGTAGCCCGTGCCGCCAAACTGCGAGCGCAGGCGCATGTTCGCAAAGCGGTGTCCCGCAGGAGCCAAGCCCGATTCCAAGCCCGCTTTCTCTTCCATCACAATTTGCTTGAGGCGTTCCTTGTTATCGAACTTCACGGTTAGGAGGACATCCCGCAGGATGCTCAACATCTCGTTGGCTTGACTCATGGTGGACTTGCCGCGGATGGTGAGATAGGCGCGGCTCTCTCTTGACCCTTGCAGGGTTGCCGTGACCGACGAGCCGTAGATTCCGCCGGTGCTTTTCCCGATCCGCTGCGACAGTTTGACGTAGTCTTCGGTTTCGGTGCCAACTTCGAACAACGCGCGCGCAAAGACTTCCGTCAGCGGCAGGAGTTCTTGCGGCATGGCGCGCATGTCGAAAGCAAGGTCGAGATAGACAATTCCGTTGGTGAAGATGTCGTGATACAAGACCTTTGAGTCTTGCACTTGAATTTCTTCGATCGGAATCGTGCGGGCTTGCTTATCCAAATCTTCCAAATCTAATACGGGTAGTTTTGCCAAATCTTCAGCAGAGTCGGGAGTCTCCTGGCGAATCTTCAACTTCTCGGTATTTTCAATATGCTTGCGGATGTCATCTTCGCTCATGGTCTTTCTGGCAGAATCCAGCCTGAGCGTTTCTTCCGCTTCAAGGCGCTGAGCCAGTTCCACGTCAGGCGTGAGGCGAATGACTGTGCGGTGGACGTTATCCAGCAGGTGAGTCTGAATCATCTTTTCAAAGTAGCGCGAGTCGGCGGCGAGGCGATTCTTGATCTCGGCGAGCGGGGCTTCGAAGGCGAGGACTTTGAAGGGGTCGTCATCGTAGAGCCAGGTGGAGAGGGCGCGCAGCATGATGGCGATGCCGCGTGGGAAACCGCCGGTGTTGTTTTCGCGCATGGCGAACTCGAGCGTATTGATCGATGCGGCGATGGTGTCGGGGTCGATGCCTTCGTTGACGAGTTTTTGAAGAGTGTCGAAAATGAGCGTTTCGATCTTTTTGGCGCTGCGGGCTTTGGCGCCTTTGAGACCCGTGGAGAAGATCATCTCGCGCAAGTCGCTTTCGAGACCGATGCCTGCAAGGTCTTCACCCAAGCCGGAGTCGGTGAGCGCTTTGTATAATGGGGAAGCGGGCGTGCCGATCAGCGCGTGTGTGAGGATGCGGAAGCTCATCGCCTGCACAGGGTCGGAGGCGTCGGGCAGTTTCCAGTTGACGGTGAGGAAATGTTTTTTGTCGAGGTCTTCGCCTTCGGTGGCGAGGTAGGGAAACTCGAGCTTCTTGGCTTTCTTGAACGGTTTGGCAAGCGGCACTGCCGATTTGACCTTCTTCTTTTTGAACGGTTTGAGATAACCATCCATCAATTTGAGGCGGGTGTCGGGGTCGTCGTTGCCGTAGAAAAAGATGAACGAGTTGGAAGGGTGGTAATACGTCTCCCAAAATGCGAAGAAATTTTCGTAGGTGAGGTTGGTGATCTCTGCCGGGTCGCCGCCAGAGTCCACGCCGTAGATGTGCTTGGGGAACAACGACTCAACAATGACCTTGGCGAGATAATTATCGGGCGAAGAATACGCGCCTTTCATTTCGTTGAAGACCACGCCTTTGTAGGTCAGCGGCGCGTAGGGGTCTTCAATTTCGTAGTGCCAGCCTTCCTGCATGAGAGTCTCTTCTTTGAGCAGGGGATTGAAGACTGCGTCGATGTACACGTCGATGAGGTTGTAGAAATCTTTTTCGTTCTGGCTGGCAACGGGATAACAAGTTTTATCGGGGAAAGTGAAGGCGTTGACGAAGGTTGCCAGCGAGCCTTTGAGCAATTCCACGAACGGTTCTTTGACCGGGTATTTTTCTGAGCCATTCAACACGGAATGTTCGAGGATGTGCGCCACGCCGGTTGAATCTTTGGGCGTGGTGCGGAAGTTGATACTGAACACTTTGTTCTCGTCGTCATTGATGACCGAGAGCAGGCGCGCGCCCGTGCGTTTGTGTTCCCACAGTTGCACCAGCGAATTAATCTCGGGGATTTGTTGTTCTTTGATAAGGGTGAAAGACTTCGACATGTTTCTCCTAGTAGGTCAAAGGTCGAAGGTCATGACTTTTGACCTTTGACTTTCGACTCTCTAAATTTTTCGCGCAGTTCATTGATCGGCTTAAGTGTACCGTGTTCTGAATAAAGCCACATTTCCCAGCCGTTGGCGGGGGCGTTGCTCAATTCTCTTGCCACCATGTGAATCGAGCCGATGCGTTTGCCGCATTTGAGATGTCCATTGGCGAGGATGGTCGCTTCGCGTTTGCCTTTGATGTATTGGAGTTTTTGCCCCGGACTGAGATAGCCGTTTTCCACCAGCGCTCCAAACGGGACTCGTTCCCGGTTGCGCTTCTCAGGCAGTTCCAACGCCTCAGCCGGCGCAGACTGGATCGCGTCGATCCGCTTTTGCGCGGCTTTGATGTACTTGGTTTCGCGCTCAATGCCGATAAAGTTGCGTCCCAGTTTTTTTGCAACGGCGCCGGTCGTGCCGCTGCCGAAAAACGGATCAAGCACCACGTCACCGGGGTTGGTCGTGGATAGGATGACTCGGTATAAGAGGGCTTCCGGCTTCTGGGTGGGGTGAGTCTTTGTCCCGTTGGTTTTGAGGCGTTCTTTTCCTGTTGCCAAAGGGATGGCCCAATCACTGCGCATTTGCAGGTCATCGTTCAGGGCTTTCATCGCCTTGT
The DNA here is from genome assembly GCA_013388795.1 of Chloroflexota bacterium. Classification (GTDB taxonomy): domain Bacteria; phylum Chloroflexota; class Anaerolineae; order Anaerolineales; family Villigracilaceae; genus Villigracilis. The sequence goes on along the minus strand of JACAEP010000303.1, from coordinate 20,476 downwards.
GGTTGAAGGTGTATTTCGCGCCTTGTTCTTTTTGCGCCCAAAGCAGAGTTTCATGCGCGTTGGTGAAGCGCACGCCGCGGAAGTTGGGCATGGGATTGGTCTTGAGCCAGATTACATCGTTGAGAATCCAGTAGCCCAGATCTTGCATCACCGCGCCGACGCGGTAAATATTGTGATACGAGCCGATGACCCAGATCGTGCCTGTATTTTTCAAAACTCTTTTTGCTGCGCGTAGCCATTTAAGGGTAAATTCATCGTATTTCGCAAAACTAGAGAACTTATCCCAAGTATCATCCACCGCATCCACTTTGCTGAGATCCGGGCGGTAGAGATCGTTTTGCAGTTGCAGGTTATACGGCGGGTCCGCAAAGATCAAGTCTACCGATTTTTCAGGCAGGGAGTTGAGCACGTCTATGCAGTTGCCTTGCAAAATGCGGTTGAGGGGGAGGGTCATGTTTTCCACCCCATGAGTTCATAGAGTTCTTCTAGATAATCCTCCATTTTGGATGGCGGTGGTAATGGGTTGATGTTGTTCAGGTTGTCTCTATCCGTTTGCCAGTGGTTTGGATTCTCACTGATGTATTGCCGAATGGCATTCAATTCGCAGTCAGTGCGAATGATATGTTCGTAATAATTTGCCTGCCAGAATTTTGCCTGTCTTTTAACATCGTTTCTTTCAATCCAATTTTGCGGTAGTGGCATTGCGCAGAGACGGGGCCTGCCCTCGTCCTCTTGTGCATTCAGGGCGCCCACGTTTTCAGGCAGGATGCCTGCGAGGGGTATCCCTACATTTGCGTCCAAACCACCCAGCCAAACCACAAAATGAACGCGATTGGGCATGATCATGAATTCATCCAATTCGATGGTTGGAAACCATAATGGCAATGCCAGCCAAATATCATTAATGATCGAATTTACGATTAGGTTTTCTAAAACACATGCCCGATTTATTGTGCAAATCGCGATGAAATACGCGCCTGCATTGTGATAATCATATCTCTTTAAACGGATAGATCTTCGATGGTGTTTGTTTGGATCGTATTTCATAAACATTCCCGTAGGGACAGGGCTTGCCCCTGTCCTTATTTTTTCGTATTTACAAGGACGCCCGCAAGGACACTCGCAAGGGGTGTCGCCACAGAATTATACCCGTTCCAGATTCCCTTTAATCGGCTACAATTCGCGCTCATGAAATCATCTTAGAGGTTTTTGCATGTTATTGATTTGAAATTTCATTCTGGCTCTTTTGTAAATTTATCCGGGGAGAGAAAAGCGCCAGCCCTTTTGTAGGGTTGGCGCTGAGACACGGTCAATGGGTTAGTTGAGGTATTATATGCCGATGAAGCCTGACCCGCTCATCTGTATATATCTTCTTCATCTTCCAAGGCGGGGGGCGGGGAAGCGAGGTCGTAATTCCACGCGCCGCTTTCCTTCATTTCCAGCGCAACATCGTAGGGTGCAGGTTTGAATTTGTAGTTCTGCTTTTCCACAAACTCAAGGATCAATTTGTGCGGCGGGCGTTCCACTCTGAAACTTTTTTGAACATGGTTTAAGAAGTATTTTGCGCTTTCGTTCGATATTTGGAAGATGTGCGCGATCTGTTCAAAGACTTTGACCTTATCTTTTGGGCTCATTGCAGGCTTTCCAGCGCGCGTTTTGCCAGCACAGCGGCGATATCCATGCGATATTCGGCAGATGCCCATTCATCCTGAGCTTCGTGATAGGCGTTGCGGGCGGCTTCTTGAATGCCGTCGGCTTCGGCGCCATCCATTGCCAAATGCGGAGATTTGCCATACCCACACAGGGTTAGGCGGGTGCGTCCAGAATTCCATTGGGCAAGCGCAGCGCCGACGATGGGTTTATCGGCTGGGGTTTTGGAGACGTATTCAAACGCGGATTTGATGTTGAGCGGGATGGAGATGGAGATGATGAGTCCGTTGGGGCGGGTGAGAATAAATTCGCCGATATTTAATATTTGAGATTCGGAGTTTGAAGAGCGAATATTGATTTTCGCATCCATGGCTGATACCATCGCGGAAAAGGGGGAGCGTCCGTCGCTGGCGACGAGCGTTCCGGCAATGGTGGCGGCGTTGCGAAGGTTGAGCGGCGCTTCGAGTTTGAGGGCGGTCTTAAGAGCAGACGGACAATTCTCATGTTCGAGCAGCGACTGTAGTGTGCAGGTCGCTCCAATTTGTAATTCATTGCCATTGAGGCGAAGCAAATCCAACCCAAGAGATTGGAGATCGACCACGGCGACAGGAGCCGTTGTCGGCGTAGAAAGAAGCGTGCCGCCTCCAAGGGGGAGGGTGTTCGATTGAGTCAGAAGATCGAAGGCTTCTTCGAGCGTCTGAGGTCTGTGATAGGTTGTGATCATGGTTTGCGCCTCCGTAATGTCTTGATTATATATCGTTATGGCGAAGGCAAGGTCATTTTGAAGCGGACGGACAGCAGGCGCATAAGGAAGATCGTCGTTGCGCCAATTAATGAGGCGGAAAGAGGGTTGACGTTTATGTCGTATAGAATGGTAAACAGGCTTGTGCCGATAAAAGAGCAGGTGGCATAGAGTTCGGCGCTTTGACCAAAGACGCTTGGAATTCGGTTGCTCATTACGTCGCGCAGTACGCCCCCGAAGATGCCGGTGACAACCCCCATAAGAATGGCAACAATGGACGAGATGCCAAGTTGAAGCGCGTAGGTTGCGCCCAGGATGCTGAAAATTCCAAGGCCAATGGCGTCTGCTGCCACAAGCAAAGGGCGGGAGACACGTTCAAGTTTGTAAAACGAAAAGAAGGCGATGATGAAGGTTGCGACAGTCAGCCAGGGGTCATTGATCCAAAATATGGGTGTTCGTCCAAGCAGCAGGTCGCGCATGGTGCCTCCGCCAAATGCTGTGACAAATGCAATTGTGATTGCGCCAACAATATCCATTTGGTGTTTGCGGGCTTCAAGGGCGCCTGAGATGGAAGAAGCGGCGACGGCAATATACGTCAGGATGAAAAACAGGGGCTCCATTCTAATCAGGGTACACCTTCCAGCCCAGTTCCTCCAGTTTATTCATGTCGAACTGATTGGCGGGGACGTTGATGTGCATGCCTGTGCCTTCAGCGTACAACTCGCCGGTTTCGGCATCATAAATTCCGCCCCAGGCTTTGGCAACCCTGCCTTTGTTCTCCATGACCTTGCCGATGATCTTGAGGCGTTTTCCAGTTGGTACGTTCTTGCGGTATTTGATCTCTAGTTTGCCTGTGAACATAAAACGCGGCTTTGCCGCGTCGCTGCCCATGTACGCTCTTCCGGATACTTCGTCGATGATCGCTGCCACAATGCCGCCATGCAAGATGCCCGGGTAGCCTTCAAAATGCTCCGGCGCGAGGTATTCGGTTTCGATTACGCCCGGCCCGGTTTCGTAAAAATGCAAATGCAACCCTACGGGGTTTTCCACCCCGCAAATGAAACAATTTCGTGAATTGGGTTGTTTGATTTTTGGCATTATTTCTCTCCCCAATGGATGGCGATGACGCCGAACATCAGTCGTTTGAAGTTTACTCTGCGGAACCCAACCGCTACCATGCGGACGGTCAACTCTTCAGCGGTTAGAAAATTTTCAGTGCTATCGGGCAGGTATTGATATGCATCCCGCATGCCGGAGAGCATTCCGCCCAGGGCAGGGATGATGACATGCATGTGAAACTTAATGAAAGGCGAAAGTAAATTCTTCCTGGGACGAGTGGTATCGAGGATGACTATACGTCCGCCTGGTTTGATGACGCGCAGTTGTTCCTTCAAAGCCTGTTGAACATCGGTCACATTGCGCATGAGAAAACCAGAAACCACGGCGTCAAAAGTTTTACCTTTGAACGGGAGGTTTAATGCGTCCGCAGTCGAGAAATTCAAGCCGCCATTCTTTTTTCCAACACGCATCATTTCGAGCGTAAAGTCTGCTGCAGTGACGCGGGCTTTGGGATACTGCAGCAGCGCTTCGCGGGCCAGGTCGCCGGTGCCCGTTCCGAGGTCCAGGATAGAGCCGTGCGGACGGAGTTTTGTCAGGCTGATCACTTCCTTCCGCCAGCGAATGTCCTGTCCGCCTGTCATGAGTCTGTTCATCAGATCGTAACGATGCGCGATTCTGGCAAACATGGATTGGACGTAGCGGGTACGTTCCTGCCCTGTGAGTTGTGTCATAGCGTCTCCTGAAATATTGCCCGATTATACCCAGCGCGGGCGTTTTGTATCTCGTGATATACTGCGGCGCGGATGAGCGAAAAACCGGGTTTTATTCATTCATGGTGGTTGGCCATTCGTCCGCGCACTTTGCCTGCCGCCGTATCCGGCGTGATGATGGGCAGCGCCCTGGCATGGTATGACGGGTCCTTCCACATCGTCTCTGCGCTGGCGGCATTGTTTGCGGCATTGCTTTTGCAAATTGGCAGTAATGTTGCCAATGATGTTTTTGATTTTGAGCGAGGCGCCGACACAGCAGACCGTTTGGGGCCGACACGTGTAACCCAGGCGGGATACTTGACGCCGACTCAAGTAAAGGCTGGCATGGTTGTGATCTTTTTTCTGGCGGCCTTATTGGGTTTGTATCTTGCCACGCTTCGCGGCTGGACCGTGATCTGGCTCGGCGCTGCCGCCATTCTCTCCGCTATCGCTTATACCGGCGGTCCGTTTCCGTTGGGCTATCATGGCTTGGGAGATGTTTTTGTCTTTCTCTTCTTTGGTCCCGCCGCTGTTGCCGGGACGTATTTTGTGCAGGTTGGCTCGGTAAGCGCTGCGGCATGGTGGATGTCGGCGCCGGTGGGTTTGATCGTGACTGCGATTTTGGTGGTCAACAACCTGCGCGATCTTGAAAATGACCGCAAAGCGGGGAAACATACTCTTGCGGTTTGGTTCGGAGAGCGTGGTGCAAAAACAGAATACGCCCTTTTGATGCTTGCCGCTTATTTGATCATGCCGGCGCTGGCGTGGTTGAAGGTTGTTCCAGTAGAGACGATGACCGTGTGGTTTTCTTTGCCCGTTGCTGTTCGCGCATCGCAAACGGTCTTTACGCAAAAGGGGCGTCTGCTCAATGCCGCATTGGCAGGCACGGGGCAAACTGCCTTCCTGTTCAGTCTCTTGTTTTGGGTCGGTCTGTTGTTTTCCTGACGGCCGCTGGCTGCCTAGTTTACAAACTTCCATCTGCACCATTTTCTTTCCAGCCAATCCACGCTGAAGTACATGCCCAGCCCCAGCAGACTCATCGCGATCACTCCCGCATACATGGACGGGTAATCGAATAGCGTACTGCCTTTGTAGTAGATGTAATATCCCAGCCCGTATTTTGTGGCTGAAAGCTCCGTGATGTATAGCACTGCCACTGCCGTGCCAATGGACTGTCTCAACGCAGTTAGGACGGCGGGTAAACTGGCGGGCAGATAAACAAAACGAAAAAGCGCGCGCCTGCCTGCGCCGAGGCTTTGCAAACTTTGAATGAGTTGCGGAGAAATTCCGCTTGCCTGATCGCGGACAAGCACAATGATTTGAAAAAATAAGATCAAGAACATAATGATGATCTTGGATGTATCGCCAATTCCCAGAAAAAGAATAATAACCGGCACAAAGACCACTTTCGGAATGGGATAGAGCAAATAGATAACGGGCGAAAACAAGCGGCTCAGACGCTTCGATGCGCCAATTGCCAACCCCGCCGGGGCTGCCACCAAAACAGAGAGCAACATTCCGGCTGTGACGCGCCACAAACTAAATGCAAAATGGGTTAACAATCCCTTTTGCATTTCCTTCAAAAAGACCGCAACTACTGTCAAGGGTGTCGGCAAGATGGGCATGTTCACGATCATTGCCGCAGCCTGCCAGGCGCCAAAAATTGTCAGTACGGCAAGGAAAACGTCGCGTTGTTTCATGCGGGAACGCTGGCTTCTTTTTGCATTTCTGCCCAGAGGCATTCGCACATTTCATGAAATTCAGGCGCATTTCGAAATCCGCTTTGGGCGGCGTTTGGGTTATTAAAAATGCGCGCAGTTGAGTTGGGCGCAGGGGCGAGCAGCAGAATCTTTTTGCCAAGCACGGCGGCTTCTTCAAGTGAATGTGTCACAATCACTAATGTGATATTGTGTTCTGCGCAAAGCAAGAGCGTCAAGTTTTGCAAGTCTTTGCGCGTGATGGCGTCTAGCGAAGAAAAAGGTTCGTCCATTAAGAGCAGGTCGGGTTCGAGTGCCAGTGTCCGCGCAATGGCGGCGCGTTGGCGTTGTCCGCCTGAGAGTTGCCCGGGGAATTGATCGGCTGCCTCGCTCAGACCGAGGCGCTGCATCCAACGTTCAGCGCTGTCGCTTGGGATAAAGTTATCAGGCGTATGTTTGCCGTCCGCTCCATAAAACATGCGAACTTTTATTCCAAGCGCTATGTTTTCACGCACGGTTGCCCACGGCAGCAATCCATAATCCTGCAAGATCAATCCAGTGCGCGGGCGCGGACGAGTGATCTGCTCGCCATTAATGCTCACCTCGCCAACGGTTGGAAATTTCAAGCCTGCCAACAAATACAATAACGTAGTTTTTCCGCATCCCGATGGACCGAGAATGGACCATGTCTCACCGCGTGATACCGTCCAGTTGAAATTCTGGAAGAGCGGCAAGTGATTGGCGTATTCAAATGTGAGTGATTGGATGTTGATCATAAGTTTGAAAAGCGACAGTCACCTTCAAGGTGACTGTCGCTTGATTATAACGGCAACAGCAATCGACTAGGGAAGCAGCGAGCTATTGACCGAGTCCATATGCCTTACATCCGCGCTCAGCATTCCTTTTTCCTGCGCCCATGCGAGGGCGTCATTCCATTCTTCTTCGGTCGGCACGGCTTGATCAGGGAACGGTGGAACTTCAAAGGTTTCCAGCAGCGGCGGCGGGACAAGCCCCTTGTCGCTCAACAGGGTGATGTATGGGGCGGCGTTCTGGTTGATGAGGTCAGACGCCTCTTCAATAGCGGCAAGAAATGCCTTGACAGCCTCCGGCTTCGTATCAATGGTTTCCTTGCGGAAGGAGTACACGCTGAAACCGTATTCAGGATGCATTGAATCATCAAGAATCTTTACCGCGCCCTGGCTGACGGCAAGTGAAGCAAGCGGGTCAGGCAGTACGCCAGCGGCAAGTTCGCCCGAGCCAAGCAGAGCCATGCGATCTGGAATTTTCGGCACGGCAATGGTCTTGATCTCATCGCTGTTCAAACCTTCGGCTTGCAGCAAGCGTTCAGTGACATACTCGATTACGGTTCCCTGCGAGACTCCGATTTCTACTCCCTTCAAATCCTGCGCACTGGTAATGCCGCTCTTGCCGGAAGCGAGAATGAAGAAATGCCCATACCCCTCCACAGGACGCAGGGCATAACGCACGGCCTGCATTTGTATGGTATCTTTGTTGAAGAGAATCACAGAAAGCGTTTCATTGATGGTTCCATCTGCCTGACCCGCCGCAAGCAACTGGTCGCGCTCTGGAGCAGAAGCAACCGGAATGAGTTCAACGGTCACACCATATTTTTCAAACAAACCTTCCGCTTCCGCAACATACATTGGAAGCGTATCAATAATGGGGAGGACGGCGATTTTGAGCGTACCAACTTGTTGAACCGCTTCTGTTTCGACCATCGTCACTGATTCAGTTTCTGCAACTTCTACATTCGGGACAGCCGCTGGCGCGCAAGCCGTAATAGCGATGCTGATTAAGAAAAGAAGCCCAAGGATTTTTGATCTCATAAAATACTCCTTATCTAGTTTGAGCTTTTGTCCTTGGGTATATAATACACAAGGAGCCGCGTCAAGATGACACGGCTCATACATATCGGGTGTAGAATGTCAGGATTTAATTCTGTGCGAAAGTGTCGATCAAAAGCTTGAAATTGCCGCCCACCGGGTACAGAATGGGACAAGTGCAGCCGCGCTTTTTGTACTCTTCCACCTTGGCTTTGGCTTCGGCGGGGGTGCCGGAGGCGGTGATCTTCAAAACCAATTCGTCAGGCACAAGGTCTTTGGCTTTCATCACCTGTTCCTTGGTGGCGGGCCACCCCAAAATAGACTGAATTTGATGCACAACTTCATCTGAAACGTTGGATGCTTTGGCGATGTGCGGCTGCTGGGCAATGTATTGACATAGGAGCATCTTGCTGTACTCAATGGCTTTGTCATGATCTTCATCCACCGAGCAGACGATTAATTGCGGGCGGTCAAGGTCTTCCATCTTGCGCCCCGATTTTTTCAAGCCATTATTCAGCAACTCCATCGCATTGTCATTATAGTCCGGCGCGACGCAGTAATTCAAAACCGCGCCGTCTGCAATTTCGCCGGTCAATTCCATCATCTTGTCGCCCGTTGCGCCGATCATAATAGGAATATTCCGCGGTTCACGGCGGCCATAAACCACATCCAACTCAATACCCTTCACATGGATGAATTCGCCATTGAAGGTTACGCGCTCCATGTTAAGTAGCTTCTTCATCACCGTGACCGTTTCTCTCATCGCGGTGAGGGGCTTTTTCCGGTCAATTCCTACATTCGCAGCCAGCGGGTCCCACCAGGCGCCCAGACCACAGACGACTCGATTTGGGGCAAGGTCGTCCAGAGTCAGAAAGGTGGCAGCCAACAGACCAATATTGCGAGTCCAGTTATTGATCACACCTGAACCGACCTTGATCTTATTCGTCACCGCCGCGTATCCTGCCATCGGAACAATGGCATCACGGACAAGGCGGCTTTCTGCCTGCCATACCGCTTCAAAGCCTTTTTCTTCGGCGTACTTTGCATATTCCAATCCGTCACGCAGGTCGTGTGAGTCTTGCAGGTACAGAGCAACGCGCTGTTTGGGCATGGCATTCTCCTTCAATTGCGGAATGATACGATTTGATTGTCTGACAAAAAAATTTTGCCACATGTTTCGCAAATTTCATAGGGGGCGGGCATGTGGCAAAATTTATGTCTATACTTTTTGTGCTTCCAACTTGCGTATGAGCTCGAGGTCTTCTGGGTCATCCAGGTCCAATCCAAGAGTTGGAAGTTCTACAACTTCCAACCTTGCGCCCGATTGAAGCGCTCGTTCGCAATGCCGCTGGAAAGACCCTTCGCCGAAATCATATTCGATCTGACCGGCCGGAACCATCAGCAGGGCGTTTGTCCCTTTGTGATGTCTATCCGGCGCGATAACCACAACAGGTGGCTTTGCTGCGCGGTCTATCAATGCCAATACATCATCGTTGGTGAGCAGCGGCAGGTCAACGGGCAAGACCAGTACGCCTTGTGTGGCATGAACCTGCGCGATTATCGAGGCGCGTGTTAGCGCTGTATTCAAATGCGGCTGCCCATCTTCCTGAACGGTTTTGGCGCCGTGGTTGCGCGCAATTGTCAACGCATGGGAGTCGCGGCTGACGACCAGCACCTTGTCCAACTCTTTCAAACTAGTAAGGGTTTTTAGCGTTCGTTCCAAAAGTTCTTGATTTAATGCTGCGCGTTCTTCTTCTGTAAGGGCTCCGGCAAGGCGCGACTTTCCGCGTCGTAGTGGTTTTACAGGCACAATCGCCCAAAGTGACATGTTATAAACTCCGCATAAAGTGTAGCATATCGTTTGCCAGTTGTACGCGATCTATAAACTGATTCATAAGCGTATTTGTGACAAGCGTCGCAAAGCCAAGGTCTTGAATTTCTTTTTCCATTTCAGCGTCTGCGTGGTCTAACACGAATCCTTTTAAGATGGTGCGGTAATGATTTGCAACGGCATAGGCTGAAGGTTCAATGCCAAGTTCGCTGTACATCTTCGCCGCCGGTCCTTTCACTGTCTTACCGCTAATGATGGGGGAAACCGCAAAGACCGGTTTGTTAACTTCTTTTACAACACTCAGAATGGGATCGATACTCACCCAGGGATTGGACGGGCAGAAAACAACGGCATCCACCGCTTCCAGCGCCTCTTGCACACCCGGCGCTGGCGCAGCGGACTCCACTCCGTCGAACCTGAAGCCCTTCACTCTCGGCTGGCATTGCCTGTGAACAAAGTATTCCTGAAATGCCAATTCTCCTTCATCCGAGTTGACCACCGTTCGCACAGGGGCATCCGTCATAGGCAGGACGGTAACTTCAATGCCCCATGCTTTGCAAAACTCATTTGTGATCTGTGAAAGCGGCTTCCCTTCTTTAAGTCGTCTTGTACGCTCAAGGTGGGTTGCCATATCCTGGTCGCCGAGGCGAAACCAGGCAGGTCCACCCAGTTTTTCGACATTGGTTATGGTGTTCCATGTTTCACCGGCTCGTCCCCAGCCTGTTTCTGGGTTGGCAAGACCTGCAAGCGTGTAGCAGACCGTGTCAAGGTCTGGGCAAATATAAAGCCCCAGGTGTTCAAAGTCATCGCCCGTGTTGACGACGATGGTCAAGTCTTGCGGCGCTACTATGTGGGCGAGCCCCTGCGCCAGTTTGGCTCCGCCAACGCCGCCTGCGAATGCTGCAATTTTCAATTTCGGCTGCCTTTTCGATCGATGAAAATTGAAATTTTTTCGAGCGGTTTTCTTTCTCTTATTGCAGGGGTTTCTGCCGGCTTCCCAAGCAGAAACATGGCATGCGGCTCCCATGTTGCTTGAATATTTAACGCATTCCGCACAGCGGTTTGAGCGAATAGTGGGCTGCATAGCCAAACCCCGCCCAAGCCTTCGGCATGCGCGGCAAGCAGGATATGCAGCCCAGCATTCGCCACCGACTGGGTTGCGATCAAATATTCTGCTTTCCTGCGGCGTTTGTCTGGGTAGGTTTCCATTTCAGTCATGTCGACACATGCAACAATAATTACTGGCGCACTGCCGATTCTCTCCTGTGAACGGAGCAGGCGCTTTTGGATCTCTTCTGGGGGGAGATGATCCTGTTTGAGCGCTTGCTGAAATTCTGCTGCCATTTTTTCTGCAAAACGCGTTATGGATGATTTTTCCGTCAGCACTACAAAACGCCAGGGCTGGCGATTGTGTGCGGATGGGGCGAAGGTTGCAGTGTGGAGAATCGCCCGGATGACTGAATCAGGAATCGGGTCCGGTTTGAAGCGGAGGATGGAGCGCCGGCTCCGTAAAAACGTATGCAGATCAGTGGTGTGGGTCAAAGTGCGTCGGCTGAATCTTGAAAATGATCCGCTTTTGCCCCTCGCGGTACGTCCAGGGTTTTCCGTCATACCGGCGCGATAGTGTGTCGATGTGTGCGTCTGCGCCTGTCGTATAGAATGAAATAACCTTGCCGCGTATGCCGAGGTAGCGGTAGGGGTTTTGGGGGTCTTGAATGACCATCGCCACGTCAGGCTGTGATTTCATGTTGCGGTCTTTAAGGCGGCCTTCGTTCGTGTTGATGAGGATGTTTTCGCCGTCATGGTCGAACCAGACCGGGGTTACCTGAGGTTGACCTTTTTTGTTCACCGTTGCAAGGAAGAGAAATGCTTTTGTCTCTGGGCGCAGCAGGTCGAGAAACGCTTCGGGGAAGGGCATGGTGTTCTCCGGAGGAATGGATGTTTTCATTTTATATCAAGCCCATATAAGATTTTCGTTAGTTTTGCCATACGCTTGTCCGATCATTAACCCCTGTTTCAGGTTAGCGGAACATGTCCTGTTCACGCGGGCGAATCAGGTCTTGCAGCGAACCTTCTCCAAGCGGGTATGGGAATCCGCGAACATGGACGACAGGTGTGCCTTCTGCGGCTTGCCCCATCATCAACGAGGCGGCGGCGGCGAGTTCATCTGCCACGCCGATAATGGTGGCTTTGAGCGTGTACTCAAAGAGGTCTTTCCAGCCGCGTTGGTCCACCAGGGCGGGGATGCCGCTCAAACCGATGCAAACGCCAACCGTTCCGTTGCGCCATGCCCGCCCATGCGAGTCGATGATCATGACGCCGATGTCTTTGCCGGTTTTTTGCTTTAGGCTGTTTCGCAATTGTGCTGCCGATGCGTCCGGGTTTTTGGGCAGCAGCAACACATAGTCTTCTTCGCCCATTACATTGGAATGGTCAATGCCGGCGTTGGCGCAGATAAACCCGATTCTATGTTCGACCACGATGACCCCTTTGCGCATTCGCAGGATTTCGTTGCTTTCCTTTATGATCAATTCGATCAGGCGCGGGTCTTTTTCGACCTGCAGGGCAATTTGATTGGCGTTGGGAGACGCTTCGATGTCACGCAAGGCAACCATGCGTCCTTCCGACTTGCTGACAATCTTTTGCGCCAGCACCAGAATATCATTATCCTGCGGCTCGATCTGGGTTTCTCTTAAGGAATTAAGAACAATATCCGCCAATGGGTCTCCCTGGCGGATAAGGGGGATATTTTTTAGCGTGGTCAGTGTAAGAGACATATTGCGTATTACAGGCTGGCCCAATACGCGGCTGTTACGCGTTGCACATTGTGGGTTATTTTGAAATTCCGGTAATTTTGATTCCGGCATGGGTTGAGCCATATTTTTTGTTGATGCCGATCAGAACGCTGGTCAGTCCTTCGACCACAACGGAGTTTTCAATGGGGCCGGCGTCCCAGCCGCGCAAGCCTGCGGCTTCCACCAGTTTGATGATTTCTGTGCGCGCCTCTTTGCTGGTGCCGGTAACGAGCACGTCACATTCCACGTCTTCGCCGCCGAGCAGGTGTTCATGCGAAATGTTCTGGAATGCGGCGCAAACTTCGACACCTTCGCCAAGGATCTGTCTGGCTTCCTGTGCTGCAGAGCCCGCGGCGGGCATCTGCACCGTGGCAACCCTGGGCGGGACGAGCGGCACAGTGACATCAACCAGTATCTTGCCTTGCAGCGCATCTTTGACAGATTCAAGCGTTTCGCGATGCGCGGCGTATGGCACGGTCAGCACCACGACATTCGCCTCTTTCGCTGCCTGAAGGTTGCTCATTCCAGCTAGGGAGACTCCATCGCCGAGCATTTCCGTCACTTCTTTTGCGGCTGTGATGGCTTTTTCTTCAGACCGTGAGCCGATAAAAACATGGTATCCGGCGTGCGCCCAGCGATAGGCAAGCCCTTTCCCTTCTTTTCCTGTGCCTCCCAGCACGGCAATGGATACAAGAATTTGATCTTCTTTCATGTGATCTCCGTTGAAGTGGTATTAACCCTTTGATAGTTCTTCTTCGTACCGTTTCCAAATGCGCGGAGCGATCTCTCTTGCGCGCGCTGTAATTTCTTCTTCATCGAGGGTAAGCAGTTCGCGGTCTTTCATCAGGAACTTGCCTGCCACCATGACGCTGGTCACCATGCTTTGCTGGAAGCCGAAGATGATATGCCAGGGCAGGTTGCCATCTGTGAGCGGGGTATATGGATGATAGTCCACAAAGATCAAGTCTGCCACTGCGTCGGGGATGATTTGCCCAATTGGGGCATTGGGGAAGAAGACGTGAGCGAGGGCCGAATTGTGGTAGACCGCCATCTGCTGCACAGCGTATCCGTCCATGCGGCGCGGGTCACGATGCTCGGCTTTATGGAGAAGGTAGGCCGCTTTCCAGTCATCCCACATGGCGTTGTTGAAGCCGTCGTTCCCCAAACAAACCTTAACCCCCAACCTGAGCATGGATTCGATTTGGGCCGTGCCGACACTGTTGTTCATGTTCGAGCGCGGTTGATGGGTGAGCCAGGTTTCAGTTTCTTTGAGAATCTCCATTTCACGCGCATCAAAGTGGACGCCGTGAGCCGTGATGGTTTTGGGTCCCAGGATTCCATGTTTTTGCAAACGGTCAACGACGCGCATACCCGATTTCTGTACGCTGTCATACTCGTCTGATTCATGTTCGGCGGCGTGGATGTGAAACCCCGTGCCTTCTGAGACCGCCGAGGCGCAGGCTTGCAGGGTCGCGCCTGAAAGCGTCAGGCTGGCATGCAGCCCAAACGTGGCAGCCAGCCTCGGGTGTGGGTTCGAGGCGAGGCGCTTGATAAAGCGCGCGTTTTCCTGAATTCCGGCATTGGCTTTGTCTATGCCGTCGCGGTCGGTCACTTCGTAACAAAGTACGCCGCGCAGCCCGCTTTTATCAACTGCATCAGCGATAATATCCAACGATCCTTCAATGGCATTGGGCGAGGCATGATGGTCGATCAGGGTGGTGGTGCCGTGTTTGATCGCATCGATCAGGCAGACGAGCGCAGAGTAACGAATTGCCTCCGCATCGAGCGAACGGTCGAGCGGCCACCACAACTTTCGCAGAATCTCGGGGAAGTCTTTTGGAGCGGGTCCGGGAATTGCCATGCCGCGGGCGAAGGCGCCATAAAAATGGGTGTGCGCGCAAATGCCGCCCGGCATGACGTATTGACCATGCGCGTCTGTGACTTTTGCTTTGGGATGTTTTTTTGTCAGCGTTTTTGTCGAGCCGATCTCTTTGATCTTTCCGCCTTCGATGAGAAGGGCGTAATTCGTCAGAACGCGGTTGGGTGTTTCCCAGGTGATGAGGGTGGCGTTTGTAATCAGCATGTCAACTTAATCCATATTCGCTTGGATCTGGGAGTTTTACGCCCGAAGCGCCGAGTTCCCAGAGAATTTGATAGGCGGTCTCGCGCAGCTCCGGGTCGTCTTTATACATGGCTTCATAGATTTGTTTCAGGACGACATCCTGCGGGGTGAATTTCAGGTATTGCAATGCCGCCAGACGAACATCAGGGTCATCACCTTTGAGTGCGACCAAAAGAATATCCGTGGCAGGGACGCCGGGCGATATGCCCACGCCTTTCTTTGCGGCAAATTCGATCAACCAGGGGGTTTCATGCGGCGGTTTCAACGACATGGGCGAGAAGGTATCCATGCGGGTGCGCATTTCGAGGACTTCGGTGGCGGCATTGCGGACCACCCATTGCTCATCTTCGATCTGTATTTTCTGCAGCAGATCAATCGCCCAGCTTTCTTTTACGCGCCCAAGTCCATAGACGACCGCGCGGCGCAGCAAAATGTCGTTGATGGTTACGCCGTCTTTGAGCATAGCATGGCCTTCTTGCGGGTCATTGGCAAGCGCTTCTCCGGCTGCGCGGCGAATATCCTCTTCCCCGTTGAGCAATGCTTGCGCGGCGATCTCCAGCGAGTCATTTGTATTAATGGCAGCGAGCGCCATGCATGCGGCGCGTTTGACCGAAAGGCTCGGCGCCTGCAATGCCTCTTCGATGATTTTCAATGATTTTGAATCGCGCACAGCCCCGGCGCCCAAAATGGCAAGATGAAGCATTTCAAATGAGTTTGAAACCGCAAATTGACGGAACAGCGTTGCAACGCTGGGGTCGTTGCTGTATATAAAGGCTGCTAGCGCCTGCCCGCGCAGCCCAAGCGGAATGCCTTCGGTTTGCAAGATCGCCGCCAGGGTGCCAAACATTTTTCCGCGCCAGGGCGCATTGCGAGGGGCGTCTCTTAACCAGCGCGCCGCCGAAAACAAAGGGCGGTGCATGGGCAGGCGTGAGTATTCGAGCAGGGCTTGCACCAAACGGCTTGCGTCGCCGTGCGCGGCATAGAACCGCATGGTCAGGTATTTTCCAGACCAGTCCGGTTGGTTAAGAAGCGCTTCTTCGGCGTTGTACGTGGTCATGGCATGACCGGCAAGATACCCGGCGAAGACGAGGTGGGCAAACCGCATCCGATTGTTCGGGTATGAAACCAGCAGTCCGCTGGCAGACATTTTTTCAAGCAGACTTGCGTTGGGTGTGGATACTTTTTCCACTTTCTTTTTTGATGAAGATGTCTTCGCTTCCTCTTCAAGACTTTGACCTGCTTCTGTTTCTGAAGGCGTTTCCACCACTTCAAAGGACTTGACCCATTCGCGCGCCTTGCGCGGATCGAAAACCGGCGTTGCGCCGATGACGACTTGCATGGCTAACGTTTCAAGTGCGGCGATGGGGGTGTTTGCCGGAGCAATTCGGCGGATGTGTGTGGCGATGGCTTCCAACACGTGCGGACCAAGGCTGTCGCCTGCATAAGCGCCCCAGACTTTAAGAGTCAGTTCGAGAGGCGATAAGTTTGCAGAATTAGCGCCAAGCCAGGCGTTGATTAGAAGCGGGTCCACCTGTTCTGGCCCATTTTGCGCCCAGGTTTCCAACGCCACTGTGCGAGCCCATAACTCTCCCCATTGTTCAAAAAACTTGCGGCTGCCTTGATCAGACCAAGCGCATAAAGCCAGCGGCGCAAAACCAAGCGCGATCAGTCCATCCAGATATTCGGGCGCGCCGGTTGTGACAATGCGGGTTTGAGGATGCTCTTTTAGCACCGCCTTGAAAAAGTCTGACACCAGGGTTTGCTCATTGGGCGGGACCTCATCATAGCCGTCCACGATCAAAAGGGCCTGTCCGCTTTTGAACGCGGATTGGACAAATGCGGGAATTTTGCCGGCATCGAAGATGGGCGCCTGTTCTGAAGCGGAATTGATGATGGGGGCAAGAACGTTTTTGGGGTCTTGTGATTGAAGGTTGAGATCTGCTACGTGAAAATAGAAAGGCACGAACTCTTGCAAAGCGCCGAGTTTTTCACTTCGGTTGGCGGCAAGGCTTGCCAAGTGCGCAAGCGCCACGGTTTTTCCCATGCCAGGTTGACCGATGATGACAATATTTCCATCGCCAGCCAGCGCTTGTGACAGGGTAAGGGTGTGCGGCTGGTAGATGGCGGCCATTTCGGGCCAGGCAGGCAGATACGGCAGGGTCTGTGTGATGACATCTTCATAGCGCGGCGGGACGCCCGGTTCAACAGGCGCAGGCGGGGCGAGCAATTTTGGTTCTTGCAGTATTTCATCCAGCGCAAAGAGTGGCGCTGCAAGGTGCATTCCCTGGGCGCGGCGCAGGATGAGGCGGCGATGGTTTTCCTCGACTGAACTGGACTTGCGGATTTGCGCTTGTTCGCGCTGCTCCCTCAGGTTTTGACGCATTTCAGCGATCAATGGGCGCGCGCGGCTGATGACGAACCATAGAACAGTTGCCGTGGCAAAACCAGCGATAAAGGAAATGGGGTCAATGAGAGTTAGAAGCATGTCAATGGTTAGTTTGCAAATAAAATTCGCCCGCACGATGGACAGTGGACCAGCCGCTTTTGCGAACGCGCATTTTGCTGAAGCGCCGCATTGAGAGTGGTTCCGCATGCGGCACAGGCGTCTTCTTCCACCTCGGCAACGGCGAGTCCGCGTTTTTGTTTGCGAAGGTCCTCATACGCTGCCAGCAGGGCGGTTTCGATGGGGGCAGCTGCCGCTTCACGTTCCTGCCCTAGTCGTTCCAGTTGTTTGATCAGTTCATTCTGTTCTTCGAGCAGTTTTTTGTGTTCGCTTCCAAGCCGGGATTGTACAACTTCCAGGTCTATTTGGGACTGATTTAAAGCGGTGGCTGTATTTTCTGTGAGCAGCATGGCTTCCAGTTCGCGTTCTTCCAGTATTCCCAGGTGTTTCTTGAGCGAGACGAGCTCTTTTTGCAGGTCTTGCAGTTCTTTTGGATTTTTCACATTCCCGCTATAAAGGCTGGATTCAGTCTGTTCGATCTTGATGATTAAGCTGCCCGCTTCGTTTTCTATTTGTTTTAAGCTGCGCCCAGCCTGTATGTTTTCCTGATTTGCCTGCGCGTGTCGGATTTTTGCATTTTTCAGTTCTGCATCATTTTCGAGAGTCTTGTGGATGGCATCCAAACGAGAACGAGTACGGTCAATCTGCCGATCCACTTGCTGCAGGCGGTAAAGTCCCAATGAGGCGCTCATGGGATGAATTATATACGATGTGACAAAAAAATCCCCGTTTTCAATTGAAAACGGGGATTTGGTCATTGAGCTGAAATGTTGAAGTAATTATAGGTGGCTTGCGTTAGTTTAACCACAAGCGGATTGGCAATGTCCCAAATGTTCTGCACGGGGTGATACGTGTAAATGGACAGGACAAAATTCCCCCCGGGGGAATAGACAATGCCCACGTCGCTGATATCGTGCATGACGCCGTCTTTCGGTGAAACGACGAATCCGTGTTTGTGCGGAACGAGGGTCCCGTCTGGGACGCCGCCTTGAATGAGAGAGCCAAATTTGTCGAGGGCAAGGAAGTTAATGATTAATTGACAGGTTTCGGGCGTGACCTTGCCGGGGAATGCGGCCGCAAGCGCGCCGCCGCCGTTTTGGGCGCATTGATAAATATCTGCCAGCAGAAAGCCCATTTCCGAAGCGGTCGTTTGTGAATAGGCGTCCAGGTCAACGAATATATCTGTGCGCGAGTTTCCCGGCGTAACCCGCCCGGGCAGGAGATTGGGCGCACCCAGATAAAACATTCCGCTGATGTATGTGCTTTTCAGCCCCAGGGTTTCCATATCGCGTGTGACGATCAGCGGGCCGTTGCTGCGGTCAATTCGTTCAAGAAGCAGATCGGTGGCTGAGTTGTCCGAAACACGAAACACGCGGGTGATGGCTTCTGTGGTTTGCGCGTCGATATTTGTTCCATAGTTGATGAGGTAGGAGGCGAGGATCGGAATTTTGATGGTGCTGGAGGCAGTAAAGGCAATATCTGGCTCGGCGGTGATTTCCTGTTTGTTGTTCATCAGGAAATGAATCTCCTGTCCGGTTTGCAGATCCATCATGTAGTAGCCGATCAAACCGTCAAAGTCTGACGTGGCGACGATCTGTTTAAGCAGGATGCCCAGGTTTTCGATGGTGGGACGCGCGGCCATGGTCTGGTTGAAGGTAAGCGTGACTGTGCGGTTGGCGGGAGATTGCAAGGCATTGCTGATCAGTTGGACGGCCCGGTCCAGGTCGAGAGTCTGCCCGGGAGCGCCGGGCAGGAACGAGGTCTCGCCGGGAACCGGCTGCGCCGGGGTAGGCGGCGTATCGTAACGTGAGGCGATTTCGTTCTGTAAAAATTCACGCAGGCGCTCTTCTGAAATCGAAGCGCTTAACGGGATCGCTGATTGAGGCGCCGGGCGGTTCCAAAGGAAATTCCAGAACCCTCCCCAGAAAGAGCCGCCTGTGCGGGTCAAGTCTGCTGCGGCAAGCATGGTCTCAATGTCAACTGTGAAGCCGACTGTGCTGGGGTTGATCTGGAAGACCGCTTCGTTATACCTGACTTCAATGGGGGAGGTGTAAACTTCCAACAGGCGTTGGGATGCGGCTGCGGGCGAGAGTCCATCAACCGGCACGCCGCCGATGGTCATGCCGGCTGGGTAGCCTGTGCGCTGGCGGCTGTACGTGATCAGAGAAACCACGGTTAATACAAATGCGCTGATCAAAAAAAAGATGGATACACCCCGAAGGATGATATTGGTATTGCGGTTTCTCACAGAATGCCAGAGCCTCCGTCAAGCAAAATAAGGAAGAGAATTACGGAAAAAGTATAACATACCGAATTCAGAGCCTTGTGCTAGAATAAGTTGGCTTTAATCAACAAATTTACACAAAGGATGGATATGCTTCGTTCATTGCTCATCTACCTTTCCAAAGCCGCCTGGGCGCAAAAGTTGATCACAGGTTGGGGATTTGCCTGGCGCACTGCCTCTCGTTTTGTGGCAGGTACGACTCTGGAATCTGCCTTGCGAGTTGTCCGAGAATTGAATGCGCGGGGCATCAATGCCACTCTGGATCACCTTGGCGAGCATACCAGCGCTCCTGAAGAAGCCCAACAAGCGGCGGAGGATATTTATGCCACGCTGGATGCCATTGGCGCGGAGCCAACTCTGCGCAGCAATGTTTCCATCAAGTTGACGCAGATCGGTCTGGGGTTGGATGAAAGCCTGTGCGCCGAAACTCTGGAGCGGATTCTCGTCCGAGCCCGGGCTGCCAAAACCTTCCTTCGCATTGACATGGAAGATACGCCGTACACCGATAAGACCATCAATCTGTATTATGCAATGCGTGAAAAAGGCTTTGATAATCATGGTATGGTCATTCAAACCTACTTGTTCCGCACCGAAGCCGATGTGCGTAGATTGCTTCAGGACGGTGTCCGTATCCGCAGTGTGAAGGGCGCTTACAATGAACCTCCCGACAAAGCCTTTCCCAAAAAAGCGGATGTGGACGCAAACTACGATCTCATCACAAAGATTTTGCTCGATGCTTCGCTGGCTCAAAAATCAGTAATCAGCGACGATGGGCGCATGCCGCCCATCCCGGCTATTGCCACACATGACGAAAAGCGCATTGCATTTACCAAAAGCTATGCGGAAAAGATCGGCTTGCCCAAAACCGGGCTTGAGTTCCAAATGCTATATGGGATTCGCAGAGATTTGCAAGAGTCGCTGGTGAAGGAGGGATATCCCGTGCGCGTGTATGTCCCATTTGGAACACATTGGTATCCATACTTTATGCGCCGGTTGGCGGAACGCCCCGCAAATATCTGGTTCTTTGTTTCGAGTTTCTTCAGGCGATAATCGTTGACGCCTCACGCATCAGCCTGAGGCATTTTTTATTGTCCGTATACAGGGTCTAAAACCCCCGCCTTTAGGCGGCAGTTTTCAACACCACAATAGCGTAAAATAGACAAATGCCAGAATATCGAAAAGGTTCGCACACCGTATATG
>JACAEP010000298.1 GCA_013388795.1 Chloroflexota bacterium | reverse complement strand
GCGTGCGCGGGATAGTAGCGGTGGGGATGGGCGTTTCAGTTGGGGCGGGTGTGGCGGTGGGGGCACTGATCTGCGCAAACGCGGTTTCGAATGCGGCTGTCAATGCTATGTTTTGATCAGGAGTAGCGGCGGCAGGGGCGCATGCAGCCAGGAGCGCCGTCAACAGGCTGAGGTTAAGCGTGATGCGTAATCCATAATTCGTGCGTCGTAAATTTTTCATACCTTAAATTCTACTCGAAAAAAAAGGGACGTCTGCTTTTGCAAACGTCCCTTTCTGGTTACTGTTCACTGAACACTGGTTACTCGTCCGACTTTCCTGAAACAAAATCTTCCACTTTCTGTCGCGCGATCTCGTCTTTGAATTGCTTGGGCGGAGTTTTGAAGAAATAAGATGAAGGACCGACGATGGGACCGGCAAGCTCACGGTCGAGCGCGATCTTGGCGCAGCGGATGGCGTCAATCATTACGCCGGCGCTGTTGGGGCTGTCCCACACTTCGAGCTTGAGTTCGAGGTTGAGCGGCACATCGCCGAAGGTTGTGCCTTCCATGCGGATGTAGCACCACTTGCGGTCCGTGAGCCAGGGCACATGGTCGCTGGGACCCACATGCACATTGTTCGGGTCGATCTCGTAGGGGATCATGCTGGTGACGGCGTTGGTCTTGGAGATCTTTTTGGATTCGAGACGTTCGCGCTCAAGCATGTTGAGGAAGTCGGTATTGCCGCCGAAGTTGAGCTGGTAGGTGCGGTCGATCTTCACGCCTCTATCAACGAAGAGGCTGGTCAGCACACGGTGGACAATGGTTGCCCCGACCTGGCTTTTGATGTCGTCGCCAAGAATGGGCAGACCAGCATCGGCGAAACGCTTGCCCCAATACTCAGAAGAAGCGATGAAAACGGGGATACCGTTCACAAAGGCGCAGCCTGCTTCAATGATCTGTTCCACATACCATTTGGTCGCCATCTCCGAACCGACAGGCAGGAAGCTGATGACGACTTCGGTTTTGGTTTCCTTTAATAAGCGCACAATGTCAGCCGTGGAGCCGGGCGCTTTTTCGATGACCTGGCTGAGGTATTTGCCCAAGCCGTCATGGGTCATGCCGCGTACGACGGGTGCGTTGAGGTGGGGAACATCGCAAAATTTGTAGGTGTTATTCGGCTCCGCGAAAATGGCTTCGGAAAGATCCTTGCCAACTTTGGTGGCGTTGATGTCGATCGCCATTGTGAATTCGATATCGCGGATGTGATACTCGCCCAGCTGCGGGTGCATAATGCCGGGGATGACATCTTCGTTTTTGGCATTCTTATAAAATTGAACGCCTTGCACGAGGGAAGAGGCGCAATTTCCCACGCCGATGATCGCCGTGCGTACTTTTCGTTTTGGGGCCATTCGTTATCTCCTTGAGATGAATTACAGTTTCCTTGTTATTGTTTCTGAGGGGCAAATTTCAGATACAACCGTGAAGTATAATCTTACCAAAGGAATTTGTATGACCACCGACCAGGGAAAAATCCTCCCCCGCCTCCTGGATGTAACTCGCAGCCTTAACTCCAAATCAGACCTGGAGGCGAGTCTGCGGCTTATCCTTTCCAGCGCTGTGGAATTAACGGGCAGCGAAACGGCCTCTCTGCTGGAATATGACGAAGCCGCAGTCAACTTCTATTTTAAGTATGTCCCTTGGTTCCATCAGACTTCCGAAGTGGAAAATGCGCGGATTCCATTAAATGGGAGTATTGCAGGGTTGGTCTTCCTCAACAAACAATCCTTGATTGTGAACGATGCCATGAACGACTCGCGCCATTCTAAAACAGTGGATGCGCTGGCAGGCGTTCCCATTCATTCGGTGTTGGGGTCGCCCGTGATCATTGACGAGACGCCGGTGGGTGTGTTGCAGGTATTTAACAAAAAAGACAAGTACACGGAAGAAGATGCGCGGGTCGTCGAAACGTTGGCGGCATTGGCAGCTGCGGCGGCGCGAAAGGATGAGCTGGAAAAATCCGTTCTGGCGTCGAAGGAAGAGGCGCGCGAGTTGGAGCGCTTGAAGAACGAGTTTATTGCCATCACATCCCACGAGCTGAGAACCCCGCTGGGGCTCATCTTGGGTCACTCCACCTTCTTGAAGGAATTGCTTGGGGTGGAATTTCACGAGCAGGTGGATGCCATCATCCGTAATGCTTCACGTTTGAAAGAGATCATCGAAAGCCTGACCAGTGTGGATAATTATCAGTCTGGCGGGGCGCTGGTGCGTTCGCGCAAGGCGTCGATCGCCCGCATTCTCGAAGATGTGTGTATCTCGTTTGATGATCTGGCGAAGAAAAAAAATATCTCGATCAAAAAATCCATCCCGCCTGGGCAGGAAATGTGGGCGGATGTGGATGCGGGTAAGATCGCCATTGCATTGAGCAACATCCTTAAGAACGCTGTCACATTCACCAATGATGGCGGTGAGATTGTGGTGCGTGGTGAGCAGCATTCCGATTATGTCAAAGTGTCTGTCAAAGACAATGGCATTGGCATCCCTGCCAAAGATCTGCCGCATGTGTTCGACCGCTTTTATCAAGTAGAGGGACATCTCACCCGGCGGCACGGCGGCATGGGCTTGGGGCTTTCTGTTGCCAAAGTGATGGTGGAAATGCACGGCGGGCGCATCTGGGCAGACAGTGAAGAGGGGCAGGGCAGTATTTTCTCTTTCATCTTGCCCCTCCATGCCGAACCGCCTCAACCCGAATCGACTGCACCTTTTGCTGAATAAAATCCCGTCACACCGTTGACGGGATTTTTATTTCCCTATACACTCACGCGATGTTAAACCTCAACACTCAATTCGAATTAATTCGTCAGTCTGCCACGGTTGCCATGGCAGACCGCATCCTTGCGCTTAAAGCCAGCGGCAAAAGCATTATCGGTTTGCAAGTCGGCGATCCGGATTTTGGCACACACCCTGCCATTGCCGAAACCGCCTTCCATGCCATGCAGGCAGGGCATACACATTATGGTCCCTCCGTCGGCACGCTTGAATTACGCAACGCCATTGCCGCCAAACTTCAGCGTGACGAAGGCGTGAGTTATGACCCTGCCTCGGAAATTCTCGTCACGCATGGCGGCATTCACGCCTATTACACAGCCATGCAATCCATTTTGAACCCCGGCGATGACGTGCTGATCCCCGAACCCTCATGGGCGACTCATTCCAACATGGCAATCATGTTGCGCGCAAATGTGATTCGCATCCCTGCCCCGGCCAAAACTGGTTTCATCCCTCAATTCGATTCGTGGCTGCAAGCTCTCACTCCCAAAACCCGCGCTATCGTCCTCAACTATCCTTCCAACCCAACCGGCGCATTCCCTTCGCATGGCTATCTACAGAAATTGCAAGACTTTGCCAAAGAATATAACTTATGGGTCGTTAGTGATGAAGTCTACGGAAGTTTATATTACGCAGGCAAACCCGCTTCTGCCGCCGCCGTCGAAGGCTCCAAAGAACGGACAATTCTAGTCAACAGTTTATCCAAATCCTATGCCATGACCGGTTGGCGGGTTGGTTTTTTGGCTGCCCCTGCGCCTGTGATTCAAAATGCTTTGAAAGCCGGGCAGAACTCCATTACTTGTGTGGCTCCCTTTATTCAAAAAGCCGCCGCCTTCGCGTTGACCGACCCGAAGATTCAAGATGTCACCGCCGAGATGCGCGCCGCCTACAGCCGCCGCCGTGAATTGGTCATCCGCCTTTCGCATGAACTCGAAAGCGATAAAGTGAAGATCATCCCGCCACAGGGCGCGTTTTACTTCTTCCTTGACCTGCGCGAATTGAAAATGTCCTCTGTGGCGATGTGTGAAAAGATTCTCGATGAAGAAGGCGTGGGTCTTGTGCCCGGTTCCGCGTTTGGTGAGCAGGGTGAAGGCTTCATTCGCATGACCATTGCTGCTTCTGACGAAGATGTAGAAGCAGGTTTTAGAAAAATCGTGAAGTGGGCAGAGAACGTTAATCGATAATTCGATATTCGATTTGCGAATACCGAATTATCTACTATCGGAGATTCTTATGAAAATATCCTTCCAAGGCGAACCTGGCGCGTATTCTGAACAGGCAGTCTTTAATTACTTTGGCAAAGATGTTGAAACCGTCCCATGCGAATCGTTTGACGTGATGTTTGATTCGGTTATTTCGGGCAAAAGCGACATGGCGCTGGCTCCCATTGAAAATTCATTGGCGGGCAGCATCCACCAGAATTATGATCTGTTATTGCGTCATCATTTGCATATTGTGGGGGAGTATTTCTTGCGCGTGCGGCATTGTTTGATTGCCAATCACGGTGTAAAGAAAGAAGAGATCAAGAAAGCCATCAGTCATCCGCAAGCATTGGGTCAGTGTGCGGCATATCTGCGCAATCATGGCATCAAGGCAGAGCAGGTGTATGACACGGCGGGAAGCGTGAAGATGCTCAAAGAATCGGGCGCAAACGATGTGGCGGCAATCGCTTCCAAGCGTGCGGCAGAATTGTATGCGATGCAAATTCTGGAAGAAGGCATTGAGGATAACGCGGAAAACTATACGCGTTTTCTCGCTGTCGGACGAGAGGCAATTGTTCCTGAGTCAGACGCGAAGACTTCCATCGTGTTTTCGCTCAAAAATGTCCCCGGCTCCTTGTTTAAGGCGATGTCTGTTTTTGCGCTGCGCGATATTGACTTGACCAAGATTGAGTCGCGTCCGTTGCAGGGCAAGCCTTGGGAATATCTTTTTTACATTGATTTTATTGGCTCCATTCATAATGAAACTGCCCAGCGCGCGCTCGACCACTTGGGAGAATATGCAGTGATGCTGCGCGTGTTGGGGTCGTACCCAAGGTTTAAGGGATAAATTGCCCCTTGGCGGCCGGCTTGTGGCGTTAAGTTTCTTTTGGTGTTCTACTCTTAACTCAAGTTACTACCCTGACTTGAAGGTCGATGAGGTCTCTGCTATAGTTGCGGTGACCACACCAAAACCGGAGCCGAGGCCCTCATGGGCAGCCAAATTGTAGCCATATTTTGCGTTTGTGATGATATTTTGAAAGGTCTTCATCATCACAAAGATTCACAATGCAAGATGAGTGATGCGGAAGTCATGACGACTTCGATCCTGGCAGCCGCCTTCTTTGGCGGCAACATGGAACGGGCGCGAACGTTTTTGAAAGAGCAAGGTTATATTCCAAGCATGCTGGACACGAGCCGCTTCAACCGTCGCCAGCATTAGATTGCGGAGTTGTTCCTGACCGTGTTCAATCTTTTGGAGACTGGAAGGATCTCAATGGGCAGAGTATCTACATGGTAGACAGTTTTCCAGTGGCATCTTGTGATAATTAACTCACCTTGCGCGCCATTGGCAAACCTGTGCCTGTTGACCGCAGACGCCTGACCGCCGCGCTTGCTCACAAGTCAGCCGTCCGCGGTCGGCGGTCAAAATTACCTTGAAACCCAGCCACAGAGTTACAACTGCGTAAGGTGAGTTGCTTAAGAGGAATGAATGATATGAGAAACCTTGTTGTACTTGAGCACATTTCTTTGGATGGCGTGATTCAAGCGCCAGGCGGACCGGAGGAAGATACCAGCGGCGGTTTTGCGCATGGCGGGTGGATCGCCCCCTATGGCGATGACATTAGCGGCAAATTTCTGCGAAAGCAGATGAATAGTCCGTTCGACTTGTTGTTAGGACGCAAAACATTTGAAATATGGGAGCCTTATTGGCCGAAGCATGGCGATATATGGCCAAATGTCAATAAGGCAACTAAATATGTTGCGTCAAATACCAGAACATCCAGTGAATGGCAGCCTTCGGTATTCTTAAGCGGAGACATCGCCGGAGAAGTTGCCAAGCTCAAACAGCAGCAAGGACCAGACTTGCATGTGTGGGGAAGCGGTGAACTTCTGCGGACGTTAATGAAGCATGACCTGGTGGATGTGTTCTGGCTGATGATGTATCCGGTCACATTGGGCAGTGGAAAGCGCTTGTTTGCGGATGGCGCAATTCCTGCGGTATTCAAATTAACTGAAAGCGCCGTTACCCCAAGCGGCATGATTGTTGAGAATTATGAACGTGTCGCAGAGTGATTACTGGCGCTTTTGAATTTTCTCCCGTTCATCATCCCAAAGTTTTGCAAGGCGTTCGAAGATATCGGCAATGAGTTCCAGCTCGCTTTCCGAGTACGTTGACATTAATTCGTCTTGAGCTTTGCGCGCCGACTCGAACCATGATGCCATCTTTGTGCTGCTCGATGCTTCAGGGGCGATCAACCTCCCGCGTCGGTCATTGGGATTGGGGCGGCGCTCGATCAACCCCGCTTTTTCAAGTCTGTCGAGCATGGCAGTGGTGGCGCCAGAAGTAAGCCCTGTATGTTTAGCAAGCTCGGTGGGAGTAGCAGTGCCTTTTTGAGCTAATAGCCTCAGGCATTCCATATCGGTGGCGTTAAGCCCTGCCCATTCGTTCATGGCATTGCGGAAGTGGGTTAGATTCACCCCGTAATCTCTCACAGCCATCAAGGCGCGCATTTTTAGATCTGCTTTTTTGGAGTTCGTCATTGAGATACCCTTGACATTATCTTTATAATAAAGTATCTTTATTATATAACTAAATTGACTTTATGGCAAGGTGTAAAAGGAGATTCTCATGAACTCAACCAAAAAAACTGAAGGTTTCACCGCCGAAGAAAAAGCCGCGATGAAGGCGCGCGCCCAGGAGTTAAAAGCGAGCAAGAATAGAGAAGAAGGCGAAAAAGCCGTGCTTGCCGCCATTGCGCAGCTGAAGAATCCAAATGATCGTTCCTTGTGCAAGCGCATTCACGAAATTGTCACTGCCCCTGCGCCAGAGCTGATGCGGAAGACCTGGTATGGTATGCCCGCCTATGCCAATG
>JACAEP010000126.1 GCA_013388795.1 Chloroflexota bacterium | reverse complement strand
GGTTTCATCCACCGAGCCGTGATAGCAGTAGTTGAAGACGAGGATTTTGGGGCGTCCTGTGATGAGGCGCGCCATGCGCAGGGCGAAGCGGTTGGCGTCGGTGGCGGTGAGGGCAAACTGCCAGTAGGGCAGACCGAAGCGGCGTTGCAATTCCTCACCGACCCAGATGACATCCTCATACGGAAGCATGAGCGTGATGCCTTTTTGAATCTGTTCGTTGATGGCTTCGACGGTCGCGTCGGGGCTGTGACCTGTCATCGCGCCCGTGTCGCCGAGACAGAAGTCAATGTAGGAGTTGCCGTCCACGTCGGTGAAGCGCGCGCCTTTGGCTTCGCGGACGAACACGGGAAACGAGCCCGCCCAGCGAATCATCCACAGCATCGGCACGCCGCCGTGCAGCGACTTGCGGGCCCGCTGGTAGAGTTCGTAGGATTTGGGATGGGTTTTGTGGAAGAGTTGTTCTTCCTGCTTGAGCAGTGTTTCAAGTTTTTTTCGATTCATAATGGGAAGTATTTATTCCTGTTTTTTTGGGAGGGTCAGCAGCGAAAGCATGTAGAAGCCCGCCACAATCAGCAGCAAAGCCTTTACTCCTGTGACAAACGTAATGGATTGCAGCAAAGCGCCAACGAGTGCGCCGATCAGGTTGGCGCCCAAGGCATTGCTTTTGTTCTTTACCGAAGCGAAGGAACTGGTAAATACAATGCCGCTAAACAACATGGGAAGGCTTGTCAGAACACCAATCACGGCTGCCTTGGTCGCGTAAGGCAGAAAGCCAAAGCGGGCAAGATCGACAAAATACAAACCCAGGCTCGCGCCAATCAAGAGGAAGTACACGGGGTTGCGGGGAATATTTGGGTATCGAGTAATCACCCAGTTCGCCAGCAGCGCCATGGCAAGAATGCTCGAAACGATCACAGCATTCACCTGCCAGGTATTTCCCAGTACCACTGAAGCTTTACTAATATTCTGAACTTCCAATAACAAGAAGGCAGCGCCAAGGAAAAAGAAATGCCAAAACGAGCGGTCAAGTTTCAATGCGCCGTCGCCTGCCTGCCACTTTCGGTAACTTCTGGCAAAGATCACAACCATTAAACCAATGAGCATGTAGTACAGCGGCGGAATGTGCGGAGATTCTAAATAGAGATAGGGCCAGTCATCTGTAGTGATTTTGGCGCTTCCATCAACCACAATCGGGTTTTCTGCCTGCCATGTTTCGATGAAACCGGACAGGCGTGGATTTTGATCAAGCTGGGCTTGAATAGTCTCCAAATCGCCGGTTACAAACATTACGCCACCCCAGCCATACGCATTGGCAGGGATGCGGAAAACCAGCGGTTTTTGTGAGAATGTCTCTTCCAGGACAGAGTACATGCGGTCGACGATGTAAGGCTTCATTGCCTCGAACGTCAGAACCATGACACCACCTTCATTAAGCAAAGACTTCGCCTGCAGGATGCTCTCACGCGTATAAACATAATGATCCAGGCGGGCATTGGTCATTGACGTGGTGGTGTGAGAGTCGAGCAAACCAAAGGCGATGACATCGTATTTTTCTGTGGAAGTGGCAAAGTAGGAACGCGCATCGTCATTGACTACCAGAACCTTCGGAGAGGAGTAGGGCTTCTCTGGGTGAAGTTCTTTGCCAATCGCAATAATGGCGGGGTCGATCTCGATCGCAGTGACCGACTCTGCTCCCTGCCTTAATGCGCCAGCAACATCATTACCTGAACCGGCGCCCACAACCAGAAATGCAACCGGATTGGGATGGAAGAGCAATGGCAGGTCATATTGGCTCAGCCCTTTTTGTTCAGGAGGGAATATTGCAGGGTCTGCCGACACATGCCCATCACTAAGATCAACAATGGCTTGATACCCCACATTATTGACATTAATGACATACTGTCCGATTTCGTCTGCAAAACTTTCCCGCACAACCAGCTTTTGATAGGGAGACCACATCACATCCAACGCGCCAGAGACCTGGCTGGCAAACCAGGCAAGTACCATCGCCAGCGCAAGCAAGGCAAAATTAAGGCGAATCTCGTTCCTGATCCAATAGACAAAGATCGAGATCAACAATCCTGTAATAAGAAACCAAAGCATGGGCGGTAAATAGAAATAACTGAGAGCCACAAAAAGCCACGTCCCTAATATGCTCCCAAAGATATTAATGGAATACGCAATGATTGGCTTTTCACTGCGATCCATCAACCGTCCAAGAATGCGCCCGACGGGAACAAAAATATCCACGATCAAGATCAGCGTAATGAAGGTCAGGAGCAGCCCAATGGAAAGGAACAATAGCCGATCGCCCTGATCTTCAACCAACCCTCCATACCAGATCAGCAAACCGCCGCTTGAACTAAGCATCTCGCTCACTCTTCCGAGTAAATTGCGCGATACAGGGATCGCTAAAAGCAAGAGCAGTATATTAAGCGGAATCAGACTGTGAAGCAATCGAATGGGACGAGAAGAAGTAAACATCCCCAATCCCAATCCTAAAAAACAAACAACCAAAATCGTATTCTGCAAATACGCAAAAATGCGAATCTCAGTGCCGATCCAACGGATAAAAAGCATTTGAAGGAATAAGCCAAGAACACTAATCCAGAATATTCCCCAAGAATGGTTTGGAATGCGAAGATCGTCATGCCCAGGTTGATTAGTTGCTGCCAAAGTCGCCATTTGATATCCTTTTGTTTATTCATGCTTTTCCAACAGCGCGTTTAGAGCGTCTCTTTCAAGGCTTCGCCAAAGGCATTCAACCCTTCAGTAATCTGCTCCGGGGAGACGTTCAAGGGAGGAATCCAGCGCAATGTATTATCGTAGGTGCCGCAGGAGAGCAGGAGCATGCCCTTTTCCTCGACTTTATGGATGATTTCCTTGACCAGCGGTTTGGCTTTCGCCTGACTGCCGTCCACGACAAACTCGCTGCCGATCATCAGCCCCAAACCGCGCACGTCGCCGATCTGCGGGTATTCCTCCTGCAATTTGCGAAGTCCCGTCATCAATTGGATGCCGCGTTCCGTCGCGTTTTCCAGCATGTGCTCCTCGCGCATCACGCGGATGGTGGCGACTCCCGCCGCGCAGGCAACGGCGTTTCCGCCATACGTTCCGCCAATGGAGCCGACATCAAGTTTCTTCATGATGTCTGTGCGGGTGAAGACGCCAGAGAGCGGCATGCCGGAGGCGATTCCCTTGGCAGCGGTGATGATGTCTGGCACAACGCCAAAGTGTTCAAAAGCAAACCATTTGCCTGTGCGCCCAAAGCCTGATTGCACTTCGTCGAAGATGAGCATAATGCCATGTTTGTCGCAGATTTCGCGCAATCCATTCATGAAGGAAGTCGGGGGGACGATGTAACCGCCCTCCCCTAAAACGGATTCGATTAAGATGGCAGCCGTGTCACGCGGAGCCGTTTGCGAAGCAAGTAAATATTCCAATTGCCCGAGGGCATATTGGCTGGCTTGCTCTTCGGTCATCTTCATATTGAAGGCATACGGGAATGGCGAAACGTAAATACCGCCCGGCAATGGCGCAAAGCCGGTGCGATAACTTGTCTTCGAAGTGGTCAACGCCATCGTGGCATGAGTCCGCCCGTGAAAAGAGCCGTTGAAGACGATCACATTGGGTCTGCCAGTGGCTGCTTTGGCGATCTTGACCGCATTCTCCAACGCCTCTGCGCCAGAGTTGGCAAAGTAGAAACTATCTATCGCAGAAGGGACGATTTGCCGCAATTCTTCAATGAGTTGCAGCATCGGCTTGTGGATGACGATATTCGCCTGGGCATGCAAGAATAAACCAGACTGTTCACGGATGGCTTCCACAACTTTGGGGTGGCAGTGACCCGTATTCGTCACGCCGATGCCACAGGTGAAATCGAGCAGTTTACGCCCGTCATCGGTGTAGATATAAGCCCCTTCGGCACGGTCGGCAACAAAATTGAAAATACGACTCCAGGCGGGAGTCATATGAGGGAAATTATCTTGATATAGCTGACTAGACATAAAAGTCCTTTACCGAAAAAGGGACAGGTCATGAGCCTGTCCCTTTTTAATTCAATAAGGGGGTTAGCCTTGCGCAATCATCACATGCTTGGTGATCTGGTAATCGCCAATTGCCTCAGCAGACAAATCCTTGCCAAAGCCAGACTGCTTGAAACCGCCATGCGGGGTCTCAGAGGTCAAAGGCAGGTGATCATTGATCCAAACCGTGCCAAATTCGAGCGCCGAAGAGATGCGCATGGCGCGCCCGATATCATTCGTGAAGACGGAAGCTGCCAACCCATACAGCACATCGTTACCTTTGGAAATGGCATCCATTTCATCGGTGAATTCCTGCACTGTCACAACCGGACCGAACACTTCTTGCTGAACAATCTCCCAATCCTGCTGAACGCCAGAAATAACGGTCGGCTCGTAGTAATAGCCTTTGTCGAAGCCTTTGGGTACGCCGCCGCCGGTGAGGATCTTAGCGCCTTGCGCCTTGGCGCGATCCACAAAGCCAGCCACGCGCTCGCGCTGAATGCCGGAAATCAACGGACCCATCTGGACTCCATCTTCGAAGGGAAGCCCAACCTTGACGGCTTTCATGGCATCAACCACCGCCTCTTGCATGACCTTGACCTTGCTCTTTTCCACATAGAGACGGGTTGCCGCCGTGCAGTCCTGACCGGTGTTCATAACCGCAGCCAGCGAAGCCTTGGCAGCGACGAGTTCGGGAGAAGCATCATCAAACACAATGAATGGAGCTTTCCCGCCGAGTTCAAGATGAACCCGCTTGAGCGTATCCGCAGCGGTCTTCATGATCTTTTTGCCGGTTGCGGTAGAACCCGTCAGACTGACCATGCGGACATCGGGATACTCCACAATGGCCTGCCCTGCGTCATTGCCGCCGGTGATGATGTTGATCACGCCGTCGGGAATGCCCGATTCTTTGATCAAATCCGCAAGCATGAGCGTGGTGAGAGGCGTGCCGGGGGCAGGTTTCAGCACAATGGTGCAGCCCGCCGCAAGGGCGGGGCCAATCTTCCAAACCGCCATCATGAAGGGATAGTTCCACGGTGCGATCTGCCCGACCACACCCACAGGTTCGCGGCGATACATGGAGGTATAGCCGGTCATGAACTCGCCCGCGTGAGAGCCATGCGTATCGCGCGCGGCGCTGGCAAAGAAGCGCAGGTTGTCCACCGCAAAGGGAATGTCGCCGCCCAAACTGACAAAAGCATAAGGCTTGCCTGTATTTTCAGATTCAAGTTTTGCAATTGCCTCAGCGTTAGCCTCGATTAGGTCTGCCAGTTTCCACATAATCTTTGAGCGCTCACCGGGGGTTTTCTTCGACCAGCGTCCATCATAGAAGGCGCGTTTGGCAGCTTGCACCGCGCGGTCTATATCTTCGCGGCTGGCATCCACCACCCTGGCGATCTTCTCGCCTGTGGCGGAATTTTCAATCTCCATCATCTTGCCGCCCTGGGTGTCTTCCCACTTTCCATCGATCCAAAGCTTGTAATCCATAAGTCTCTCCTTTGGTTTATGAATTCGTGCGGATTGCAACCAACTGAATGTTGGTCATGTCTTCCATGGCGAATTTTACGCCTTCACGTCCGAGTCCGCTTTGGCGGTTGCCGCCATACGGCATATGATCGGCGCGAAAGTTGGGCGTATCGTTGACGATCACGCCGCCGAAGTTTAAGCGTTTGACAGCCTTTAACATGCGGTCGATATCTTTGGTAAACACACCCACCTGCAAACCGAATTTGGAGGCATTGGCTTGTTGTATCGCGGATTCAAAATCATCGCTGGAGATCACTGAAGCCACCGGTCCGAAGGTTTCCTCAGCAACCACTTTCATATCCGCATCCACATTGGAAAGCACAGTCGGGTAATACACGGTTCCTTCGCGTCTGCCGCCGGTGAGGACGCTCGCCCCCAACCCCTGCGCTTCTTTAACCCAACTTTCGATGCGATCCACTTCCTTCGCGTCGATCATTGGGCCGACATCTACGCGTTCATCGAGCGGATCACCCACCACCATCGCTTCAGTGGCTTTAACAAATTTTTCCGAGAACGGTTCAAAGACCTGCTTCTGACTGTAGATGCGCTGAACAGAAATGCAAACCTGACCCGAATTATAAAATGCGCCCAAGGCACAACGTTTGGCGACAAAGTCCAGGTCGGCGTCAGGAGCCACAACAACTGGAGAGTTGTTCCCTAATTCAAGCGTCACCTTTTTGATACCCGCCACAGACAGGATATGGCGGCCAATCTCCGGGCTGCCGGTGAAGGTGATCTTATCAATGCGCTCGTCCGTAATCAGCCATTCGCCGACGGTTCCACCGCCACCCACCACCAGGTTGATCGTCCCGGCAGGCATGCCCGCTTCCTGCAAAATCTGACACAACTTTACCGCCGCAATCGGCGTGGTGGAAGCGGGCTTGAGAACAAGCGTATTCCCTGAAGCGATGGCAGGCGCAACTTTATGAGCCACCAAATTAATGGGAAAATTGAACGGACTGATCGCCGCGATCACCCCGACGGGACGCCGCGTCCAAAAGCCGAAATAACCCTCTCCCGCCGGAACCGCATCCAGTGGAATGGTCTCACCGTGCAGACGTTTGGCTTCTTCCGCCGCAATTGTAAAGACGGTTGCTGCGCGATCTACCTCAGCGCGGGCAAACTTGAGCGCCTTGCCTGCTTCGGCGGCAACCGTTTTTGCCAGGTCGTCTGCTCGTTCACGGATCAATGCCGCGGCGCGATGCAGAATCTCAGCCCGCTTGTGGGCAGGCATATCAGCCATCACATCTTCGGTGCGCTCTGCCGCTTCAATGGCGCGGTTGAGATCATCGCTGCTGGCAGTTGGCAACACCCCAATCAACGAGCCATCATATTTATTCTTCACCGCAAGCGGAGTTCCGCTGCCTATCCATTCACCGTCAATTAAAAGTTTATATTCCATGTTCCGCCTCCAAATCATTTGTTGTTTTTCAGCTTAGTATCTTGCTGCAACTCAACAGCAGGACTACTTTTTTCGAGGCTTACACACTTGAACCGCCGACGGCCGACGGCAGACCGCAGTCAGCGGTCGGCGGCCAAAACTGAGGCACATATAAATTTGCGTAAGCCCAACTTAATAAAATTTATCCCTGCGCGATCATCACATGCTTGGTGATGAGGTAATCGCCCACCGCCTCAGCAGACAAGTCCTTGCCGAAGCCGGATTGCTTGAACCCGCCATGCGGCGTTTCAGAGGTAATCGGCAAATGGTCATTGATCCAGACCGTTCCGAATTCCAGAGCCGCGCTCAAACGCATCGCGCGCCCGATATCCTTCGTAAAGACCGAAGCCGCCAAACCGTACAACACGTCATTGCCAAAATGCAGGGCTTGGGCTTCATCATCGAATTCCTGAATGGTAATCACCGGGCCAAAGACTTCAGACTGAACGATCTCCCAGTCCTGCTGCACGCCATCAAGCACCGTCGGCTCAAAGTAATAGCCCTTTTGGTAATCCTTCGGCACACCGCCTCCAGCCAAAATCTTTGCGCCTTGCGCCTTGGCACGTTCCACAAAGCCATTCACGCGCTCGCGCTGAATGCCGGAGATCAACGGTCCCATGGTGGTACTGTCATCAAAAGGCATACCCACTTTCACATTACGCATTGCCTCCACAACCGCTTCGCGCATATCCTTGGCGCGCCCCTTTTCCACATAGATACGAGTCGCAGCCGTACAATCCTGCCCGCTATTGGCAGTCGCCGCAAAGGAGGCCTTCGCCGCCACCAACTCCGGGTCCGAGTCATCGAACACAATGAACGGCGCTTTCCCGCCCAACTCCAAATGGACGCGCTTGAGCGTATCTGCAGCGGTCCGCATCACTTTCTTGCCGGTTCCAGTAGAACCCGTCAGGCTCACCATGCGAATATCAGGGTGCTCCACCAATGCCTGCCCGGCATCATTGCCGCCGGTGATGATGTTCACCACACCGTCGGGGATACCCGCTTCTTTGATGAGCTCCGCAAGCATGAGCGTAGTGAGAGGCGTGCCCGGGGCAGGCTTCAGCACAATCGTGCAGCCCGCTGCAAGAGCAGGCCCAATCTTCCACCCGGCCATATTCAAGGGATAGTTCCACGGTGTGATCTGCCCCACCACGCCCACTGGTTCACGGCGATACATCGAGGTGTACCCGGTCATAAATTCACCGGCATGCGAACCATGTGTATCACGCGCAGCCGTCGCAAAGAAACGCAGGTTATCCACCGTGAACGGAATATCACTGGCGAGGCTGAGGAATTTATAAGGCTTGCCGGTGTTCTCGCTTTCCGCACGGGCAAATTCTTCGGATTTCTGTTCGAGTAAATCGGCTAATTTCCAAATGGCTTTCGAACGTTCCCCCGGAGTCTTGCGCGACCAACGACCATCATAAAAAGCAGCCTTGGCAGCTTGAACCGCGCGATCTACATCTGCGCGTGTGGCATCTTGCACTTCTGTGATCTTCTCACCTGTGGCAGGGTTCTCCACCGACATCTTTGCGTTGCTTTGCGCGTCCACCCATTTCCCATCGATCCAAAGCTTCCAGTCCATAGAGCTTCCTCCGAAAGAAGTTGATATATTTGATTATAACGAAAGGGCTGATTTTTCTACAATGCGAGTTTTCCGAATGCGACAGCTTTTTGCTACCTAAGCGGTCTTTTTCTACCCCCACCGCCCCGCCTCTTTCCTACCCGACAGCGGTTTCAGCTTTCTGACGCATTTCTCTACCCGTAAAATAATAGTTCTGATGGGGGCTTGGTCCCATCAGAACTGAGATTACATTTCTTTTACGCCATACGGAAAACCATAGTCTGCCATTTTTTCCATGAACACAGTCGGTTCAAAGGCTTCCGGTCCGAGCACGCCTGCGCCATGCCAAACGCCATGTTCCAGCAAATCCATGGCGATCACGGCTGTGAATGCGGTTTGCGCTACGACAGCCTGGCAGCCCCAAGTCTTCATACACTCTTCGTTGTCAGCCACTTGATACAAATAGACTTCTTTCTTCTTTCCGTCTTTCATGCCTTTTACCCAAGCGCCAGCACAAGTTTTGCCTTTCATCTTATCGCCCAGGCGCGCCGGGTCTGGCAAACAAGCCGCCACCACATCACGCGGGGCAACCTGCACGCCTTTGACGTTGATCTTATTCTTGTTATCCAAGCCCAATTTATGAAGGGTCTTCAACACTTCGATAAATTCATTTCCCAAACCATATTTAAAGGTCACACGTTTCGCCTTCACCCAGCGCGGCACGAGCAGCACTTCTTCATGCTCCACGTTGACCACTTCAACGGGTCCAATTTCAGGGAAGTCAAACACTTCCGGCTCAGAGAAGGGAGCGGTGGTATGCCAATCGCCGTCCTGCCAGATCACGGGCGGGTTCAAACATTCTTCGATGGTCGTCCAAATCGAAAAGCTGGGCGCAAAGTCATAGCCTTCAATCGCGATATTGGCGCCGTCACGAATGCCTATCTCTTCGATCTCATCAAAGAGATGGTCGGCGGCATAACGGGCGAACACATCTGCCATGCCCGGTTCCACACCAAAACCAACCAAAGCCAGCAAGCCTTTCTTTTCCCAGTCTTTGGCTTTTGCAAATTGATAGTCGCCTAATTTCACACCTGGTTTATTGAACGGATCCGTAGGATGCGGCTCGGAAAGGGTCATCGCCATATCCATATATTTCACGCCAGCATGGTAGGCGGCATCGAAGATCTGCTTGTTGAAGATCGGGTCGACAGAATTCATGATCAGGTCAACCTTATATTTTTTCGCCAGATCTTCAACGCTTTGCTGGCTGCTTGCATCAATGAATTCGACCGGGAAGCGCGTGGCGTCTCCCAGTTTTTTCTGTACCTCTTCTGCTCGTTTGACGTTGTAATCTGCCAGCACCATCAACTCCATCCACTTGCGCGGCTTGGCAATGGCGGCTATGGCTTCCCCCACTCCACCCACTCCAACTAGCAATACCTTCATGAGATTTGATTCTCCGTTTGGTTTTATAACCCGCATCTGCGAGTTAGATTGACTGAAAAAAAAGAATCCCGCCGCAATAAAGGCGGCGGGACAGACTGAAGCTACCAATTACGATTTACATCGTTGGTTTGATTTCCTGGAAAAATGGAAATCATAAGGGAAGTCATATACACTTTCACAAAGGTATCCCCCACAGTCTTTAATACACGAGCTAGGGCTTTCATTAGAACCTTTCAGTTGGCTCTGCATTCTGGACTCATTTCCAGCGCAGACAAAGTTTTGGAACGCCGCAGCAGGCACACGGTCCGGGCTGAGGCGATTATTCCCTTTAGAAATATATTTCTTTGACGATCTTCAAGTAGATGAAGGATTCTGTCTCGCGGACGCCATCCACTTTGGCTAGCTTTTCCGTCATGAAATGAAACATGTCTTCATGATCGTGGCAAAAGACTTCGAGCATCAGGTCGTATCTGCCGCTGGTTGCCACGATGTAAACGACTTCATCGAATTTGGCGATCTTGTTCGCCACGTCCATCATTTTGCGCCCATCGGTGCGGATGCCGATCATGGTGACAGTGCGCTTGCCCATCATTAACGGATTGGTAACCGCGACCACTTTGAGATAGCCAAGGTCGACTAGGCGGTTGTAACGCTGACGGATCATGCCCGGCGATACTTTGAGTTGTTCGGCAAGCTGCGCAAAAGCCACCCGCCCATCAACCCGAAGAGCGTTTATAATGTGATGGTCAATATTATCCAGTTTTTCACGGTGAGTACTGCTAAAATTGCTCTCCACTCCCTTATTTTATAACAATTACGCATAATTGTCAATGTTTTTTTGATTATTTTTCATTATTGAAAGCCTATTTTTAATTTTATTCATATTTTCACTAATTTTAGTCTATACATTGCTCTGTTGCGAACACTCTCAAAATCTGTCACTGCGAGCAAAGCGAAGCAGTCTTCCTGCCAGCGAGAGGATTGCTGCGCCGCCTGTGGCGGCTCGCAATGACATCCTTGCAACAGAGCATCTATACATAAAAAACAACCTTGGCGTAGATCGCGCCAAGGTTGTTTTTTTATGTGGTTGAGTTGGGTTTATTGACCTTTTACTTCAACCCAGATGGCGTCGTAAAGCGGAGTGGCTTCACCCACATCTTCGATGCGGTGACCGTTCGCCACCACGTCGGCAGGCGTGTTGGTGATGGGGGATGCCATGTAGGCGTCATACAGATCGGTGTGATTGGTCTTGGCGTACTCCAACGCGGCGGCATTCGGGTTGGTGTAAGGGAAGTCGCGCAGCATCATCCAGAAAATGTTGCCCTGATTGGTGTAATTGAGCCAGGCATAGGCAGCATCGGCGTGCGGCGCATCTTTAACCATGACCCAGTTATCCTGCCAGAGGATGGGACCTTCGGCGGGATAGATATATTCAATGGCAGGATTTTCCTGCTGCGCGAGCAGGGCTTCGGCGGTCCAGGTCATACCGAGGTCCACGTCACCCGCGATGAGGGCAGTCTTGGGGCTGTCCGAGTCGAAGAGTTTGATGCTGGGAACCAGTTCGGCAAGTTTGTTCTTGGCTTCTTCGAGCTGAGCCGGGTCGGTGGTGTTGACGTCGTAACCGAGGGTCAACAGAGTAATACCAATGGTGGCGCGGGAATCATCGAGGAAGACCATGCGACCGGCGTATTCGGGGTTCCACAGGTCAGCCCAGGAGGTGGGGACGTTCTCCACCGTTTCGGTGTTGACCACAATGGCATCCGTCCCGGCCTGATAAGGCAGGGAGTATTTGTTGCCGGGGTCGAAGCTGGGGTTGAGGTACGACGAGTCGAAGTTGGCCATGACAGGCAGTTTTGACTGATCCAGTTCCGCCAACAGTCCCTGGCGGATCATCAGGGGAACGATGTAGTCAGTGGGCTGGACGAGGTCGTAGTTGGTACCGCCTGCAGAGATCTTGGCATACATTTCTTCGTTCGAAGAATATTCGTCGCGGTTGACCGTGATGCCATAGACCAGTTCGAAACATTCGATCATGTCTTGCGGAATGTATTCCGTCCACACAAAGATATTCAATTCGGTGGATGTGACTTCAATATTGTGCTCAGGCGCAGGGCAGGCGTAGCCGCTTAAGGTGACTTTCTCTCCAGTATCAGCAGCGGGTTCGGGTTCTCCACCGCTGCCGCTACAGGCTGTCAGTGCGATACTGAGAATCGTCAGCACGGTAAACAGGTTGAAAATGGATTTCTTGATCATTTCTCTCTCCTTTGAAATATATGGCACACACCTGAAAGACACAGGCGCGAAACACCCAATTTATTGAGCAGGTTTCTGCTCGCGGCTTTGGAGCCATTGCAGCGCCAGCACAGCCAGGAACACAATCAGAATCCAGACGGTGGAAAGCGCATTTACCTGCGGCGTGATGATGCGACGTAATAGACCATAAACATAGATCGGCAGGGTCGTGGAGCCTGGACCATTGGTAAAGAAGGTGATGACAAAATCATCCAAAGACAACGTGAACGCCAGCAGCGCGCCCGAAAGCACACCCGGCAGGATCATTGGGAACGTAACGCGCCAGAAGGTGGTCCATTCGTTGGCGCCGAGGTCCATGGCGGCTTCCTCGTAGGATTTGTCGAAACCCTGCAGGCGAGCCTGCACCACAAGGGTCACAAATGGAACCATGAAAGCGATGTGGCTGACCGTGACCGTCCAAATACCCAGCGAGAGGCGCGAGTCGCCAGTCAGGTTGAGGGCGGAGTTCAATGCGCCAAAGGTCTGACTGAATAACGTTAGGATGCCGATACCCATCACGATCTCAGGAATGACGATCGGGATGTAAAGCGAAAGCTGTGAGAATGGCTTGAACTTGAAATCGTAGCGTTGGAGCGCCAGCGCCGCCATCGTGCCGATGGTGGTGGCAATGATGGTGGCGGTAAACGCGATCGTCAGAGTGTTTTCCGCCGCTTCGATGACATCGTCGTTGCGGGAAAGGTCACAGTACCAATGAAAAAATCCACAGGGACTGGCTTTGACCAGGCTGCCATCCATGACAACGCGGCTGCTGGTTTCGGTGATAAAGCCTTCAAAGGTCACATTGGCGCGCGAGGCATTAAAGGAGTATAGAATCAGGATCACAATTGGCGCATACAGGAAAAAGTACACCAATGAAGCGGCTGCAATGACAAGTGGAGAGCGCTTATGCGGGTTCATTACCCACGCTCCCTATTGAAAGTGGATTGGTTGCGCACAGGACTCATGCTGACACAATCTCCTCTCCGAAGCCGAATTTACGGGTGTAGAAATAGGTCACGATCAAGGTCATCACCATCAGAATGAGCGACGCCGCCG
Source organism: Chloroflexota bacterium (assembly GCA_013388795.1). Lineage (GTDB taxonomy): Bacteria > Chloroflexota > Anaerolineae > Anaerolineales > Villigracilaceae > Villigracilis. The sequence continues at coordinate 2,449 of JACAEP010000126.1, read as the reverse complement.
AACCGAAGGTTGGATCGCGCGCATCAAGGAATTGACGTTGAATAAGGTTGCCAACCAAAATCACCTGACGCCCGCCAAGAATATCAGACACAATGAATGTGCCCATGACCGGGATAAAGACCAGAATCGTACCGGCAACCACACCCGGCATCGAAAGCGGAAGCGTAACCCGCAGGAAGGTGCGGAAGGCGTTGGCGCCCAAGTCTGCGGCGGCTTCATAAAGCGAATTGTCGATCTTCTCAAGCGAAGTATAAATCGGCAGGATCATAAACGGCAAGAACTCGTACACCATGCCTACCAACACTGCGCCGGGCGTGTACAACATTTCCAGCGGAGCAAACGGGATGTTGAACAAATTCGCAAGCCAGCCAAGCGCTATATTGATTGCGCCTTCCTTGCGCAATAACATCATCCACGCATAGACACGGATGACGAAGTTCGTCCACAATGGAATTAGCACCATAAATAGGAACAGGTTGCGGCGTTTGGGGGTGGCGCGCGCAATAAAGTATGCCAATGGATACGCCAGCGTAATCACGATTACCGTGGTATTGAAAGCCAAAGAGAGTGAGCGCCACAGAATATTGACATACAACGGATCAAAGCAGGAGGATTGCCCTGCCGGGCAGTCTGTGTTGTAACCCAGCAGGCGGGTGTAATTATCGAGCGTGAATGAATAGATCACGTTCCCATCGGGGCTGCGCTGCCCAAAACTCACCACCAGGGTCAGGAAGAGGGGAATAATCAGGAGCACCAACAGCCACAACGTCGTCGGAAGCGCCAGCAGAGCGCCCTGCATCGATTTACTTTCGCGGAGTCTTTGCAGCATGGCTAATCCTTCTTCAAAACCAACGTATTTTCAGGCAGGAACAACAACGAGATGACTTGATCCTTGTTATAAAAAGAAGAGGGGTCTAAACGGGAAATGCGGTTTTGCTCCATCACCTTAAGGCGCACCCCATCCAGTTCTGCATACACGTGCGTATCAGAGCCGATATATACCGAGTTCATCACACGCGCTTTGAAAATACCGTCTGTTTTTGCGCCGCTTTCGACAATGCGCACTTTCTCCGGGCGGATCGAAACAATCACCTCTTCGCCATTGACCATGTCCCGCGCCATGGGCATACCCCGAATATCAGCATTAAGCGCGGGGATGTGAACCACCGCCTCATCCTTCGAGATGGATTTAATCTTGCCTTCGAGGAAGTTCGACTCCCCGATAAAGTCTGCCACAAACTTGTTGACCGGGCGTTCGTAAATTTCCACCGGAGTTGCCAGCTGCTGAACCCGTCCCTTGCTCATAACCGCGATTCGGTCAGACATGGTCAGCGCCTCTTCCTGATCGTGGGTGACATAAATGAACGTAATGCCCAGTTGTTGCTGCAAGGCTTTAAGTTCGAGTTGCATCTCTTTACGAAGTTTCAAATCCAGCGCGCCAAGCGGCTCATCAAGCAGAAGTACCTCAGGAGTCTTGACCAGAGCCCGCGCAACTGCCACACGCTGTTGCTGCCCGCCTGAAAGCTGCTTGGGCTTGCGGCGCTCCATGCCGGTCAGTTGCACCATTTCCAGCGCGCGCCCAACACGCTGCTTAATTTCAGATTCCTTGACGCCTTCCATTTCGAGACCAAATGCCACGTTCTGAAACACGGTCATGTGCTGGAAGAGGGCATAACTTTGAAAGACCGTGTTGACCTTGCGCTGATATGGCGGCGTATGCCCCATCGCTTTGCCTTCGATATAAACCTCGCCTTCGGTAGGCCACTCAAACCCGGCAATCATGCGCAGGGACGTGGTCTTGCCGCACCCCGATGAACCCAGCATCGAAAAGAACTCTCCGTTCTTGATCTGCATAGTCACATGATCCACTGCCGCAATTTCATTGCCTTCCGGCGTGATAAACCGTTTTACAACATCGCGCAACTCAACAGCAAATTCACTCGTCATCTAGCATTCTCCGTCTTGAAATGTAGATTTCCGAACCTTCAGGCAAATGCCGGAATTTCGGAAGTTAAGCTTACAATATGTCGTTGATTTCTTTCAGGGTATCGCCTAAACGCTCCAGAAGCGCATCCATTTGTTCATAGGTGACAACTAATGGCGGCTCAATGCGGATGGTTTGCGCGCTGGTCAATGTGCCAGCCACCAACACGCCGCGCTTGAAAAGCCCGGAAGCCGCTTTGTAGCCAGTTTCAGGATTCTTGAAATGCATGCCAAGCAATAAGCCTTTACCAGTCACTTTTTCAAAAATATCTGGGTATTGTACAACAAAATTTTCCAATTTCGGCTTCAGGTAAGCGCCTTTTTCTGCCGCCTGCTCCCACAGTTTTTCGCGCAAGGTGACGTGAATCGCCGCAATTGCCGCCGAACAAGCCAACGCGCCGCCGCCGGTGGTGGTGGTGTGCATGAACGGGTTTGGATACATCATCGGGTGATAGATCTCTTCTGT
>JACAEP010000149.1 GCA_013388795.1 Chloroflexota bacterium | reverse complement strand
CCCAATTATTTGAGGAAAAGGATGTCTGTCTTGGTCCCATTGACCATATAACGCATCCCGTCATCGAGTCTCGTTGGACGCGCGACGCCGAATTTATGCGCCTGATGGAATTAAAACCCGTCCGCCCCTTATCTCCAGCGATGGTGAAAGCGCAATACGAAGCCATCGAAAGAGAGATGGATGAAGAAGGGAACCTCTTCCACTTCGCCATCCTTGCGCGGGAGGATGATCGTTTGATCGGCAAGGCGCTCATCGAATATGTGAATTGGACGAACGGCAACGGCTACATCCGCCTTGGCATCGGCGAGCCGGAGTTCCGCGGCAAAGGATTCGGCTCACAGGCGTTGCGCCTGCTCCTCGACTACGCCTTCTACGAATTGAGCCTCACTCGTGTCACGGCGGTCGTCCCTGCCTATAACGAGGGCGCGATCCGTTTGTTCGAAAGATTCGGTTTTATCGAAGAGTCCCGCCGCCGAAATGCCATATATCTCGACGACCGCTTTTGGGACGTCGTCGGTTTCGGCTTGCTGAATGCCGAATGGCGCGAATCCACTCAAGGTCTGGGGTGAGGCGCGATTTTCATCCGCTCCCGACTCTTTGTTTGAAAGGAATCTTGAATTATGACTCATACCACGCTTCTCGACTCAAACCTGAAGCTGCGTAATACGACCTGGGCAGACGTCCACGCTGTGGCAGATTTGATCTACACCGTGTGCGAAGCCGATGGCGATGTGACGGTTGCCGTTACGCCGGAAAGCCTGGAACATGCCTGGAGCGAGGAAGGCTACAACCCCGAGACGGATGCCTTCGTCGTCGAAACGGACGATGGGCGCATTGTCGGTTATGAAGAGATTTCCAATGAGAAAGCCTTCGCGCACTTCAACGCGGACGGGTACGTCCACCCCGAATTCAAAGGGCGCGGCATTGGCACAGCGTTATTGACTCGCGCCGAAAAACGGATCCGCGAGTTGATGACGAAGTCTGAACCTGATTTGCGAGTGTATGTCCATGCCTCGACCGATGGAAAAGATACGACAGGGCGGGAGATGTTCAAGAACATGGGATATGACGTTGCGCGCCATTTCTGGCGCATGGAAATCACGCTTGACTCAGCGCCCGCCTTTTCATTGCCCGATGGCATCGAGTTCCGCCCCTTCAATAAGGACGACCACGCCCGTCTCGTTTGGGAGGCGGACAACGAAGCCTTCGGCGAGCATTGGGGCAGTCACGACACCACGTTTAAGGAGTGGTCGTTCAGAAAATTGGAAAGACCGGAGTTTGATCCATCGCTTTGGCTGGTTGCCTGGGATGACGGTCAGATCGCGGGTTTTTCGCAGAACCGCTTTCGTATGGGAATCGGCTGGGTGGGCACGCTGGGCGTCCGCAAGCCGTGGCGTCATAAAGGCTTGGGATTGGCGCTGCTTCAGGCTTCCTTTGCCGATTTTTACCAGCGCGGCATGAAAACCATTGGCTTGGGTGTGGATGCCTCGAATGCAACCGGCGCGACCCGCTTGTATGAACGGGCAGGGATGCATATTGTCAGCGAATTTGTCACATATGAAAAAGAACTCCGCCCGGGGCGGAGTCTGGAAAAAGAATAAGAGGACATCATGAAAGAAAAACTTGCAACACAACTCATATTGCCCGAAGGATTCACCGCGCGCGGCGCGACCCTGGCAGATGCCGAAGCCGCCACCGAGATGTTCAATGTGTGGATGCAGAGAATGGCAGGGCAGGACGATCTGGCCAACCCGACCATCCTGCGCGAGGATTGGGAGACCCCAGGCTTCAATCCTGCCGACGACATCTGCCTCGTGTTCTCGCCGAAGGGACAATTGGTCGGCTACATCGAGGTGTGGACGACGTCCAAGCCGCCCGTTCACCCGTGGGTCTGGGGGCGCGTCCACCCGGATTTTGGCGGGTTGGGAATTGGCACGTCCTTGATGGAGTGGGCGGAAGAACGCGCCTGTCGTGTGCTGCCCGACTTGCCCGCCGACTTGCGCTTTGCGCCCCGCACCGGTTCTCTGCGCGTTGCAGAAGAGTCAAAAAGGCTGTTCGAAGATCGCGGCTTCACCCGGATTCGCAGTTCCTACGAGATGCGCATCGAGATGGATGAAGCGCCTCCTGCCCCGCTCTGGTCTGAGGGGATTACCCTTAAAACGGGCAGCCACGAGGAGATTCCCGCCATTTACCGCGCCTTCGAGGAATCCTTCCGCGACCATTTCGGTCACATCGAGGAGCCTTTTGAAGAAGGGCTTGCCAAGTTCTCGCACTTCATGAAATCGGAAGGGCAGGACCCCTCGATGTGGTTCCTCGCCATGGATGGGGATGAAATTGCTGGCATCAGCCTCTGCCGCCCCGAAGGTTATTCTGAGAAAGACATGGGCTGGGTCAACATTCTGGGAGTCCGCCGCCCCTGGCGCAAACGCGGGCTGGGACTTGCCCTGCTTTTGCACAGTTTTGGCGAACTTTACCGGCGGGGCGTCCGCAAAGCCGGGCTGGGCGTGGATGCCGAAAACCTGACTGGCGCTCTGCGGCTGTACGAAAAAGCGGGGATGCGCGTTCACATGGTCTTCGATACCTACGAAAAGACGATTCGCGGAGGGCGTGAAATCAGTGTAGAATCACTGTCAGAATAAGACTTCCCGTAGTAGGAGAGATTCCATGCTTAACCTGCGTTGCCTTTATTGCCAGACCCCCTTTACCATTGGGCGGGCGGAAATGTTGAACGCGCTCATCTCCATGGATGAGAGAAACCAGAACCATCACGACGCCCACTGCCCGCGCTGCCGCCGCGCCAATTCCATTTCACGCCAGCGGATGGAGTTGTTCTTCCCGAACTGGCGCGAGGCGGCGAAACAACTGCCTGCTTTGCCAAAGGATGAAGCGCCCGCCTCCGCCGCTGTGAAAACTGAGCCGCTTCCGCGTTCGCTCAAGAATGCCGTAGTGAAGAGCGCTGCTTCGGAGAAGGCTTCTGCGGTTACCGCCAAGGTATCTGCGTCGAAGCGAAAACGCGCCTCGAAGCCCTCGTCTGCAACGAAGACTACGCCAGCACCCAAGGGAGCGCCCTCCAAGGCAAAGAAGCCTGCGTCGAAACCCTTATCGAAGTCTCCCGCGTCGAAGCCCGGCACAAAGAAAAAGTAGGCAGCGTCTTTCAATAATTGACCCGCAGGCGATTGGGTTTGCCTGCGGGATTTTTTTAACCACCCATGGTCAGGACTCCAGAAGTTCACCTCCTGAAACATGGCAGTATCCGCAGGTAGAACTTGCGGAATCTCTTTGTCAGGCGATGAGGAACACAATGAAAATAAAAGCAGTATTTTTCGATTTTGGCGGTGTCATTCAGCGCACCGAGTTTCAGGCTCCGCGCCAAAAACTTGCCCAGCGTTTTGGCATGGAGTATGAAGACATGGATAATATCGTCTTTAACAGCCCAACCGCGAGGCAAGCCACGGTGGGGGAGGTGCCCGTGGAAAAACATTGGGAGGCGGTTGCGAAACGATTGAAGGTCAGTAAGGGACAGATGGCCGTTGTGGAAAATGAATTCTTTGCCGGGGATGTGATTGACCATGCCATTGTGGAATATTTGCGCGCGCTGCATCCGCGTTATAAGACGGGGCTGATCAGCAATGCCTGGTCAGATATGCGCGAGTATCTCGTCCGCCAGAAGTTGGATGATGCCTTTGATACGCTCACCATTTCAGCGGAAGTAGGTGTGGCAAAGCCTGAGGCGAAGATTTATCAGCTTGCGTTGGAGCAGGCTCAGGTGGAGGCGGAGGCGGCGGTGTTCGTTGACGATGTGCCTGCAAACATCGAAGCCTGTGAAGCGGTCGGGATGAAGGGTATCCTTTTTCGTGATCCGCTGAAGGCGATGAATGAGTTGAGAACCCTGTTGGAGGGGTAAGCCTACACAAACAAGAGTGCAAAGCAGATTAATTGACGCATTGTCAATTTACCAAGTATAATTTTATAATCCCTCTGCCAGAGGGTGTTCGAGGATTTTATGGCCCTGCGCGGAAATTTACGAGATTTTACAATCACTCAACTTTTGAACCTCATCAATCTTGCCAGCAAAACGGGAACGCTGGTGATTGATGGGGTATCGGAGCAGGCGTTTGTTTCGTTTCGTGAAGGGAAGCTGGCGTATGCGCGGATTGGCAAGGAGGATGGAAGTCTCGCCTCGGTTCTTTATAAATCGAATAAGATCAACGCCAACCAATACAAAGCCATTCTTGAACGTTCCGGACAGATGACCGACAAGGAATTGGGTTTGTTGTTGATCAACGCGGGGTATGTTTCGCGTGAAGACATCCTGATGAATTTGCAGATATATTTCACGGATCAGATTCGCCGCTTGTTCACCTGGGTGGAGGGCGTTTTCCGTTTTGAAAATGAAATGCCCCCACCGGAAGACCGCATCAATGTGCGGCTTGACCTGGAAAATATCATCATTGAAGGTTCGCGCCAACTGCGCGAATTGGAACAATTGCAGGATGAGATTCCCAGCCTGGATATGGCGCTTAAGTTCACTGAACGCCCGTTGACCAATGTCAACTTGAGCGTGGATGAGTGGAAGGTGGTCAAGTTCGTTGACCCGAAGAATACCATGCGTCAGATCGCAAAGACGAACAAACTGACCGAGGTAGAGGTTCGCCGGATTGTGTATGGATTGTTACAAGCGGGTTTGGTGGAATTGGTGCGCCCGACCGATGCGCCAATGCCGCAGGTTGTCAAGCCGCTCGCCCCGCAGGAAGTGGAAGACAAGAAGAATTTGGTAAATAGACTGATCGGCCGCATTCGTCAACTCTAATCTCATAAGGCCGAAAGGATAGGTATTATGCAAACGGTCAAAATGGT
>JACAEP010000287.1 GCA_013388795.1 Chloroflexota bacterium | reverse complement strand
TCGGCTAATTCTTTCGGGTTGCCGATGGTCGCCGATGCAAGGATGAACTGCGGATTTGCGCCATAAAATTTTGCCACGCGCTTGAGTCTGCGGATGACATTGGCGACATGCGAGCCGAAGACTCCGCGATAGGTGTGGGCTTCGTCAATGACGATGAATTTGAGATTGGTGAAGAAGTCGCTCCAGTTGGCGTGATGCGGCAGGATGCCCGTGTGAAGCATATCGGGGTTGGTCAGAACAATGCGGGCAGTTTTGCGAATGGTGGGTCGATGAGGTTGGGGAGTGTCGCCATCGTAGATTGCCGATTTCAGATTTACGATTGACGATTGAAAAGATTCGAGGCTCGATTGTTGGTCTTGGGCGAGGGCTTTGGTTGGGAAGAGATATAAGGCGCGCGCCTGCGAGTCCTCGATCATTTTCGCAAGAACGGGCAGGTTGTAGGCGAGGGTTTTTCCGCTCGCTGTTCCGGTTGCCAATATCAGGTTGCGTCCGGCGCGGGCGTGAGTCCAGCCCGTCTGTTGGTGGGAATAGAGCAGGGAAATGTTCCGGGAAGATAAGGCTTCTCGAAGCGTATCAGGCACATCGTCGGGGAAGGGATGCGTTTGCGCGGCGCGGGGAGGGGTCGCGTGCCAGGCAAAAAGGTTTGGCGCGGTCTCTTCATCTTGTCTCCAAAAATCGAGCAGGGCGGCAAGCATGGTCAATTTTCCGGGGCGGGGCGTTCGGCGTGCAGGGTGCGAAATGCCCATGCGCCGACGCCAAGGGGAAACCAGAACGTCACAGCGCGATAAAGCAGGGTGATGAGCGCCGCCTGACTCCAATTGACATTGAGCGAACTCAAGGCCACGGGCATGAGACCTTCCACAATGCCGATTCCTGAAGGTGTGGGCGACACGATCAGAAAAAGATATGCCATTGAAAAACCGGCAATGATGGTGCCGGTTGAGAAGGGAACTTCGAATGCAAGGAAGGAACAAACCAACACAAGCATGAGCAGTCCTTTGTTGAAGATGCCCCATAACACCGGGCGAATGAGGCTGGAAGGTTTTTCGGTTAACCCGGAAAACCCGTCTGTGATTTCGCGTGCGAATTCGTGGGCGCGGTCTTCGCTGAGGTATTGCTCCTTGCGGAAGCGGCGAACCACCCAGTTAATGGCGCGGGCGAATTTTGCCAGCAGGTTTCCCATTTTTTCGGCGGAACGATAGCCGATATACAGCACCGAGGCATAGGCAACGGCAATCGCAAATAAAAACAACGAGGCTGAGACCTCGCCAGCGTTCAAATCATTGCGGCGGATCAGGACAATCAATCCTAAGGCAAGGATCACAAGAAAAGCCGCTTGATCGAGCAGGAGGAATAATGCCGCCGCCACGGTCACTTTGCCGGTGGGATGTCCGCGCCGGTGCGCTTCGGCGGCAAAGAGCGCAACTCCGCCCACCCCGGCAGTTGGCGCGACGACGTTGATGAAGTTCGCCGCTGTGGCAATGCGGCTCAACGTGAACACGTCTTCATGCACGCCCAGCAGGTGAAAGATGGATTGGTACATGCGCCCGCTGGAGATGAACCAGAGAGATTGAATCATCAGCGCAGGCAGGAAGAAATTAAGATGCGCTTTGCGCAGGGTAAGCAGGATGGTCTCCAGTTCGCTGAAACTGAAGATAACTATAATCATCCCGAGGAAAAGAATGAAAAAAACAAAGAGTTTTTTCATGCTCTTTGCATTTACGGAGATACAATCGGAAGGGTCTCAATCGGCACCGATAATTCAACCACAGCTGCAAACACCCAGACTTTTTCGCCGGGCTGCTGGGGCGCTTCCACTAAAATCCATTGATTGTCGGCCGTTCTGCCAAGCGCCGGTGTGGAAACGCCGACCCCCAGGACTGATGTCGCCGCGGCATTGAAATCGGGCGCGTTTCGCAGGTTCAGTTCATTTGCGCCGGAGTTGGTCACAACCGGGACAGGAGTTGCTGAAGGCTGTACGGGTTCGGTGGCAGGCATAGGCGAGGGAATAACCAGGGTGACTCCCAGCAAACGCGCCATCTCAATATCATATTGTGAGTGCAGGTCACGCGCCTGGGAGATGCCATTGTTGATCACATCGGCATTGGCGTTGCCAACAAACGCAAGCAGGGTCTGCACCACCACGCGCATGTGGCGCACTTGCAGGTCCTTCAGGGTCATCAAACATGCAGGAACCACCTGGTCTTCCGCATCGCGCAGCGCCCGCTGCATATCGGGAATGACCTGCACCAATTGCTCCTGCGGGGTGTTGGATGCGAGCGCGGCATAATCGTCGAACTCGCGCATGAGTTTGTTGATCTTGTTCACTTCGGCAGAAAGCATGGGTTCAATGCAAAGGTCAGGTGTCAGCGTGGCGGCGGCTGTGGGAATGGGCGTGGCAGGTAGGGCAGAGTCTGAGCCGCAGGCGGTCATCAACGCCAGCGTACAGAGAACAAACACGATACGGAAAATTATTTTCATACGGCCTCGAATTTTTTACCCATGCATTGTAACAAAACATTGCTCTTAAAACATTCCAAAGAGTTTGAAGCAGCCCATCCATTTTTCCCATCAAAAAGCGGTTGCTGCCCTAAGACAGCAACCGCTTGCATCAGATTGCAAAATCTTCGCCATGCCAAACCCCGTGGTCTGGCTTGCGCAGGGGTGTTCCTTCAAAATGGCTGTGTAACTTTCTTTCCAATTCGCTGACATGTATGACCAGCGCTTCCACCGTGTCTCCGATGGTATCGGGCAGGAGGTTATGTTCAAGGTCGATCTGTTTATGCGACTGGCTGCGGATGAGAACCTGCCCTGGTATGCCTACGATGACGGAGTTCGGCGGCGCAGACTTGACGACAACTGCATTGGCGCCAATGCGGCTTCCCTCCCCGATCACGATTGCGCCAAGGACTTTCGCCCCGGCGCCCACCACAACATTGTTTTCAAGCGTGGGGTGGCGTTTTACTTTTTGGGAGCTTGTGCCGCCCAATGTCACGCCGTGATACAGGGTAACGTTATCGCCCACTTCGGCCGTTTCTCCAATGACCACGCCCATGCCATGATCGATGAACAGGTTTGCCCCAATGCGCGCGCCGGGATGAATTTCGATGCCGGTCATGCCGCGCGCCAATTGAGACAGTCCGCGGGCAACGAGTTTGAATCCGCTTTTCCAGAGTTTATGAGCCAGACGGTGGATCCAAATAGCATGTAAGCCTGGGTAGCACAAAAGCGCTTCAAGTATGTTTCGCGCTGCCGGGTCGCGGGCTAAAACGGATTGAATATCATCATAAATTGTTTTGAACATTCCGACTCTCACCTGCTCCTTCAGGGGCTGAACTCCTGAAAGCGCAAAACCATAAATTAATTATCGCCCAGATCTGCAAACAACGCCGTGGGCAGATAGCGTTCACCGAAGGAGGGGATGATGACCACGATCAACTTGCCTGCATTCTCCGGGCGCTTCGCCACCTGCAATGCCGCCCATGTTGCCGCGCCGGAGGAAATGCCCACTAGCAAGCCTTCCTCGCGCGCCATGCGGCGGGCGGTTTGGAAGGCATCATCCGCTTTAACTCGGATGATCTCATCGTAAACTTTCGTGTTAAGAATATCTGGCACGAAACCTGCGCCAATGCCCTGAATGGGATGCGGTCCTTTTTGCCCGCCTGATAAGACCGGGGAGGCATCCGGTTCAACGGCAATGGCTTTGAATTCAGGCTTGCGCGCCTTGATGGTTTCACCCACACCGGTGATGGTTCCGCCTGTGCCGATGCCTGCAACAAGATAATACACTTTGCCATCGGTGTCGCGCCAAATTTCTTCAGCAGTGGTGTTGCGATGAATTTCCGGGTTGGCAGGGTTCTTGAATTGCTGCGGCAGGAAATACTTCTTCGGGTCGGAAGCATCGATCTCTTCTGCCTTGCGAATGGCGCCGCCCATGCCGTCGGGTCCTGGGGTGAGAATCAATTCTGCACCGTAGGCGCGCAGCAACATGCGGCGTTCCTTGCTCATGGTCTCTGGCATGGTCAGGATGAGTTTGTATCCGCGCGCGGCGGCGACCATTGCCAGCGCGATGCCGGTATTCCCGGATGTCGGCTCGACCAGGGTTGTATCCGTGTTGATCAGCCCGGCTTTCTCCGCCGCATCGATCATTGAAAAACCAATGCGGTCTTTTACACTATGAGCGGGGTTGAAAAACTCCAGCTTGGCAGCCACTTCCGCTTTTGCGCCTTCCGTGACTCGGTTCAGGCGCACGAGCGGCGTGTTGCCGACCAGTGCGAGGGCGCTCTCCGCGATTTTCATGGCCGCATCCTCTCACGATCCGCGGCGGATGACCACCTCGAGATACTCGGAGGGCGCCACCAGCGTGCCGTCGGTCGCGCGATTGAAGCGCTCCGCGAGCCCGATCAGGTCGGCCGCGAGCGAATCCGCTTCGCCGGGTCCAGGGCGGCAAACGCCTTGTGCATCGGACCGTAGTACATGCGGAAAACCTGCACCATGTGCGCGGGGCTGCGGTAGCGGAACGTGAAGTGCCGGGCCTCGATGGCGATGCTGTCGATGCGCTGGCCGAACAGCTCGCGCAGCCGTGCTTCGGTGCCCCACTGCGCGGGCGATTTCAGGCCAGCGGGCGGCGGAATATAGCGCCCGATCAGCTTGAACACCTCGCCGATGAAGCTGGCCGGCGTCCAGTTCGCCAGGCCGATCCTGCCGCCGGGCCTGCACACGCGCGCCATTTCAGCGGCCGCCCGCTCCTGGTCGGGCGTGAACATGACACCGAAGG
>JACAEP010000302.1 GCA_013388795.1 Chloroflexota bacterium | reverse complement strand
TCTCCGCATTTATAGCGTTGACTGCCTGAATGATTGAAGCCCGCTTTCATTTGTCGCCAATTTGCTCCACATCTTGGACATTTCATCTCTCTATTTTACTTCCTATCTTGGACACTCCCAGAATATAAACAGACCATTTGTGCTATAATGACTCCACAGCAATTTTTCACCCTCACAACGACCAATCATCTCCCAATCGTACATCCCAATGCCACTTCTCAAGCCTGCTGCGCCGCAAAGCAAAAGCAACAAACCGCAAGGTAAAACACTCCCTCCTAAAAAAGGAGGCACAGATTCGCATGCCAAAAAACATACGACGCCCCCGCCCCCGCCGCCGTACATGCCGCAGCGCGAACCGTCATGGTGGGAGAATCTCTCTCCCGAACGCAAGCTCGATGTGGTCGGGATCATCCTGGCATTTGTTGGTCTTATTATCTTGTTAGGTCTCATCTCTGCCAATCAGTCTGCCATCGTCGGCGGCGTGATATTCTTCCTCGCGCAATTATTTGGCTGGGGCGTCTATGTTCTGCCCATTGGTTTGCTGGTGTTTGGGGTATGGTTGGTTCTCCGCAAGATCGAGCGCATTCCGCCGCTTTCTGTCGAACGCGCGGCAGGCAGTGTGATTCTTTTCTTTTGGCTGCTTACTTTTCTACACTCGTTCATCGCAACCGCCGAAACGGCCGAAGCCGTCGCGCTGACCGGTCAGGGCGGCGGCTACTTTGGCGGGCTTGCCCAGCGGCTTCTGTGGGGCGCGTTTGGTTCGGGCGGCGCCATCATTGCCATGCTGGCTTGGCTGACCCTCGGCATTTCTATTGTGCTGGATAAACCCGTTGTTGACCTGTTCTTCTGGCTCAACCCGTGGATGACCAAACTGCGTGATCTGCTCAACAAGCCCATCTCGCCTCAACCCCAACCGACCATTGCCTCGCCCTCTTCAGCCGATTTCACGCCGATTGATTCTTCCGCCATGCCCACAGTGGATATGGTTGGAGCCGTCCCGATTCAACCTGTGCAAACCCGCAGCGGGGCAGCCATGATCGAATGGAAATTGCCAGACATGACAGACATCCTGGACGAAGGCAGCGAAGCTTCCATCAATGAAGATTTCATTCAACAGCGCGCCAGGTTGATCGAAGAAACGCTTGCATCGTTCGGCGCGCCAGCGCAGGTGGTGGCGATCAGCCGCGGGCCGACGATCACACAATTTGGCGTGGAGCCGCTTTTTCTTGAGTCGCGAGGCGGTGTGCGAACACGAGTGCGCGTCTCAAAGATCGCGTCCCTTGCCGATGATCTCGCGCTCGCCCTGGCTGCGCCGCGCATCCGCATTCAGGCGCCGGTGCCGGGTCATAGTTACGTCGGCATCGAGGTGCCGAACGATGAAATGGCGCGAGTGGCATTGCGCGATATTTTGGATGGCGAGATTTACAAAAACTACAAGAAGCCGCTTGCGTTTGCGCTGGGACGTGATGTGGCGGGTTTACCTGCCATTGCCAGTATCGAAAATATGCCGCACATGCTCATTGCTGGTACGACCGGTTCCGGTAAGTCGGTGTGCGTCAATTCGATCCTGACCTGTATGTTGTTGTATCACACGCCTGATGACCTGCGCCTTGTGCTGGTGGACCCCAAGCGTGTCGAGTTGACCGGTTACAACGGTGTGCCGCATTTGCTAGGTCCCGTGGTTGTTGAAATGGACCGTGTCATTGGCGCATTGCAGTGGATCACGCGTGAAATGGATAAACGCTACCACCTGTTCGCACAAGTCGGTTCGCGCAACATTACAGACTACAATGCCAAAATGAAGTTGCATGGGCAAAAAAAACTGCCTTATCTGGTGATCGTGATCGACGAATTGGCAGGCTTGATGATGATCGCTCCGGACGAAACGGAAAAGACTATTACACGCCTGGCGCAACTGGCGCGCGCGACGGGTATTCATATGATCCTGGCAACTCAGCGTCCGTCAGTGGATGTGGTGACAGGTTTGATCAAAGCCAATTTCCCGGCGCGTATCGCGTTTGCGGTGGCATCCAATACAGACAGCCGCGTCATCCTCGACCAGCCTGGCGCCGAGAAACTGCTTGGGCGGGGCGATATGCTCTATCAGGCTCCCGATGCGCCCGCGCCGGTTCGCTTGCAGGGCGTGTTCGTTTCTGATCATGAAATTCACCGGCTTGTGGATTTCTGGCGTGAGCAGGCTGGAAACACCAGCCCGTATGCGGCGGCGAGTGTGTCTGCAGATGCCATTCCAGAGAATGTGCCGTTGAAGCAGGCGCCGCTTTGGGAGGAGACGCCAAAAGTGGACGGCGACCCGCTGTTTGATGAAGCGGTGGCGATTGTGCGTAAAGAAGGAAAAGGTTCCGTTTCCATGCTTCAGCGGAAACTTCGCATTGGGTACACGCGCGCCTCGCGTTTGATGGATACGATGGAAGACAGGAAAATTGTCGGCCCGCCGGAGGGAGCGACCCAAATGCGGCAGGTGCTCGATTTTGGGGATATCCCCCCGCCTCAAAACGAGTTGACGGATTGAGACTTGTCGCATAAACAAAACCACCCGCGAGTCTTCTGGCTTGCGGGTGGTTCTTTATCTAAGGGTGGTTTCGCTTACTCAGAGGGAGCGGCGCTGCTCTCTAAGTCATTCTTCTTGGGCGCATAGGTATCTCCCGATGGCGATTTGTGGTCGGTGGCATAGAACCCCGAACCTTTGAAGATGACCTTGGTGGGGGTGATGACCTTTTTCAGCGCCTTCTTGCGGCACTCAGGGCAAGTCTTCAGTGGATCATCGGTGAAGGATTGCTGGCGTTCGAATTGCACTCCGCAATTCTCGCATCGATACGTGTAGACAGGCATATGGTCTCTCCTTGCTTCTTTCTTTGGAATACAACTGCGGCATTATAGCCCTCTTAATAAAGCGTGACAAGCCTTCCAAGGCGGCATGTTATAATTTTCTTATACAAGTGTAGACCTGACGGGTTTTCAAAACCTGTCAGGTCTTATGGAGTAAAAATGCTAAAAATCGAGATCATCTACTGCGCGGTTTGACATTACACTAACCGGGCCGTGAGCCTGGCGCAGGACTTGTTAAAGGAGTATGAACACGTCATCGAATCGGTGGCGATGATTCCCTCGGACGGAGGCAGGTTTGAGGTCAGCGTGAACGGGCTGTTGGTCTATTCCAAACTGCAGACCAAACGTCATGCTGAAGCGGGCGAAATTCTTGGTCTTATTTCGAAGATGGTAGATTAAATTACATGTAGGGACGGCCCTGACAGTCGCCCTTACGATTAAGCGAGGCATACGAATGGCAAAAAAAGGACGAGTATTTTCAGGCGCGCGCCCAACGGGACGCCAACATTTGGGGAATTATCTTGGCGCGATCCAAAACTATGTGGATTTGCAAATAGATTATGACTGCGTCTATTGCATTGTGGATGTTCATGCCTTAACCACGGTGGAAACCACACAGGAACTGCGCCAGAACACCTTTGAAATGGCGCTGGATTGGCTTGCGGCTGGTATTCGCCCGGACGAGTCGATTTTGTTTGTGCAGTCGCATGTGCCTGAGGTGATGGAACTGCATACCTACCTTTCTATGGTGACTCCGCTTGGCAAATTAACCGACCTGCCCACCTTCAAAGAGAAGGTGGGCACACAGCCGGAAAATGTCAACTACGGTCTGCTCGGCTATCCCGTGCTGATGACCGCCGACATTGTTCTCTATAAAACGGATATTGTTCCCGTTGGCATCGACCAGGCGCCGCATGTCGAATTTGCGCGTGAGACCGTGCGCTCATTCAACTATCGCTTCAATACCAAAGCATTGATCGAACCTCAGGTCAAACATACCGAAGTCAAGAAAGTGCTCGGCATTGACGGCAAGGACAAGATGAGCAAAAGTTTGAATAATCATATTGAGCTTGCCATCACGCCCGAAGAGACCACCAAACGCGCGCGCGAAATGGTCACAGACCCCGCCCGCCAGCGTAAAACGGACCCCGGCAACCCTGATGTCTGCAATGTGTTTACCATGCACAAGATCTTCTCCCCGCAGGAAGAAGTGGACATGATCCACACCGAATGCCGCAGGGCTGGCATCGGCTGTGTGGATTGCAAACTGCGCTTCGCCTCCAACCTGAATAAGCATCTTGAACCCTTCCGCGCAAAGCGCGCTGAGTTCGAGGCAAGACCAGATGAGGTGCAAGAAATCCTCAACAGCGGCGGCAAACGCGCCCGCGCCATTGCGCAAGAAGTCATGGCGGAAGTTCGCGAGGCGATGAAACTGCCGTAATTCGTACATCGTGATGCAGATTTGCGAATTACGCATCAGGCATCATGTTTCGCTTATGCGCGCCTTAATCCAGCGAGTCTCCAAAGCCAGCGTAACTGTCGAAGGACAGACCATTTCCAAAATCGGGAACGGTCTGTTGATTTTATTGGGCATTGGTCGGGGCGACGGGGAAGAGC
>JACAEP010000311.1 GCA_013388795.1 Chloroflexota bacterium | reverse complement strand
GCGTTCTCTTACGCCAACAGGCGCGTTAGAGAACGCGCCCTGCGCCAAGTTACGCGATTCTTTTATTAAAGACCATCGTGCCGCGCTGTTCTTACACAAGATTCGCCATACAAACCAGTTTTGGCAAGCCACTCTGCGCCCTTGCATCAGCGTAACAGGCTCAAAGAAGAATTATCATGGCTGCAAAACACATCATCCTTGACACCGACCCCGGTATTGACGACGCGCTTGCCATTTTGCTGGCGGCGGCTTCGCCGGAAATCAGATTGGAGGGCGTAACCACCGTTCACGGCAACGCTTCCACTGAACGGACGACCCGAAACGCATTGGCGGCGCTGGAACTGGCAGGTTTGACCCATGTGCCGGTTTTCAAAGGCTGCCACGCGCCGTTGGTAAAAGAACCGCTGCTCTCCCCCGAAACGCATGGCACAACTGGCCTGGGGTATGCCCAACTGGCAGAGCCGCTGATTCAGCCTCAGGCGGGACATGGCAGCGATTTTCTCATCGAGCAGATCATGGCGCGCCCGGGAGAGGTCACCCTGGTGGCCATCGGCCCGTTGACAAACGTTGCCCTGGCGATTCGCAAAGAGCCGCGCATTGTGCAAAATGTGAAAGAAGTGTTCATCATGGGCGGGGCGATTCTGCATCCGGGCAATACAACGGCACAAGCGGAATACAATACGTTTGTAGACCCGCACGCGGCGCATATCGTGTTTCATTCGGGTATGCCCATGATCTTGACGCCGCTGGATGTGACCTATCAATGTATTTTTACAAAAGACGATCTAAATCGTTTGCTGAACATTGCTTCGCCCATTACAAAATTCATCGCGGACTCAACCCGCTTTTATATGGAATTTCACGATGAATATCAAAGCATTGACGGTTGTGTCATCAACGACCCGATGACTCTGGCGCTGACCTTCATGCCGGAAATTTGCGATTATCAGAATCTGGTGGTAGATGTGGATATTTCGACAGGCGTGGGGTTGGGGAACACATTTGCCGACTTTTACAACTACGAAAAGAAACCGAAGAATATGAAGGTGGCAATGGGGGTGCGTCCGCGCATATTTATGGAATTGTTTTTGGAGCGCATGGAAAAACTGGCGCGAAGAATTTCGTGACATTCCGAAACCAAAAGTGTTATGATAAATACGATGCGTGATTAATCAGCTTTTTTGGAGGAAAATATGTTGGACAAAATCAAAAGCAACTTCAATACACAGACGTGGGTGCTCATCCCCATCGCCATCGCAATCAACATCGCGGTGGGTCAGATCGTCCTCGTCCTCAAACTGCCTGTATATCTTGACTCGATCGGCACTGTGATGGTCGCTGTCCTGTGTGGACCTTGGGCGGGCGCGCTCACTGGCGCGCTTTCGAACATCATCTGGGGCATCGCCATTGATCCCGGCGCATTCCCGTGGTGGCCCGTTGCCGCGATGATCGGCTACATGGCGGGTCGCATGGCGCAGTGGAGTTTCTTCAAGAGTTGGTGGAAGGTAGTTGCGACCGGTTTTGTGGTGGCGCTTACCGCTGCCATTGTATCCACCCCGATTGGGGTGTACCTCTTTGGCGGTATCACGGCCAGCGGCTCTTCCTTCATCACCGCCTACCTGATGCAGACCGGAAGCGATATGATCAGCGCGGTCTTCAGCACCAATTTCCTCGTCGAGCCGGTGGATAAGATCACGACCGCCATGATCGCCTTTGCCATCATCCTTGGCTTGCCCAAGCGCACCATCGGCGGTTACCCTAAAGCCGATCAGGTGGACACCGAAGGCGGCGCAAGCAACACCCAGTTGTACATTGCCATTGGAGTGGTCGTTGTCTTGGTTTTGTTCGCGGCGTTCGCGCTCAGGAATATTTTGGGCGGTTAAATTGCCGTCTTGAAAGATCCGCAGCCCCGCAAGCGAAGGTTTGTAAAAAAGCGCCCTCCATCGGAGGGCGCTTTTGAAATTATACGTTTACCACTGGCCGCTTGTTTTCACTCATCGCCCCGCTGCCGTACAACTTGCGATGCACCACACTCAAGGCTCTCACTTGTTCCGCCGCATGGTACGAAGACCGCACCAATGGATTCGACTCGACCCACTTGAAGCCAATCTCTTTGCCAAACTCGCGCAGTTCGGCAAATTCTTCCATGGTGTAGTAACGGTCCATCGGCATGTGCTTTTTGCTCGGTTGCAGATATTGCCCAATGGTCAGAATATCCACGCCCCACGAACGTTGATCGCGCATCACCTGTTTGACCTCGTCCATTGTCTCGCCAATGCCGACCATGATGCCAGATTTGGTCAGCACATCGGGGTCGAGCTTCTTGGCGTTGGAGAGTGTCGCGGCCGCCCATTCATACTTATCTTGCGGCTGAATGGTTTTGAACAAACGCGGCACGGTCTCTACGTTGTGGTTCAAAATTTCGGGGCGGGCGTCCATGACGATCTTCAAGGCTTCGAGGCTGCCTTTGAAATCGGGGATCAACACTTCAATGGAACAGCCCGGCAACACTTCACGAATGCGGCGGATGACCATGGCAAAGATCGGCGCGCCGCCGTCGCGGCGTTCGTCGCGGTTCACGGATGTGATCACCGCATGTTGCAGGTTCATTGATTTCACGGCTTGCGCCACGCGTTCGGCTTCGTCCCAATCCAGCAGGGCGGGCTTGCCGTGTTTGATGTCACAGAAGGCGCAGGTGCGGGTACACACATCGCCCAACATCAGGAAGGTGGCCGTGCCGCTGCCCCAGCATTCGCCGAGGTTGGGGCACATGGCTTCTTCACAGACGGTATGTAATTCTTTTGAACGCATGAGTGAATGCACACGCTCGTAGTTTTCGCCAGAGGGCGCGCGCACTTTTATCCATTCGGGGCGGCGCAACGGGCGCGCATCGGTTTGGGGTGAGACTCGGTCTCGGGTGGGGGCAGCAGGCATAAGGTCCTTTTGAGGCGATAGCAAGTGACAGTCACCTCCGAGGTAACCGTCACTTCTTCTTCACAATCAATCTTAATCCACGAACTTCGACGACTTCGATTTTATCACCCTTACTGATAGGCTCTGATTCAGGGGCTTTTTTGGCGCTCCAGCTTTCGCCTTCCACATGAACTTGCCCCGCTTCCCCTTCGAACATTTGGGCGGTTCCTGTTTTCCCGGTCAGTGATTCGCTCCCGATTTGGATCGGGGTGCGACGCGCGCGCAGCGCTACCAACAGCGTCGCAAAGAACAGCATGCCGAGGAAGAAGCCCGTGCCGATCACCAATGGCGCCGATACGCGCTGGAACTGCGGCGTCCCCGGCGAATTGAACAGGACCAATGCGCCGACGATGAACGAGGCGACGCCTGCAGTGGTAAGCGCGCCATGTGTGGGCGCTTTGATATCGAGCGCGAATAGGACAAATGCAATGATAAGAAAGATACCGCCGAACCAGTTGACCGGCAGCACGCCCAGCCCATAGGTTGCCAGAGTCAGGCACACCGCGCCGATGAACCCTGCCACCCAACCGCCAGGGCTGGAGAGTTCGATCAGGATTGCCTGCACCCCGATAGCAAGCAAAAGAAAGGCGATGTTCGGGTCGGTGAGCATCAGTAATAATTGTTCGATGAAACTCATCGCGAGCGGTTGAACTTCGATATTTTCTGTATCGAGCGTGAGCGGCCCTTCCTCCATTTGCACGGTGAAGCCGTTGAGACGCTGCAAAAGGTCTTCAGTGTCGGCGGCGATGAAATCGACCAGCTTGGCGTCCAGCGCTTCATCCGCAGTAACCGCTTTGGCTTCGTCAATCATGGCTTCGGCGAGTTGAAGGGCATCCTCACCGCGCGGGGTTACAAAGGGGCGGATGGCGGCTTTGATGAGTTGCTTGGCTTTTTCATCTGCGGTGGAATTCAAGTTTTCGCCCGAGCTACTGATCGGGCTGGATGCGCCGATGGAGGTTTCCGGCGCCATGGCAGAAGCATGACCCGCCATGGTGATCATGGCGCCTGCGCTCCCAGCAATGGCATTTTTGGGCGCAACATACACCACCACTGGCGCGTCGCTGTCGCGGATCGCGGCAATGATTTTCAGCATGGTATCCACGCTTCCACCCGGCGTGTTAAGCTGGATGACGAGTACTTCGGCATCCCGTTGTTCTGCCGTTTCGATGCCGCGTTTGATGTATTCGAGCATCGGCGGCATAATGGGACCGTCCGCGGTCAAAACTATTGCAACAGAATTGCTCCCTTGCGCAAGGACAATTTGAGAAAACCCCATCAGGATAATAAGAAGGAGAAGGATTGGTCTGGTTTTCATGGTTGTTTATGATTACGGAAACAATTATACTGGCTGTGGAAATCTCCACGACCGAAACTAAGCAAATGTTCACGTTGAAGGTGGCGATTCGGTTGCTGACGTTGAAGCGCGCGCACTTCCTGCGCAGCGCCAAAGGACAAAAAGGCGGCTATCGGCTCGCCAAACATCCCAATCAGATTTTTCTCGCCGACGTCATCTGTCTGTTCGACGGCGTCCTCGCGCCCACCGAGTTAGTGAGTGAAAATTTTTATGAAACCATGCCAATCGAAAAAGAGAAAAAACTCACTAGAGCGTTCAAGGATATTCGAGATTATGTCTCGAACAAATTGGAGAGAACCTCCATTGCCGATGTGGCAAAATGACAGGTAAGATATTTGCAGCCTGTGCTTTCTATGAGGACATGAGTCAAATGCGAACTTGCATGTGTACCCGGCGGGGTCTCTAAACCACCGCCGATTTCCCCGGAAATTAACGGCTGACTGCCGCATTCGGCGGGCTTGAGAGCCCCGCGTTTTCATCAAAACTGGCTCGTCCAGTTTTTTGAATTTGCCGCCGAATGCCATTGCTGAAGAAACTTCAGCGGGCAGGCAGCCGTTTTTTTATTTCAAACCAAATCAAACCATACAGGAGTCTTAATAT
>JACAEP010000093.1 GCA_013388795.1 Chloroflexota bacterium | reverse complement strand
GAGATTGGAGATTGGAGATTAGAGATTGGTGAATAGTTTTGCGGGGCGTAGAATGAATGCGGTGCGGCGCGTCTGAGTGAACAAAGGTGAAAATATGACAACTGTTTTTGATTCGACGAAAACCGTAAAGACTGAACTGGGCAAACAAAATTATATTGCTTCGGATGAAATTGCGACGATTGTGTATCTGGCTCAAAGACTGGGCAAGCCGCTTCTGGCAGAGGGTCCGGCGGGCGTGGGCAAGACCGAGTTGGCAAAAACCATCGCCTCTGCAACGGGACGGCAGTTGATTCGTTTGCAATGTTATGAAGGCTTGGATGAATCGAAAGCGTTGTACGAGTGGGAATATTCCAAGCAATTGCTTTATACGCAATTACTGCGCGATAAATTAAATGACACGCTTGGCAAGGCTGAATCGTTAAGTGAAGCGGCGGATAAACTGGCAAAAGAGGAAGATGTCTTTTTCTCGACTCGCTTTTTACTGCAACGTCCGCTGTTGAAGGCGATTCTTAGCGAACAACCCACCGTCCTGCTGATTGACGAAATTGACCGCGCCGATGCCGAATTTGAAGCCTTTTTGCTCGAAATCTTGAGCGACTTCCAAGTCTCTGTGCCTGAGCTGGGAACGCTTACGGCAAAACACAAACCGTTTGTTGTGCTCACCTCCAACAACACCCGCGAACTTTCCGAGGCGTTGAAGCGCCGCTGTTTGTATCTCTTCGTGGATTACCCAAGTTTGCAAGAAGAGTTGGCGGTTGTTCATCTCAAAGTTCCCAACCTCAACCCCAAACTCGCCCAGCAAGCCGTGGAGTTCGTGCAGCGCCTCCGCAAAGCGGACATGCGCAAGTCACCGTCCATTAGCGAGACGCTCGATTGGGCAAATGCGCTCGTGGCGTTGAATGCAACAAATTTGGATAAGGATGTTTTGGAAGATACGTTGTCTGTTTTACTCAAGCACGAAGCCGATCTGCAAAAAGCGAAGCGACAATTGATGAGTCCGCCGCAGCAGCCGAAGCAACGTCCGCCCACAGACGATTTTGGGCGGTTCAGCGGGAATTAATTTGTAGGGGCGACCCTTGCGGTCGCCCTCTGTAATAATAAACAAAAGGACAGGGGCGGGGCCTGTCCCTACGGAAAAAATTTATGGAATCTCGCATCCTTCAATTGATCTCAGCCTTGCGCGCTAGCGGGGTGCGCGTGTCACTTGCGGAATCCGCCGAGGCGTTCTCGGCGGTGGATTTGATGGGCATTCAAGACCGCGAGTCGTTTCGACTATCTCTTCGCGCGACTCTGATCAAAGACGTGAGGGATATCCCCATCTTCGACAAACTCTTCCCGCTCTTCTTCGGCTCAGGGACTCCGCCGGAGATGGGCGGCAACCCATCCGATGATCTGACGCCGGAAGAGATCCAAATGCTGGCTGAGGCGTTGAAAAATTTCGCCGAGCAACTCCGTCAGCGCATGGAAAGGCTGATGAATGGCGAAGCACTCTCCCGTGCGGAGCTGGAGGCGTTGGGTCAATTGGTCGGTTTGAATCAAGCGGAGAATCTCCAATATCAAAACTGGATGACTCAACGCATGATGCGCGCCATGGCGTTCCCGGAAGTGCAAAAGGCGATGCGCGAGTTGATGGAGCAACTTCAGCAGATGGGCATGAACCGCGAGCGCGTGGAGCAAATTCGCGAGATGATCCAACAGAACATGCAAGGCATGCAGGAACAGATGCAGCAATTTGCCGGCGAACGGATTGCCGAGAATATGAGTGAGCGTCCGCGCGGGGAAAATATTGATAACTTGATGAACCGCCCGTTTCAGGCATTATCCGATGCAGACAAGAAAATTTTACAGCGTGAAGTCAAGCGCCTTGCCGCTGCTCTACGCACGAGAATTGCTTTGCGCCAAAAACGGATGAAGACTGGGCAAATGGACCCGAAGGCGACCATTCGCGCGAATTTGAAATATCATGGCGTGCCGATGGAGATTAAACATCGCGACAAGATTCGTAAGCCAAAAATTGTGGTGATTTGCGATGTCAGCACGTCGATGCGGTTTTGTTCGGAGTTGATGTTGAGTTTTCTATTTGCGCTGCAAGGGCAAGTGCGCAAGACGCATGCTTTTGCCTTCATTGACCATCTCGAATCGATCTCGGAAGATTTCACCGGCACGAACGCGGACGAGGCGATTCAATCCGTGCTATGGCGCATGCCCAGCGGACATTACAATACCGACCTCGGCTGGTCATTGAATGATTTCCAAAAAGAATACATGGATACGCTCAACAGCGGAACGACCTTGTTGATCGTTGGAGATGGGCGTAACAATTACAACGATCCGCGCATTGATATATTTTCGGCAATGGCGCGCCGCGCCACCCGCACCATCTGGCTCAACCCCGAACCAGACTACATGTGGAACGGCGATAGTGATATGAAGAAGTATGCGCCGCACTGCGATAATGTTTTGAAAGTCAGTAATCTTCGTGAACTGACAGAAGCTGTGGATGAGTTAATGACGGGATAAAAACTTCGACCGCCGATGGCAGACCATAGACCACGGTCCGCCGTCGGCGGTCGGCTTGTGGTTTTAAATTTCTTTTGGCGTTCTACTTAAAAGAAGCGGGAATTTCAGAAAAAAACAGACAACTCGCTGGGGACGGCAGCATAACTGGCTTTTTTCCCAAGCGCCGAATCTGCTATAATGAAAGCATGACAACGCCTCTGCCCAATCACAACACTCCCACCCCTCCCCCGCCATTGACCGCGGAACAACTGGAGGAGATCCGCGAACAGGAACGCAAACAAAAACAGATAATGGCTGGTATTATTGCTGTCATTGTCCTATTGGTGGCGTTGTTGGGTGTGGCAATTTATTTCCTTTTGCAACCTGCCACCCCTACCGACAAAATCCGCGATGTGTTCATTATCGTTGTGGCGCTTGAAACCCTCGTCATTGGCGTGGCGCTCATCGTACTGGTCGTGCAACTTGCCAGCCTTATCAACTTATTACAAAACGAAGTGCGCCCGATCTTGCACGCCGCCAGTGAAACCGTCAACACCCTGCGCGGGACGGCAGAATTCCTGGGCGAGAATGTGATTGAGCCTGTCATCAAACTTAATGGCTATTTGGCTGGCTTAAAGCGTATGTTAGAATTACTGGGCATCAAGCCTAAATAAAAAATTGAATCGAATCGATCCACACCAAAAAGGAGATACACCATGTCTGACCGTGATGAATTTGGAGCCTTTCTTGTAGGGTTTGTCGTTGGCGGGCTTACGGGAGCCGTCGTTGCCCTGCTCTTTGCCCCGCAATCTGGCGAGGAAACCCGCGCCCTGATCAAAGATAAATCCATCGAGCTACGCGACAAAGCGCAACTCAGCGCGGAAGAAGCCTATCACCGCGCCGAAGCCGCCGCTAAAGAAGCCCGCGCCCGCGCTGAGGAACTGGCGCGCGAAGCCCGCGCCCGCGCCGAACAACTCGCTTCTGAAGTAAAGGAGCGCGGCAAAGGCGCTCTGGAGGCCGTCCGCAAGACCAAAAAGGGCGACGAAGCCACCCCGGCGTAAAAACCCAGTTGTACCCATGAGGGTTTGACATTCGTCAAACCCTCGTTTTATTTCTACCATGCGCCGCTTCATGCGTTTTTTCTTCCAACTGCTTTATCATCCCTTTGCCTTTTCCTACGATCTCGTGGCGTGGCTGGTTTCGTTTGGTCATTGGAATGACTGGGTCCGCAGCATTTTTCCACTCCTCGAAGGGACGCGCATTCTCGAACTGGGACATGGTCCCGGTCACTTGCAGCGCCTCCTGCTCGACCAGGGGCTGACTCCCGTTGCCCTTGATGAATCCATGCAGATGGGGCGCCTTGCAAAACGCCGCCTCGGCACAAAGCAACAACTGACGCGCGGACTTTCCCAATCCCTGCCCTATCCAAGCGAATATTTTGACACCGTTGTCTCCACCTTCCCAAGCGAATATATTTTCGACCCGCGCACCCTCTCTGAGGTAAGACGAGTTCTCAGAACCAGAGGCAGGCTCATCGTCCTGCCTGCGGCGTTTCCATCGAATGGATTCCTCAAATGGTTATATAAATTCACCGGCGAAAATCCACAAGCATTAGACCATGCCCTGAAAGAACGTTTGAAACACCCGCTGCTCAAAGCGGGTTTCACAGTCGAGATACAGATCAGCGAAATGCGATCCAGCCGCCTGGTCATCCTCCATGCCACGAAATGAACCATCGAATTATCCCTGTCTCATCTTGGGTGCGTATAATTTACACAACAAATAATCGGAACTGCTCATGAAACGATACCTCCTCTTCACTGTATTCATCTCCGGCATGACTACTCTCGCGGCAGAGCTTGCCGCCGGTCGTTTGATTGGAAATGTGTTCGGCACGAGCAACCTCGTCTGGGCAAGCATCATCGGCTTGATCTTGATCTACCTGACGCTCGGGTATTTCCTCGGCGGTAAATGGGCAGATCAAAACCCCACTGCGCTTGCCATGTACCGCATCCTCGCGTGGGCAGCATTCACGACAGGCTTGGTTCCTTATATTGCTGTGCCTGTCCTCCGCTATGCAGCCGACGCGTTTGAAGCGTTAAGCGTTGGGATTATGGCAGGGTCGTTCATTGCCGTACTGATCCTTTTTATTGTGCCGGTTACGCTGCTTGGCGCAGTCTCGCCTTTTGCCATTCGTCTCTCCGTGGAAGAAGCCGAAAAAGCAGGGCAGGTTTCCGGGCAGATCTATGCTGTGTCCACACTGGGCTCATTCATTGGCACCTTCCTGCCCACACTCGTTTTTATTCCCACCATTGGCACACGTCTCACCTTCGTCCTCTTCGGCATGACCTTGTTGACCGTTGCGCTTGTCGGACTGGCGCGTTTTTCAAGCACACGCGAAATGCTCAAGTTTATCTGGATGCCGATCGCGCTGTTCCTTATTGCGGTGCTGTTCTCAAACTCCGCGCTCAAGTCCAACCGCAATCAGGTGTACGAAACCGAGTCGGCGTATAACTACATCCAGGTGCAGCAGCAAAACAGTTACACCATTCTAAAACTGAACGATGGACAAGGCGTTCATTCCATCTATCACCCCGACACCCTCTACTATAACGGACCCTGGGAACAATTTCTGGTTGGCCCTTTTTTCTATGAAGAACGTAACCCAGATGCGATCCAACACATGGCAATCGTCGGGCTTGCAGCGGGTACAGCGGCGCGACAGGCAACCATTGTCTACGGTGAAGACCTGCACATTGACGGGTTTGAGATCGATTCCAAGATCGTCGACGTTGGAAGAAAATACTTTGGCATGACCATGCCCAACCTTAATGTTGTCATTGGGGATGGGCGTCTCGGGCTGGATCGCAGCCAGACAAAATATGACATCATCGCCATTGACGCGTATCGCCCGCCTTACATCCCTGCGCATATGACAACGGTCGAATTCTTCGAAATCTGCGCCTCACACCTAGCCGATAACGGGGCGCTGACCCTCAATGTAGGGTCCACACCGGGAGATCGCCGTCTCATCAACGGTCTTGCCACAACCATGGCTCAGATTTTCCCCACCATTCACATCATGGACATTCCCGGTACGCTCAACACCATGATCTTTGCCACCAAACAATCCACCACCCGGGAAGCCTTCCTGAACAATCTGACACGTTTTGCTGGCGACCAAAACCTCAATCCGCTGCTGGTCACAACCATGTCCTCTACCTATGCCAACTTGAAACCCGGCTACGAAACCACCACTGTTTTCACCGACGACCTTGCCCCCATCGAATGGATCGTCAATGACATGGTTGTCCGTTTTGTGATCGAAGGCGGCTTGGAATTTTTACAATAAAAAATGAAACTCCCCCGCATACTCTCCTATTTTATTTCCCTGCTAACGCCCTTGGCCTTGATCGGGTTGGCGCTGCGAATCCTGCTCACCCCATTGTATTACACGGTTGAATACAATATGCCCTACTTCCCGGCAGATGAATATGGCTTTACAAAGGAAGATCGCCTCACATGGGCAAAACCTTCTGTTGCTTATCTTGTTAACAGCGCCGATATTTCCTACCTCGCGGACCTGCAATTTGAGAATGGCGCCCCAATCTATAACGCGCGAGAACTCAGCCACATGGAAGATGTGAAAGGAATTGTGCAGGGTTCGTTGATGGTTTGGTATGGAATAAATGTAACCCTGCTTGGGCTTGCCGTCTTTGCAATCAGAACCAACTGGCTGCCCGCATATCTGGACGGTCTACGCCGCGGCGGTTGGTGGATGATCGGGCTGGCAGTCGCCCTTGGGGTTATTGCCGGAGCAGGCATTCTGCTCGACCCCAATATTTTTTGGAATTTCTTTGCCGGGTTCCACGCTATTTTTTTCGAAGGCGATTCCTGGCTCTTCTCTTATTCAGATACGCTCATCCGCCTCTTCCCCATCCGCTTCTGGCAGGACGCTGTAATTTCGATGGCGGTCATCGCCCTCAGCGGCGGGCTGACGCTGGCGTTGGGACTCCGCACAAAGTAACTGGCGCATTGAGGGCTGGCGTTTCTCACCGCCCCCGTTGGGGGTTACTTCCACATGATGTATAATTTCATTACAGGAGATCCTTAATGTCTTTCAAAATGTCTTTAGAAAATAAAGTGGCGCTGGTTACCGGCGGGTCGCGCGGCATTGGGCGTGCCATTGCGCTCGAATTTGGTGAGCGTGGCGCGGCGGTGGTGGTTAACTACAACAAATCGCCTGAAGCCGCAGAAGAAGTAGTAAAACAGATTCAGGAAATGAACGGGAAAGCCGCCGCCTTTCAAGCCGATGTGGCAGATTTCAAACAGGCGGAGACCTTGGTGAAATTCACCATGGATACCTTTGGCGACTTGAGCATCCTGGTCAACAATGCGGGTATCACCCGCGATCAGCTCATTATGATGATGCCCGAAAGCGACTGGGATGCCGTCATCAACACCAACCTCAAAAGCACGTTCAATTGCTCAAAAGCCGCCATCAAGCACATGATGCGCAAGCGAACAGGACGAATCATCAACATTGCCTCTGTTGCCGGGCAAATGGGCAACCCCGGGCAGACAAATTACTCCGCCTCCAAAGGGGGGCAGATCGCCTTTACAAAAGCGCTGGCTCGCGAAGTTGCCGCCCGCAACATCACCGTCAACGCGATTGCGCCGGGATTTGTTGATACCGAGATCCTCGACGCCATGACGCCCGAAACCCTCGAAGCCGCACTTAAACTCGTGCCGTTGGGACGCAAAGGCAACCCCGAAGAGATTGCATTCACTGCCGCATTCCTTGCCTCAGATGGGGCTGCCTATATCACAGGTCAGGTCATCGGCGTGGACGGCGGCATGGCAATGATGTAGCCAGATAAAACAGGAGCAAGTATGACAGACGATACGCAAGGCAAAACCACGGTTTCACCCGAAGTATTGACCACCATCGCCAGCCTCGCCGCATTGGAAGTTCCCGGCGTCAGCCGCCTGGCGCCAGTCAGCGGCGGCGTGAATAGACTCTTTCGGCGCGGCGCCAGTGACGGGGTCCGGATTGAAGCGAAGGACAACACGGTTTATACCGACTTGTTCCTGATCCTCAAAGAGGGTGTCAATATCCGTGAAGTAAGCCGCAATGTGCAGGCAAATGTAGCGCGTTCCATTCAGGAAATGGTCGGCATGGAAGCGGGCGAAGTGAACGTCCACATTGAAGATATTGATTTTGAAGGAAACGAGGCTTAAAGAATGAAACCTCGAACCCGGGCGCGCTCGATTGCCCTGCAGGTGTTATACGAAACTGACCTTTCAGCGCACCTTCCAGGAGATGTGCTACGCACGCGCCTTGAGGAGACGACCCTGCCGCCTGAACTCGCAGAATTTGCGCGGGGCATCATCTTTGGGGTGATGCCCCTTCGCGAACAGCTCGATCAGGTGATTGCAAAATATGCGCCAGAGTGGCCTATGGAGCAGGTCGCCGCCATTGACCGCAACATCCTGCGCATGGCATGTTGGGAATTTGCGATTTCACGGGAAACGCCGGTGAAAGTGGCGATCAATGAGGCAGTGGAGCTTGCCAAATTATTCGGCTCAGACTCGACGGCGCGTTTTGTGAACGGTGTATTGGGGACGTTGGTGGAGCATGAGCGAGAGATCGCGCAGGTCTTGAAGAATGTCGTGCCGCAGACTACAAACTTGGAATCTTAAGGATTATGGAAATTCTTGGCATTGGGCTGCCCGAACTTGTTTTTATTTTTATTATTGCTTTGTTGATTCTCGGTCCGAAGGATATGCAGAAAGCCGGGAAAACGGTGGGACGATGGCTGAACCGTTTGATCAATTCGGACGCATGGAAGGTGGTCAGACGGTCATCGCTGGAGCTGCGGAATTTGCCCACCAACCTGATGCGGGAAGCCAATCTGGACATGCAAAAAACAGATGAAGAAATCCGTAATTCGTTAAGGATCAATCCGCGCATGGGCGCGGGTAACCCGCCGTTTAGGCAAAACAGCATCAATCCTCCTGTTGCAATGAAGGCATCTGCCGGCGCCCCCACGGCGCAGCCCGAAAACAAGGAACAAGCCCCCGAAAGCGAACCAGAAAATAATGCGTAAGTTCTTTATCAATGTTTGGCGGGTGTTGACCTTCCCATTTCGTTTGGTCTTTGCCGCGATTGCTTTTCCCTTCCAGGTAAGTTTGCGATTCGTCAAATTCCTGAATTCAGAACCGGATGAACGTCCGATTGCGGACGTGTTCGTTGACATAGCAACTCAGAAAGAGGTGCGCGACCAGCTTTGGGAGCAGATTGATGCCTTACGGATGCATTTGCTGCGGTCGGTGATCGTGCTGGCTCTTTTTGTTTTCGCCGCATTTTGGGTTGCTCAACCCTTAATGAGTTTTCTTGCTGAACCGGTGGGCGGGCTTGAAAATTTGCAGGCGATCCAGGTAACCGAAGAGATCGGTGTGTTCATGCGGGTGGCAATGACAGCGGGGATAGCCGGCGCTTTTCCATATATTGCGCTGGAGTTCTGGCTTTTTGCCGCACCCGGCTTGAAACCCAGAGAGAAAAAACTGGCATTGGTGGGCATTCCACTTGCGACAATCCTTTTTCTGCTTGGGATGGCATTTACATTTTTTGTGCTCCTGCCGGCCGCCTTGCCATTCCTCGGAAGTTTCACCAACATTTCACAGTTTTGGTCGGCACGCGAATACTTTGGTTTTGTGACTGGGCTAATGCTATGGATTGGTCTTTTCTTTGAATTTCCGCTTGTGATTTATGTGTTCACGTCAATTGGGTTGGTGCAGCCGAAATTCCTGGCAGAACAATGGCGGCTGGCAGTCGTCATTATTGCCGTGCTGGCTGCGGCCATCACGCCAACCGTGGACCCGGTCAATATGGGGTTGGTGATGGCGCCGATGATCCTGCTGTATTTCATCAGCATTGGATTGAGTTACCTCGCCTACGCCGGGCGTGGCGAGAAAAGCGTTGAGGCGCAAGATTCAGTTGATGGCGCTGAAACCGGCCAGGGCATAGGAAGAAGCGCATAATCCAAAGGAGAAGAAAATGAACCATTCAACCGTCATTTTGCGGCGGTGGATGTCTGCGGTGATCGTTCTTGCGTTTGCCGGGCAGGCTTGCACGTTTTCACTGTTTGGGGATCCATTTGGCGGCGCAAACACCACCCTGACGCCAACGCCTGCGCTGCCTGCAAGCACACCCTATCCGGTTGTGGCATCCACCTTTGTTGTGACCATCCCCGAACCTCTGCTAGCCGGCGAAGGACTTGCGGTTGTTGTTCTGGATGAAGTGACTGGTTTGGCGCTGAACGCGAGGCAATATCCGCTCAGTGCACGAGACAACCTGACCTACGCAACCACTATTCCGCTTCCATATAACTCTGTCGTCAAGTATCGTTATATCCGCACGGGCGGGGCGGGCGCGATTGAAGATACCACTTTTGGGAGCGTGGTGCGATACCGTATGCGCAGCACGGCGGGACCAGCTGAAGTGCAAGACGTTGTAGCGGATTGGAGCGATAAGACGCTTAACCGTCCATCGGGCGCCATCCTCGGTCAAATCTATAATTCAGACACAGGTTCGCCAATCCCAAATATTCTGGTAACAGCCGGTGGGATTCATTTCATCACCGATTCTCTGGGGCGGTTTGAAATAAATGGATTGCCGCCAGGCATTCACCAGTTAATGGCGTACAGCATGGATGGGCTTTATTTGCCCTTTCAACAAGGCGCGGTTGTGGCAGAGGGTCAGACTACGCTCGTGGATGTACGGATTAAGCCGTCCCGTCTGGTGAATGTGACCTTTCTGGTTTCTGTGCCGGAAGATACCGTCCCCGGTGTGCCGGTGCGAGTTGCGGGAAATATCCTGCAGCTCGGCAACACATTTGCAGACTTGCAGGGCGGAGTAAATGTAGTCGCAGACCGCATGCCGATTATGAATCTTCAAGCAGATGGCCGTTATGCCGTTACGCTGGGTCTGCCGGTTGGGGCTTATATCCAGTATAAGTACACCCTGGGTGACGGATATTGGAATGCGGAACACAAATCGGATGGCGACTGGATGCTGCGCGAATTCATTGTGCCGGAACAGGATTACACCGTCGAAGATACGGTAGCCGCCTGGCTGGCTTCCAGCGCGTCGGGTCCAATCTTGTTTGAAGTCAGTGTTCCGTCCGTTACCCTGCCAAGCGACATCATCTACATGCAGTTTAATACCTTCGGTTGGTCCGAGCCAATCCCCATGTGGCCGCTGGGTAACAATCGCTGGGCGTATAAACTGTATGGACCGCTCAACTTTCTAGGTTCCTTCGCGTACCGATACTGCCGCAACGGTCAATGTGGCAGCGCGGATGATAATCAAACTGTCGGCGCTTCACCCTCCGGGCTAACGGCTTCCACCAGTTATCTTGGGCAGGATATTCTCAACACGGTCGGCTCGTGGAAATGGTACGAAAACCCCGAAACCCTGCCATTGGTTGGAAGCGCCATCACGCCGCGCGCTGCCGGGTTTGTCACTGGTGTGGAATTTCAACCGGTTTACCGCCCGAACTTTTCCTATTTTGCCCCGCAGGCATTTGCCAACACCAAAGCCATTGGCTCCAATTTTGCAGTCTTCACGCCAACCTGGTCGGTGACAAGCATTAGCCCTTTACGATTTTCAACCCTGCCCGGAAAAGATCCATTCTGGATCGATACTGCCATCATGATCCAACAAGCGCGGAATTTGGGACTCAATGCCGCCATCTTTCCCACGCCGCAATTTTCTTCATCGGCAGATACCAGTATTTCGGCCAGCGTCCAATTCTGGAAAGATGCGCCTAAAGATGCTGCCTGGTGGCAGACATTCTTCAGCCGCTATCGCGCATTCATCATTAACTATGCCGACCTTGCCGCACAGTCTGGCGCGCAATCCATCATCCTTGGCGGCGAGTGGGTCGCCCCTGCCCTGCCCGGCGGACTCCTGCCTGATGGCTCCCCCTCAAACGTCCCGGCAGACGCAGAGGCGCAATGGCGTTCCATCCTGCAGGATGTGCGCGCTCGCTTCAATGGGCAGACGCTTTGGGCAATGCCGTATGAAAAATCCAGCTTTAGTGCGCCGGTTAGTTTCCTGCGCGATGTGGATGGCATTTACCTGCTATGGTCCACGCCATTGGCAACATCACCCACCGCGACCAAAACCGATTATGCAAACGAAGCCGGACGCCTGCTTGATAATGAAGTTTTCCCGCTCTCTTCCTTGCTGGGCAAACCCATCGTTCTTGCAGTGTCGTATCCTTCCGCAGGCGGCGCGCCAAACGGATGTATCGCAAACGGAGCGGGGGGCTGCCTGGATTTCAACGCGCTTTCCAGACCCAATCCCGATATCACAGCCGTCAGCCTCAACCTGCAAACCCAAGCGGACCTCTACGAAGCCATGTTAATGGCCGTCAATGCGCGCTCATGGATTTCCGGTTTCATCAGCCGCGGCTTCTTTATGCCGGTGGCCTTGCAGGACAAATCCACCTCGGCGCATGGCAAACCTGCTGCCAATGTACTTTGGTATTGGTATCCCAGGCTATTGGGAATTGCTCCGTAAGAAAACGCCGTCACCGTTCAAATACAGAGGTTTCGTGTATTAACCCGCATTCTAGATTGCAACAAGCTGCAGTCTGGTTAAACCAATTTTTTGGAGGAGTATATGAAAAAAATCGGCAACATTCTTGGGCGATTACTCGTGGGAGTATTGGTCATTGTTTTAGTCCTTGCGGCAAGCGGGCTGTATTATTTCAAAAGTTACCTGCCCAATACCGTAGCGCCGCAATCCTTCCCGCAAATTGACGGCGAGATCCAGCTCGACGGCTTGGACGGTGAAGTGAACATCTACCGCGACCGGATGGGCATTCCGCACATCTACGCCGAAACCACGCACGACCTGTTCTTCGCGCAGGGCTACGTCCACGCGCAGGACCGCTTCTGGCAAATGGACTCGTGGCGGCACATTGGCTCTGGCGAACTCTCTGAAATGTTTGGAGAAGGACAAACAGAAACCGACGCCTTCCTGCGCACACTTGGCTGGCGCAAAACCGCCGAAGCCGAATGGGATGGGCTCAATGCTGAAACCAAAGGCATGCTGCAAGCCTATACCGACGGCGTAAATGCCTACCTCGCCGACCATCACGATACCGCCGTCAGCCTTGAATATGCCGTGCTCGGTTTGCTCAGCCCCGATTACGTCATCGAGCCGTGGGAACCCGTCCACTCGCTCACCTGGGGCAAAGCCATGGCATGGGACTTGCGCGGCAACATGGGCGACGAGATCGAACGCGCCGAACTGCTCAAAGTCCTCACCCCCGAACAAGTTGCAGTGTTGTTCCCTGAATATCCCAAAGATCATCCTGTAATCGTCAACAAGATCGGTGAAGGTGAAACAGCCAAGTCTGAACTGGATTTGGGACTTGTGAACTTAGACTACGCCTCCGCCTTGGAAGCCACCTCATACAACGCCTCCTTGCTGGACCCGGCGCTGGGCGCGCTTGGCGATGGCATTGGGTCAAACTCTTGGGCGGTTTCCGGCGACATGACCGATACCGGCATGCCCTATCTCGTCAACGACCCGCATCTCGGCATTCAAATGCCTTCCATCTGGTATCAAATTGGTTTGCATTGTGTCGAAAAATCAGATGCCTGCCCATTCAATGTAACCGGCTTCTCGTTTGCCAGCGTACCAGGTGTGGTCATCGGTCATAACGACCGCATTGCCTGGGGCTTCACCAACGTTGGACCGGATGTGATGGATCTTTACATTGAAAAGGTCAACCCTGAAAACCCGAACCAGTACGAGTTTAACGGCGAATGGCTCGACTTTGAAACCTATGAAGAAACCATCAACGTCGTTGGCGGCGAACCAATCACCATCACCGTGCGCAAAACCCGCCACGGACCGGTCATCTCAGACACATACAACCCGACCAAAGACGCCAACCCAGATGATGAAGAATTTATTCCGTTCAAAGACCGCGTGGGCGGCGTGGAGTTGCCCCAACAATACGTAGTAGCCCTTGCATGGACGGCGCTGACACCCTCCACCCCCTTTGAGGCGATCTGGGGCTTCAATAAAGCCCAAAATTGGGATGAATTCCGCAAAGCCGCAAGAGACTTTCATGTACCCGCGCAAAACCTGCTTTATGCCGATGTAGACGGCAATATTGGCTATCAAATGCCAGGCGATGTTCCCATTCGCAAGAACGGCGACGGCACATTGCCCGTGCCCGGCTGGACAGATGAGTACGATTGGGAAGGGTATATTCCATTCGAGGACTTACCCTACACCTTCAATCCGGAAGAAGGATATATCGTTACCGCCAATAATCAGGTCAACCCGTGGGATTATCCCTACCTCATCACAAAAGACTGGGACTACGGCTACCGCGCCCAACGCATTGTGGATATGATTGAGTCCGCGCCGGGGAAGATCGACAAGGAATACCTGCAGTTTATGCAGGGCGATGGCGCCGATCTGAACGCGCAAAACATCATCCCAACATGGGATAAAATCGCGTACAGTGCCACAACCGACAACGAAGCCTATGCTCTCAACCTGATGAAGAACTGGGACACCACCTGCACCGCCGACTCAAAAGCCTGCGCGGTCTATCAATACTTCTGGTGGAACCTCAACCAAAACACGCTCAACGACGACCTGCCCGAGAAGAACTGGGTCAGCGGCGGCTCGAAGGATTTTGAAACCTTCCGCATTCTGCTGCCGCAGCCTGATCACTTCTTTTGGGACGACAAAACCACAGCCGACGTGACCGAAACCCGTGACGACATCTTCATTGCTTCTCTCAAAGAGACAGTAGCGCAGCTGGAAGACCAATACGGCAAGGACCCTGTCAAGTGGCCGCATTGGGGCGAGTTGCACACTGCCACTTTTGAGAATAGCACACTGGGCCAGTCGGGCGTCTTCCTGATCGAAGACCTCTTCAACCGCGGACCATTCGAAACGGGCGGCGGGCAGAGCCTAGTCAACGCAACAGGCTGGGACATTGGCGCCGGATTCTTCGTGGACTGGCTGCCCTCCATGCGCATGATCGTGGATTTGAGCAATTTGAACAATTCCCTCACCGTCCACACCACAGGACAGTCTGGACACGCCTATCACCCGCACTATATTGATATGGCTCCGCTCTGGGCGAATGTGGAGTATTACCCGATGTGGTGGGAGCAGGAATCCATAATCAATGACGCCGAAGGGCATTTGGTGTTGAAGCCATAGGACGTAACATGTAGGTCACG
>JACAEP010000318.1 GCA_013388795.1 Chloroflexota bacterium | reverse complement strand
ATGCTCGAACCCGAATTCGCCGTGATGGACGAAACGGACTCGGGACTCGACATTGACGCGCTGAAAATCGTCTCGCACGGCGTCAACGAATTGCGCGGCCCGAACCTCGGCATCCTGATTATCACCCATTACGAACGCATCCTGCGCTACATCCAGCCCGATGTGATTCACATTCTGGTGGACGGCCAGATCGTGAAGTCTGGCGACGCCGATCTCGCCAAACATCTCGAAGAACATGGCTATGACTGGATCCTCAAGGAGGTGGCGGCGTGAGCACCGAACTACTGCGCGGCACGTACAAAGAAGGGTTCCACGACGACCTGCCCGTCGTTCACAAAGTCCCCAAAGGCCTCAAACACGAGGTGGTGGACTACATGTGCGACGTGAAAAACGAGCCGGACTGGATGCGCCAGTTCCGTCACCGCAGCCTTGATCTGTTTCTGAAACAAGGTTTGCCGGACTGGTTGCCGGGCCTGCGGGATGAAATTGATTACGACGACATCACCTACTACGTCAGCCCCGTCGCCAAATCCGAACGCCGCTGGGAAGACGTGCCAGAGGAAATTCGCCGCACCTACGACAAGCTCGGCATCGCCAAGGAAGAACAAAAACTCCTCGGCGGTCTCGGCGCCCAGATTGATTCCGAGATGGCCTATCACAACATCCAGGAATCGCTCGCGAAGAAGGGCGTCATCTTCCTTAGTTGCGACGACGGAATGAAAGAGTTCCCGGAGTTGTTCCGCGAACACTTCGCCAAAGCCATTCCGCCCGAGGACAACAAATTTGCCGCGCTCAACTCCGCCTTCTGGAGTGGCGGCTCGTTTGTGTACGTCCCGAAAGGCGTCAACTGTGACGTGCCGCTGTCCGTGTACTTTCGCATCAACGCCGAACAATTCGGCCAGTTTGAACGCACCTTGATCATTGTGGACGACGACGCCTTCTGCCACTACGTCGAGGGCTGCAGCGCGCCGGTCTACACCACCAACTCACTGCACTCCGCCGTCGTGGAAATCTTCGTCAAAAACCGCGCCCGCTGCCGCTACACCACCATCCAAAACTGGAGCACCGACGTGTACAACCTCGTCACCAAACGCGCGATGCTCTACGAAAAATCCGTCATGGAATGGGTGGACGGCAATCTCGGCTCGAAACGCACCGTCAAATATCCCTCCTGCTACATGCTCGGCGAAGGCGGTCACGGCGAAGTCCTCAGCCTCGCCAGCGCCGACAAAGGCATGTGGCAGGATGCCGGGGCGAAGATGGTGTTCTTCGCGCCGAACTGCACCGCCCGCATCAATTCCAAATCCATCTCCGGCCACGGCGGCCGCGCCTCCTACCGCGGGCTGGTTCAGGTCCGCGACCAAGCCAAAAACTGCCGGGTTCAGGTCAATTGCGACGCGCTGATCCTCGACGACAAAAGCCGCTCCGACACCTACCCGGTCATGGAAATCAAAGGCGACCTCGCCACCGTCGAGCACGAGGCCAGTGTCTCGAACGTCAGCGAGGAACAACTCTTTTACCTGATGAGCCGTGGCATCAAAAAAGAAGACGCCATCAGCATGATCGTCAACGGTTTCATCGAACCGATCGTGAAAGAGTTGCCGATGGAATTCGCCGTCGAAATCAACCGCCTCATCAATCTCCAGATGGAAGGCTCCGTCGGATGAACGTTCCCTGTTGTCATTCTGAGCGCAGCGAAGAATCTCTGTCGTTCCGCCGAGAGACCCTTCGATACGCTCAGGGTGACTGAATTTCTGCATGAACCAGCAAGCTTGGAAACAATACGAAGCGCTCCCCCTCCCCACCCGCCGCGACCTCGACTGGCAGCATTTCGACCTGCGCGGCCTGAAACTCGACAACATCGCCCAACGCGCCCGGCCCGTCGCCGCGAAACTCACCGGCGCCGTGCCCACCGGCGTCGTCTTCGGCGACCTGGCCCGCCACCGCGATGTCGCCAACCGATTTCTCGGCCAGGCTCTCAACGGCGCCGGCCGCCACAAGTTCACCCTCCTGCATGAAGCGCTCTGGGAAAACGGCGCGCTGCTGTACGTCCCGCGCAACGTTCGCGTCAGCGAACCCCTGACGATCACCTACGACCTGCCCAATCACGATTCCGCCGCCTTCCCCCGCACGCTGATCGTCCTCGAACCCGGCGCCGAAGCCACGCTCATCCAGAGATTCACCGGCGCACCCGGCGTCCACGCCAGCGGCACGGAAGTCTTTGTCCAACCGGGCGCCCGGCTCCACTACGTCAGCCTCCAAAACTTCGCGCCGACCGCCTACGATTTCACCGTCAAACGCGCCCACGTCGCGCAGGATGCCGAAGTGGACTGGGTGATCGGGATGTTCGGCGGACTGTTTGCCCGCTACGACATCGAGTGCGTGATGGAAGGCCGGGGCGGTCACAGCTTCATGTACGGCGTCGGCCTCGGCGAAAACCGCCAACAACTCGGCCAGTTCACCCGCCAGCACCACCGCGTCGGCGACACCACCAGCGACCTGCTCTTCAAAAACGTCCTGCGCGACGACGCCGTCAGCAACTACACCGGCCTGATCAAAGTCGAAAAAAACTCCAACGGCACCAACGCCTACCAGTCCAACCGCAACCTCGTCCTCAGCGACAAGGTCCAGTGCGACACCCGGCCGATCCTCGAAATCGAATCCAACCAGCTCCGCTGCACCCACGGCGCGACCGTCGGCCGCCTCGATGAAAACCAACTCTTTTATCTTCGCAGCCGCGGCCTGACCCTCGCCCAGGCCCGGCAGGCGCTCATCGAAGCGTTCCTCGAACCGATCCTCGCCCGCATCCAGGTCGAGTCCGTCCGCGAAGAGTTTTCTCGGCTCATTCACGCGAAAGTCCTACGGTGACCGCCATGATTCCGGTACTGGACGCCGTCGAGCTGGACGAAATCCGCGACGACTTCCCGATCTTGCACCAGCAAGTCCACGGCAAACCGCTCGTCTATCTCGACAACGCCGCCACCTCCCAAAAACCGCGCGTCGTCATCGAGGCGCTGAACGATTACTACGCCCGCTACAACGCCAACGTCCATCGCGGCAT